>CAZUHK010000212.1:0-4732 GCA_964620345.1 uncultured Planctomycetaceae bacterium
GGTCGTGGGCGACAAGGGCCTGGCCGACCACGAGGTCGAGTTCAAGCCCCGCACCGCCGCCGAGGTGCAGAGGGTGAAGCTGGAAGACGTCGTGGATCGTGCCGCGGCGTTCGTCGGGGCGGCCTTGGGCGGCGAGTGAGCCGGTCGGCCCAACACGCTTGTCGGCGTTCCCGGCCGGATCAATCCACGAACGCTGCGTAGATCGCGCGCACGGCGCTCTCGAAGTCGTCCGACTCGACGCCGACGATTATGTTCAGCTCGCTGGAGCCCTGGTCGATCATGCGGACGTTGACGCCGGCCTCGGCCAGCGCGGTGAACAGCCGCGCCGCCATGCCCGGCGTGCGGGCCATGCCCCGGCCGACCGTGGCGATCAGCGCGATGTGGCGCTCGACGCTGATCTCATCGGGTTTCACGTCGGCCTTGATCTGATTGACCACGTCGTCGAGCTTGCCGTCGAGCTGGCTGTCGGCGATGACGACGCCCAGCGTATCGATGCCCGAGGGCATGTGCTCCAAGCTCACGCCGTGGTCCTCCAGGGCCGCGAGCACACGCCGGCCGAAGCCCAGCTCCGCGTTCATCAGCGACTTGGCGATCGAGATGATCGTGAAATCCCGCCGGCCCGCGATGCCGGTGATCGTGCCCATGCGGGCGATCGGCTCGGCGTCGCGCACGATCAGCGTGCCCGGGTGCTCCGGGTCGTTGGTGTTGCGGATGTTGACCGGGATGCCCGCCTGACGCACGGGGAAGATCGCCTCGTCGTGCAGCACCGACGCGCCCATGTACGCCAGCTCGCGCAGCTCGGCGTAGGTGACCACGTCGATCGGCACGGCATCGGCGACGATGCGCGGATCGGTGCGCATCAGGCCGCTCACGTCGGTCCAGTTCTCGTACACCTCCGCCGCCACGCCCCGCGCGACGATCGCGCCGGTGATGTCGCTGCCGCCGCGGCTGAAGGTCTTGACCGACCCATCGGGCATCGACCCGAAGAAGCCCGGCACCACCGCGCGCTCGTGCTTCGCCAGCCGACTGCTCATCGCCGCCTGCGTCTGCTCGGCGTCGAAGCGGCCGGACGCATTGAAGTGAATCACCTCGACCGGGTCGATGAAGTCGTAGCCCAGCAGCTCGGCGAGGATCAGGCCGTTGAGGTACTCCCCGCGGCTGGCGGTGTAGTCGGCCGAGGCGCCGTCGGCGATGCGCCGGCGAATCGCCTCCAGCGGGCCGTGGAGGTCCAGCGACAGCCCGAGGTCCGCCGCGATCTGCTTGAACCGCTCGGCGATCCGTCCGAACGTCTCCTCAAAGCCCACGCGCTGCTGGGCCGAGGCGTGGCACAGGTACAGCAGATCGGTGATCTTCTGATCGTCGGCGTGGCGCTTGCCGGGGGCCGATGGCACGACATAACGCCGGGCCGGGTCGGCCTGGATGATCTGCGCGACCTTGCGCAGCCGGCTGCCATCGGCCAGGGAACTGCCGCCGAACTTGCTCACTTTCACGCCCATGCGTCGCCGTCGCCTCCTGCGGGTGGATGCGGATGATAACGCATGGCGTGCGGGGTGTCAGAAGGTGAACTGAGCACGCACGCCGCCGACGAACACGGTGGCGTCGGTCCCGTCGATCGGGTTGAACACGAGCTGCACGTCCGGCGTGATCGCCAGCCAACGGGTCACCTGCACGCGGTAGAACGCTTCGACCAGGTGCTCGTCGCCGCCGGAGTTGGAGGCATGGCCCCACGCCCATCCGATCGCGGCCAGATCGTCGGCCCGGCCGAGCGGCCCCTCGAGGCCGACACCCGCCGAGGCGAAGTGATCGAAATCGACCACGTCCTGCGCCCCGTGCCCATACCGGGCGAACACCATCAGCCCGTCGGCCAGCACTTCCTGATCGAAGCTCAGCGCCACGCCCTGGCCGGTCGGGCCGTCCTCGCTGTCGGTGGTCCAGACCATCACGCGGTAGGCCCCGGGCCGATCGAACAACACCGGCGTCCATTCGGCCTCGGCGGCGATGAACAGTTCCCGCAGGTCGAAGCTGTTGAAGTCGGCCTCGCTGCCCACGGCGTTGGCGTTGCCGAAGCCAACGCGGACGGCGACCTGCTCGTGTACCTGCGCGTTGACATTCACACCAAGACCCGCGTCGGGGAACGCCACGGCCGGGTTGTTCACCAGCGGCGTGGCGAGGAACTGCGTCGTCTCGTCGTTGGCAATGCGGTTGGCATCGAAGTAAACGGTCTGGTCGAGCCGGCCGGCCGCGATGTCGAGCTTGCCGTCGAGCAACGTCTGCTGCCACCACAGCTCGGTGACGACGATGTCATCGCTGATCCGGTCGTCGTTGATGCCCAGGGCCGAGCCGAGGTTGGCCGAGAGATCTTCGTCTGCGTCGGCGGTGATGATCTGCCCGCCTTCGACGAGCAAGCCGAGCTGACCATAAGCGCCCCGCTCGTTCTCCATCGCCCGCCAGACGCCGGCGAGGTCGAAGCTGCCCGAGAGCAGCGCGTCGGTCTGGTCGACGGTCGGGTCGGCCCACTGGAAGATGAGCGTGTAGCCCAGCTCCAGGTCGAGCCGCAGGTCATCGCTGAGCATCCGCTGGACGTCGCGGAACGGCTGCAGCCAGACCTCGGCCGGCCCGGATTCCATCGGCTCGGGCGGGGGCGCGACCTCGCCCGGCGCCACCGGCTGAGCGAACGCGATTGGCGTCCAGGCCAACAACGCCATCAACCACACGCTCCCACAAACCGACCGGCCCGACCAACTCATCGCAGCACACATCATGGCATGACTCCTTACTCAAGGTTTAGGTATAAAAAACTTTGTATTACGTACTACCAAACTATTCCACTCGCGTCAATCCGACCGGCATCGAAAGCGCGATCGCTCTGCATTGGATAGCGGATGACGTTATCGCAATTAAGACGCGCGCATGCCAAAGGCCCCCGGCAGGTTGGGCCGCGCTTTGCGGCCGGCGATAAGATGGGCAATTCGATCGGCCTTGCCAAAGCGCCCGTTAACCAAAAGCCAGCTCACAATCCTCCGGCGGAAACGCCCGTGCGCCACCGAGCATGTGCCGCCGCCCAGTCCCTTGAAGTTGCACCACCTCTATCATCTCAAGCAGGTGCTGCCAGGTGTCGCCAAAGTCGTACACGTAGATCGCCGGGATGTCCCGCCCCATGGGAAAATGTTCGTCCAGCCGGATCCGCATCGTTTCGGGGATGATCTCGTCAGGTTACATCGGCTGCATGAATGGCGAACAGGCGATCCATTCACCACGGTCGAATGGCTCGTCTCCCGTGTACATGCGGAATTCGTAGAGATGGTAATCGAGCCAGCCGCACGCTTTCTGGATCGTGTCGTGCAGCTCGTGAAACGTGCAGTTCTTGCGGATCTGAAAGTGGCACCAGATGCGCGGCGTGACGCCGATCAGCGAGATCTCGAACTCGTAGTAAAACGTCTTGGTCGGCCCGTCACGACTCATCCGGCAGCTTGGCCAGCGCCGCCGTGAATCGCTGTTCGTCGTACGGCTTGCCGCTCTGCAGCACGGCGACGATCTCCGTGAGCACAACCTGGCCGATCATCTGGCGGGCCTTCGCATCGTCATAGCCGGCGGCCAGAAGCCGATCATACGTCTGCTTGGTCTCCGGCGGATTCAAGTCGCGGAGCTGGTTCTTGACCACCTTCAGAACCGCCGCGTTGAGTTGGGGGTTTTTCTTCGCTGCAGCCATGATCTTTCCAGTGTACCTCAATCGTCTACTTGCGCCGGCCGCGACGGCGGTTGCGGCGTTCTTTCTTGCGCTGTTTGCGGCGCTGCTTGAGATCATCTCTGGGGTTTGATCGACTTGTCAACCCGCTCAACGCTGCCGCGGCTAGCGGGCCGAGCAGCGGCGGCGTCTTGCGATTCGCCTGCTCTTCGGGAATCAGCCCCAGCCCTTCGACCCCAAGTTCCGACCGGGCCTTGGCCCAGTTGCCCGTGATCGTCAGGTCAACGCAGTCGGCGGCGTACGCCCGCTCGATCGCCTCGGCCGACTCCACCCCCTTCAGGTCGAGCAGGTAGCTGATCAGAAAACCGTTGAGCGTCTCGACCTCCGTGTCCTGGCGATTCAGCGCCTCGGTCAGTCGCATCACCGCTGCGTCACGCAACGCGTCAGGGCGCTGGCTGATCTCACACAGACCGTGAGCGGCGCAGACACGCGAATATTCGCGATACGAACCATCGGCCAGGTACGCCGCCAGCGGGTCGATCGCCGATTCGCCGATCATCGCCCAGACGAACGGAAACTCTTCGAACGCCCAGTCGTCGAGCATCTCCTCAAGCCGATCGAGCATGCCCAGCATGGCCGGCGTGGCTTCGGCGGCCCGCATCTGCCCCAACGCCCGCCATGCGTGGATCGGCGCGTACACGGCCGGTGCCTCATCGGGAATATCCACCGGCCCTTCGCCGGGTTCGCAAAACCAACTCTGCATCACGTCCATCAGCACGGGCACATCGGAACTGGTCAGCCCGAGTTCGGTGACGTAATCATGATCGCCGGCGATCCAGTCCTGCCTGTTGCCAGGGTCACCCCGTTGCTGGAGCCGCTCGATTAGTCCCGGATTGGTGTGTGTGGCGTCGCTCATGGTCTTCAAGGTAATCCAACTTACCGCAGCCGACCATGACGAATCGCCAAAATAGAGCAACTTGCGTCAATTTTGACCGCTTGCGGCTTCGCGTCGGAGCCACTGGGTCCGGCGATAGCGCGAAGCCGCAA
>CAZUHK010000213.1:0-4688 GCA_964620345.1 uncultured Planctomycetaceae bacterium
CGATCAACAAGGCCGTGTTCCCCGGCAGCCAGGGCGGGCCGCTGATGCACGTCATCGCCGCCAAGGCCGTCGCCTTCGGCGAGGCGCTGCGGCCGGAGTTCAAGAGCTACGCCCAGCAGACCATCGCCAACGCCAAGGCACTCGCGGCCGAGCTGGTCAAAAAGGACTACTGCCTGTCCAGCGGCGGCACGGACAACCACCTCGTGCTGATCGACCTGCGACCGTTCGACCCCGAGCTGACCGGCAAAGACGCCGCCGCGTCGCTCGAAGGCGCCGGCATCATCGCCAACATGAACACCGTCAGCCAGGAAACCCGCAGCCCCTTGAAGACCAGCGGCGTGCGACTGGGCACCCCCGCCCTGACCACCCGCGGGTTCACCGAGACCCAGATGACCCAGGTGGCCGAACTGATCGACCGCGCCCTGCAAAGCGGCGGCGACAAGGCCACCCTCGACGCCCTCCGCGGCGAAGTCGTCGAACTCTGCCAACAGTTCCCCATGCCCCACTGAACCCGAATCGCCGACCCCGGCCGCCGCAAAATCCTCCAAGCCCTCGACGACGCCCTACCCGCCGCCGCATAATCGCGACAGTCGAACGAACAGGAGCTTGAAATGTCGCGGATCAACGACCGTGTCGAACGCTTGGACGAAGCGCAGTGGAGACAATTCGAGCAGCAGGGCAGTCTGGTATTGAAGGGCCTGCTGCCGCCCGACCGCGTCGAGGCCCTGCAGAACCGAATCGACCAGATCATGCTGGGCAAGGCGCGCGTGGACTACAGCCGCATGCTCATGCAGCTCGACAGCGAGTCCGGGACATACGAGGACGCCGGTGCCCAGTCGAAGGGGCACAAAGGGCCGACCTTGAACTACCGCAAAATTCAGGACCTCGAATACGACGCCTGCTTCCTGGAACTGATGCGGCACCCCGTTCTGCATGACGCGTGTCGTCGCATCCACGGCCAGGAGGCCGACATCGCCTGCTTCCGGGCCATGTTCATGAACAAGCCCGCCAATCGCGGGACGTTTCTTCCATGGCACCAGGACCGTTGGAATTATCTCGATCGCGACCCCGAGCTGACCGTTTGGATACCGCTGGACTCGGCCACGGTGCACAACGGCTGCGTGCAGTATGTGCCGCGCTCCCACAAGGCCGGCTTGATCAATCCCGAGCACAGCTCCGGCTTTCTGACCGAGCAGCAGGCCCAAAAGTGGGCGCCGAAGGACAAAGTCCGCTTTCTCGAACTGGAGCCCGGCGACGTGGCCTTGCTCCACAATCGCCTCCTTCACGCTTCCGATGTCAATCGCAGCCAGCAGTCGCGCCGCGCGTTTAGCGTTTGCTACATGGACGCCCGAACGCGGCACACCGACGGGCGAAACGTCGCCTATCCAATCATCTTCGGAAAAACCGCGATCGCTCCCCAGTGGTAGGCGACCGGCGGGGCTTCCGCTCCGGCCGCATCACAAAGGACATCACCGATTATTGAAAGCGGCCATCGCGCGGCGTCGGCTTGGAGGCATCGCGCGAACGCCGACCGCCCCCTATGGGTTAGAGCAACTTGTGCCAACATCGGCCGCTTGCGGCTTCGCGCGATCGTCCGCCCCGGTGGCTTCGACGCGAAGTCGCAAGAGGCCGGGTATGCCGCGAAACGCTCTAGCGGCAAGGTGTGCGCGGGTGCGGACGCGCGCTCGCACCTTGCCTTTCGGGACAAAGTGTGACGCCCACTACGGGTCGCCGAAAGATGCTCTAGGCCGACTCCGCGATCAGGGGCATGAACGCGGTGCTGGACAGGGATTGCGAGGCGAACAGCAGGCAGGCCTGGATATCTTCCGCGGCCAGCCCGTCATACTCCGCGAGGATGTCGGCCGCGGACGAGCCCTGGCCCAGCAGGTTGAGGATGTATTCCACGGTCAACCGCGTGCCCTCGATCACGGGCTTGCCGGCCATGACTCTGGGGTGGCAGGTGATACGTTCGAGAAGTTCCGCATCGCTCATGGCTTGACCTCACCCGAATGTTAGCCCCTGCCGTCACCCTTGGCCAAGCGCGGGTCGGGGGGGCTATTTGACAGGATGACAGGATTTGCAGGATGGACAGCATCGGGATGCCGCCGGTCGGCAACGATCGCCACCATGCCGCGATAGCCGGTCTTGAAAAACCGCTGCGGGACCCGCAGCGTGAACAGTGGATGAAGGGTGAAATCCCCGCGGCTGAACCGGTGGCTGGACTTGGAAAAACACCGTTCGCCCACTTCAAGCGCCACCGCCGCCACCTTCCGTGGCGACTTGCTGGCAGCCCTCATCTTTCACCATCCACGCCGAAAACCGCGCTTGTCTACAGGGCATGTCGGACGCGGTATCCGCTCGTGGAGCAAGACGCATCGCGTCATGCAAGAACCGCCCGCGGCGAGTTGTTCGCCGCGGGCGGTTGGGGGGATTCGAGGGTTGCGTGGTTGTATCGCTCAGGCCCGCCGCTTGCGACCGCCGAGCATGACCGCCCCGCCGAGGCCGAGCAGGGCGAGCGTGGCCGGCTCGGGGATGGTGGCCGCGCCGAAGACGTCGAACTCTTCGGCCGCCACTTTTGTATTACCGGGGAGCTCGTCATTCACATTCGCAGGATCAAATTGATCGAAGGTGATGGCCTTGACGCCGGTGGCCACGATGTTCGCATCGCCGCCGGACGACTGGCTGCTGCCGTTGAGTTCGAAGCTGCTGTTGTTCAGCACGCCGCCACCGCCTTGGGCGAACACGACTTCACTGAATCCCGCAGAACCGGAACTGTTTGGTTCCCACGTGCCATCCGCCAGCACGGCGGTCGAGTCGTCGACGAACGTCAGCGTAATCCGATAGCCCTGGTTGCGTCGGCCGCCGAAGTTGCCGTCCGTTCTGCCGAACATCGTGGTGATGCCGGTGATGTCGTAGCCGAGCGTGTTGACGCTGACATCGAGGTTGAAGGTGAGCGAGGAGGTGGGAACGATTTCCGAGTCTGCTCCGTCGCCATCGTTATTGTCGCCATCGTTCATCTCAGCCAGATCAGTGACACCCGACGCGGCCACGCCGGCGAGCGTGGGCTGGCCGGCGTTGACCAGGTCCGAGTCGCTGACGGGGAATGCGCCGCTTTGGAGACTGGTCGTTACCATCATCGCCGCTGGCGCGGCGGTGGCGAAGATGAGGGTGGCTGCGGCGGCGAGGGCGATCAGTGCGGGCAGGGTACGTGTGCGATTCATCGGTGTTCTCCTAAGCGTGGGGCTGGGTTACGCCAGCCCCGGGTTTTTGTATCCCCATTTTCTCCCCGCTTGACGAGGAAGGCAGCGGGGGAAGGACGCTGCCTTTGCGATGCACGTTGAATATACCACGGCAGCGGGCCAAAACAATAGGACTATTCGACAATGTTGCTTGAATTTTTGGACGCGCTGCGGTAGCGTATTTTTCATGGCGCGACGGCGGATACTCCTGGCGATCGAAAACGCCTCGGCGATGGGCCGGGGGGTGATCCAGGGCGTGGCCGAGTTCGCCCATGGCCGCGAGGCCTGGTGCTTTGCGAGCATTACCGCCGCGTCGCGCTTGGTGTGGGGCCAGCAAGTCACCTGTGAAACGACGCACGGGGTGATCGGGGTGATCACACCGGACATCGCCGATCGGTGGCCCGGCGAGCATCGGCGGCGGGTGGTGAATGTCTCCCGCGGGCAATACGTCAGCGGCGGGGCGAACGTGACGTGCGACGATGCGGCGATCGGCCGAACCGCCGCCGACTACCTGCTGGGCAAGAATCTGGATCATTTCGCGTTCTTCGGCGCTGATGAAAACGACGCCCGCGCTCAGCCGTTCATGCAAGCGATCCGCAGCGCCGGCCAGACGTGTCGATATCTCGAAGCGGCGATGGACGACGCCGCGCTGGGCGAGGCGATCGGCGCGCTGCCCCGGCCGTGCGGCATCCTGGCGTTCAACGACCTGCACGCGATACGGCTGATCGAGCTGGCCGAGTCGATTGGCCTCGGCGTGCCGGCGGAACTGGCGATCATGGGGGTCGACAACGATGTGCTGGTCAACGTGATGTCGCCGATGCCGATGACCAGCGTGGCGGTCGATTTCCAGCGGGTCGGCTACGAAGCGGCGCGGGCGTTGAGCCGCATGCTGCGCGGCGACGACCCGCCGGCCCAGCCGATCCGCATTCCCCCGACCGGTGTTGTCGAGCGGGAATCGACCGATTTCCCGGGCGACCTCGACCCGCTGGCCGTGCGGACGGCGCGGCTGATCCGGGCGCGGGCCTGCCAGGATGTGCCGCTGGCGGAACTGATCGAGGAACTGCCGGCGACGTACCGGACGGTCGACCGGCGGTTCCGGGCCGCGTTCGGCCGGTCGATGAAGTCGCAGGTGACGGCGAATCGGATGGCGGAGGCCGCGCGGCTGTTGGCCACGACCCGCCTGCCGCTGTGGGCCGTCGCCCAACAGGTCGGCTACGCGGACACCAACTACTTCAACAGCGTCTTCAGCAAGCAGATGGGAATCCCCCCGGGGATGTATCGCCAAGAGCACAACGAGCCCGGCAAAGCAGACATCACTGATGATTGACGCCCGGCACATCGCCGAGCAATACAAACCGGCGGTCGGGTCCGATCAACCACAAAGAGCGCGAAGGCACAATGACACGAAGCGGAACGATCAGACGGGATTGACAGGATTCACGGGATCGC
>CAZUHK010000214.1:0-4687 GCA_964620345.1 uncultured Planctomycetaceae bacterium
CGCCTGCACGCCCGAATAGTCGAACTCGCAGCCCTGACCGATGACGATCGGGCCGGAGCCGATGATGAGGATGTTTTTGATATCGTCGCGTTTGGGCATAATTCAGGCGGATCAGCGGGGGGAGGCGGAGCGAAATTGCGCCGAAGATAAGCCGCCCCGCCCCCCACGGCAAACCCCGGCGCCCCCGGCGTGGCGCGGCCCGGCGTGGCGACTTCAGTCGCCACGGCGTGCGCTTGCCCGATCACACGGCTTGCCCGATCACACGGGTGAACCCAACACGCGCCGACCCACACGACGCACCGACGCGCGCCGCGGTGGGGCGGGGCGGCGACGGATCGGCGCGAACGCAGTTTTTTCTTCACCGTTTTGAGCCCCCGATGCGCCGGGGCCTGTGCCGCGCGCCGGGCGAGGGCGGGCGCTTCGGCGACACGTCCGCGCGCCCGATCGCGGTGTGCCATCCCTTTGTGGTGATGCGCGCGATCGATCCCACAACCCGTTGCCTCGGCCCGCCCCGCACCGCGGGCGCGGCGTTGGATGACCGGGCGGCCAGGGGCGGCCATGGACCCGGCCAAACGCTAAGTTTCGGCCCCGTCGTGGGTTGGGTGCGGCAGAGGGGCGGCGCCCCGGGGCGGGGCGGACAGCGGTCACTGACGTGGGTCGGACCTGCCGGCCGCGGCGGTCAGGCGGTAGAGCTCGGCGAACTGCTGGCGGAGCTGATCGGCGTCGGCGGCGTCGGTCAGGGCGTGGTGCAGCTTGTCCGCGGCCTGGCAGACCTGCGGGAAGCCGTAACCCCCGCTCGAGCCGCGCACCGCGGCGCACAGCTTGAGCGCCGCGTTGTGCTCGTCGGCGGCGTGCAGCAGCTTGCCGAGCTGGTCGATCTGCTGTTCGAGCCGGCCGAGGTAGCTGATGATCAGCGGGCGCATCTTCACATCGTTCCAGTGCTCGCTGAGGACCGGCTCGGAGTCGGGGTCCGGGGCGATCAGCACGTGCTTGCCCAGGGTGTTGATGAGGTCTTCCAGCTCGTAGGGCTTGGTGAGGACCGACGCGGCGCCGGCCTGCGTGGCCCGCTCGGCGGTGTCCGGGCCGTGGTCGGCGGTGAGCAGGACGATCGGCGTGGCGACGTTCGCGGCGCGCACCTGTTCGATCAGCTCGCGCCCGCCGTCGTCCAGCCAGGCGCCGGTGAGGATCAGGTCGAATCGGCCGGCCTCGAGCTGCTTCATCGCGCCCGCGGTGTCGGCCGCCACCTCCAACTCCAGGCCCAGGGGTGCCAGGTGGAAGCGGAGCAGCTCGCGGTCGTCGACCGAATCCTCGACCAGCAGCACGCGGCCTTTGAGCCGCGGCAGAGATCGCGACGCGGCGCCCGGCGCTTCGCCGCCGACCGCCGATCCCAAGTAACGCTGCGGGTCGATCGGCTTGTCCATCAGCAGGGCGACTTCGTGCACCGTGCCCTGGAGCAGGGCGCAGCGAATCACCCGACCGCTCTGCACGTCGTAGGCGCCTTCGGCGGTGCGCAGGTGCACGTCGCAGGGGGTGCCGGTGTAGCAGAACGAGCCGTGGAGGAACGCCAGGCCCTGCCGGGAGAGGTTGCGCGGTCGCACGATGTAGTTGACGCGCGAGCCGCCGGGGTGGTGCATCTGCACGACCAGGCCGCGCACGGTGTAGGCCAGGCGGGCGTCTTCGCGCATCTCGGTGTAGCGGGCGCTGGCCTGCTTGGCGTCGAGCCCCTGCATCAGGGCCTGGCGGTCGGCCTCGCTGAGGCGCAGGGTGTCGTAGAACGGCTCGCGGTGGTGGGTCAATGGCATCGCTGGGTGGCTCCGGCCGGCGCGTGGGGGTACACAGATGCTGCTATCGGCCGGTTGACCGGCCGGCTTTGTGCCAGAACCGCCCGAAGGGGTGACCGTTGGCCGCATCGCGGCGAAACGGCTACCATGCCGCGGCTGATCCGGCCTGCCGCGCTGCGCGGTCCGGTGACACGGGAACAGACCATGAATCCACGACGCAGGACAAGACAGGTTTCGCTGGGTGACGACCGCGTGGGGATCGTGAAGATCGGCGGGGATGCGCCCGTGGCCGTGCAATCGATGACGGCCGGCTACACCTATGAGATCGACACCTGCGTGGCGGAGATCAACGAGCTCGCCGCGGCCGGCGCCGACCTGGTCCGCGTCGCCGTGCCCGAGAAGAAGGACACCGCGGCACTGAAGGAGATCATCCCGCAGGTCAGCGTGCCGATCGTCGCCGACGTGCACTTTCATTTTCAGCGGGCGCTGGAGGCGGTCGAAGCGGGGGTTCACAAGATTCGGCTCAACCCCGGCAACATCTCCGACAAGCGGCAGGTCGCGGAGGTGATCGCCGCGTGCAAGCAAAAGATGCTGCCCATTCGCGTGGGGGTGAACGAGGGCTCGATCGTCGAACGCCGCGACAAGCAGAAGCGGATGAAGGAACTGGGCGGCGTGTTCGGCGACAACAAGAACGGCCACCTGCTGGCGATCATGATTACCAAGCTCGAGGAATACCTCGACATTTTTTACCAGCACGATTTTTACGACATCGTCATCAGCGCCAAGAGCCCGGACCCGGTGCTGGTGATCGATGCGTACACGGAGATTTCCAAGCGGTTCGACCATCCGCTGCACCTGGGCGTGACCCACGCGGGCCCGCGGGAGACGGCGATGATCCGCTCGTGCGTGCCGCTGGGGACGCTGCTGGCCAACGGCATCGGCGACACGATCCGCATCAGCTACGCCTCGGACCCGGTGTACGAGGTCGAAGACGCGCTGGAGATGCTTTATTGCCTGGGCCTGCGCGAGCGCAAGGGCGTGGACCTGATCGCCTGCCCCACGTGCGGGCGGATTCAGGTGGACCTGTTCAAGCTGGTGCAGGAGGTGCGGCAGACGCTGGCCGATGAGATTCGCCTGCCGATCAAGGTCGCGGTGATGGGCTGCATCGTGAACGGCCCGGGCGAGGCCGAGGGGGCCGACGTGGCGATCTTCGCCGGCGACCGCCGCGGCATCATCTATGTCCAGGGTCAGAAGGTCGCCAACGTGCCCGAGGAGGACATTCTCCCGGCGCTGCTGGAAGCGTGCCGCGAGTTCGAGCAGAAGGTCGCCGCCGGCGAAGCCAAGCTCGGGGAAAAGGTCGTCGAAATCGCCCCGCCCGACCCCATCGGCGAACTGGGCAGCGGCTTGGACAAGATCGCCCGGGGCGACGTGGACAAGATGACCGACCTGACGGTGGGGGGGAAGTAAGATTGCGCAAGGACATCTTTCAAGACGAAGTGGCCGGCGACTACCGGCTGGGCGTGCGATTTGAAGATGGGTGGCGGGGGGAATGGTTAAGGGAGGATGATCGGTTAGCCGATACCGGACTTAGTGGTGGGTCGCTGCTGCATGTGGAAAGAGAGGCAGCCCATGAAGTCCGGCAAGGTGAGGGATCAACGCCGCCATCCGCGACTGCGGTTGCCCGTGGGATACGCGGCGGTGTGCGTGCATCGGGGCGACGGTGAGCTGCACGGCCACGCCTACGACATCTCGCTGGGCGGGATGCGATTCGAGCTGGACGCGCCGCTGGCCGATGGCGAGCGCGTGGCGATCGACCTGACGCTGCCGGGCAAGTCGGTGCGCGTCATCCGCGCCACCGGCCGGTGCGTGCGTCGCCACGACTGCGATGAGGTCGGCCCGACGCGCATGGGCCTGAGCTTCGATCGTTTGGCCACCACCGCCGACCGCGACGCCCTGGCTCACTACCTGCACGCCCACCGCGCCGCGGCAGCGGCCTGAGGTCGGCGTCGCCGTCAGTCTTGGTCGCTTTGCGATTGACCGGCGCCGATCGGGGTGGGAAAATGTCGGCGGTGGACGACCAACCCCTTGTGATCGAAGGAGGTGTCACCGACGGCTGAAGCAAAGTGGACCGACATCGATTGCTGACCGCAATCGGACCGACCGTGCGAGCGACGCCAACCGTTATCATCGATTCATCGTCGATTCATCCGCTTGCCGGTCGGTTTTTTGCGCGCCGGCGCCGGCGGCGTGCGCGGTGCGCCAACGGCAATGAGCCACGAGGCGCTTCGTGTCGCGAC
The DNA here is from genome assembly GCA_964620345.1 of uncultured Planctomycetaceae bacterium. GTDB lineage: Bacteria > Planctomycetota > Phycisphaerae > Phycisphaerales > Zrk34 > CAZUHK01. Next base: position 4,079 of record CAZUHK010000214.1, read on the forward strand.
CATATCATCGCGCTCGCCTCATCGCTCATCACTCATCGCCTCATCACTATTCCCTGATCCCGACCGCTTCGCCGATCAATCGGGCGCGTAGAACGCCTCGCACGTGAGTTCGTCGAATCGCTCGCGCACGCGCTGGGCCAGCGCGTCGAGTTGGGTGGGGTTGAGCGGAGCGACGTTGGATTCGGCCGGGGCGCGGGCGAGGGTGTACAACTGCACGCGGTCGATCTGCCCGCCGGCGTCGAGGATCATGGTCAGGCGTTGCAGGTAGGCGTTGAACTCGCCGTCGCCGGGCGGTTGGCCATCGACGGCCAGCCACATCGATTGGATGACCAGCGGCCGGCGCCGGGCCTCGGCGGCGATGTTGGCGGTGACCTGCTCGAGCGTGATGCGGCCGCGCGGCCGATCGACCCGCTGGAAATACGCCTCGGTGCCCGCGTCGAGCTTGGCCCACACCACGCCGCCGTGTGCGTCGAGCGTGGCGATGGCGCGTTGGACTTCGGGACGGTTCAGGCGCGTGGCGTTGGTGATGATGACGATGGCGGTCGTGCTGAGCGTGTGTTGTTGCCGCAGTTCGGCGGCGATGGCGCAGGCCTGGGCGAAGGCGGGGTG
>CAZUHK010000215.1:0-2525 GCA_964620345.1 uncultured Planctomycetaceae bacterium
AACCGCCCATTAGGCATTCAATGGGGCAGAGAATCGCCGGAGAAGGCGATGTCCGCGAAGCGCCGCAGCGCCAGCGGCGTGTCGGCGAAGGCCGGGTCCGACCAGATCGCGCCGGTGGTGGCGGTCTGGATCATCGCCGCCAGCTCGTCGCGGAGCTGGGCGGGGTCGACATCGCGCCGCCTGGGCGGGTTGGTGCGGTCGACCTGGCAGTAGATGCAATCGAAGTTGCACGCGGCGTCGACGTTGAGGTTCACGCCCACGCTCAGCCCGCGGCTGCGGCGGCTGATGACGGGATAGACGTAGTCGAAGCTCGCCCATCGCCGCGCGTGCTGGGTGTAGAGCCGACCGGCCGCGTCGGGCCTTGGGCGTCCCTCAGACATAGCGACATTGTAGGGAACCCGGCGTCGATGGCTATTGAACCCGGCGGGCGGTGATCATCGCGGCCATCAGCACGTGCCGCAGCTTCTCCAGCGACATCTGCCGCAGGCACTGGGCGGTGAAGTCCAGCGGGAAGGCCTCGAACGACTGCAGCTCGCGGATGCACTGCTCGCGGTCGAGGGTGTAGACCTGGCTGGCGATCGTTTCGATGGGCTGGGTCGGGCTCACGGCGTTGGCTCCGGGCCGGTGTCGAGTCGGCCTACTGTTTATTCGGCAAAGCAAGGGTTGGGGTTTTGCGGATCGCGCGGATTATTCAACGCCTCGCGTCGCATGCGATGAAGCGCGATCGTCGCGCCGCCGGTTCACTTGTGCGCTGCATCGTTGGCCGATCACGACGCTCCGCGTAATCGCTACAGACCCTCGCAAGCGGTGTTCGGCCGTAAGTGATGTGTTGGCCATTGGTTATCGATGCATTTCGCCGCGCCGTGCCAGCCGGGCGCCGCCGCTGCTGCCTGGCATGGCGAATCGACAACCCCGATCAGGAAGGGATACGCAATGAGTGGCATGGGTGCAATCGGCGGCGGCGCGATGGGCGGCGCGATGATGGGCGGCGGGGCGATGGGTGCAAGCGTTGCAGGTCCGGCGGCCGGCGGCGCGACCGCGGCCGGCGGCCATGCGGCCCAGACCGGCGCTGCGCCGGCCCAAGCGCCCCAGCAATCCAGCGACACGGGCGAGCCGACCACCGCGTTGGACAAGGCCTACCAGCAGGCCGACCAGGCGCTGGCTCAGACCGGCATGCAGGACAACCCGATGCTCCGCTTCATCATCGCCATGCTGCTGCTGGAGAAGATGACCGGCGAGGATGAATCGGGCGGAAAGGCCCAGGGCGGCGCGGGCGGCGCGGCGCTGCTGGCGATGCTCAGCGGCGCGATGGACCAGACCGGCTCGGCCGGGGCCGGGACGCAGGGCGCGATGCGCATTGATGCCGCGGCGGCGACCGGCGCCTACGGCGGCGGCGCGGCCGGGGCCGGCGGCGGCGCGATGGGCGGCGGGATGAGCATGACCGGCTAAGCCGCGGCCGCTATCCTCCACCGCCGTGCGCATCGATGAGCTGGACTACCACCTGCCCGAAGACCTGATCGCCCGCACGCCCGCGGATCGGCGGGACGCGGCGCGCCTGCTGGTCGCCCGCGACGTCGGCGGCGTCGAACACCGACGCTTCACCGACCTGCCCGACCTGCTGCGGCCGGGCGACCTGCTCATCCTCAACGACACGAAGGTGCTGCCGGCCCGCATCAACCTCACCCGCGCCGCGACCGGCGGCGGGGTCGAGGGCCTGTTCCTCCAAACCCGTGACAACGACCACTGGCACCTCATGCTCAAGTCCGGCGGCAAGCTGCGGCCGGGCGAGTTACTGACGTTCGACGCCGCGGGTGAACACCGGCTTGCGCTGATCGAAGCGCTGGCCGACGGCTCGTGGATCGCGGCGCGACAAAGCGAGCTGGATACCGAGGTGTTGCTCGATCGGTTCGGCCGCATGCCGTTGCCGCCGTACATCCGTCGCCGGCGCGGCGCGGCCGATGACCTGGATGCGCTGGACCGCGAGCGGTACCAGACGGTGTACGCCCGCGCCGCCGGGGCCGTGGCCGCGCCGACGGCGGGGCTGCACTTCACCGGCGAGTTGTTCGACCGCCTGGCCGACCGGGGCGTGCGGACCGCGCGGCTGACGTTGCACGTGGGCGCCGGCACGTTCGCCCCGGTGCGCGGACGAACGCTGGACGAGCACCCGATGCACACCGAGCGGTTCATGGTGCCGGCCGCGACGCTCGACGCGCTGCGCGCCGCGCGGCGCGAAGGCCGACGGATCATCCCCGTGGGCACGACCAGCGTGCGGGCGCTGGAGTCACTGGCCGACCCGCTGCCGGGGCACGATCACATCGGCACGACCGACCTGCTGATCCAGCCGGGCTTCACGTTCGGGTATTGCGATGGTTTGATCACCAACTTCCACCTGCCGCGCAGCACGCTGATCGCGCTGGTCGCGGCGCGCGTCGGGCTGCAGCGGTTGATGGCGTTGTACGCCGAGGCGATCACGCAGCGATATCGCTTCTACAGCTACGGCGATGCGATGCTGGTGATCTAAATCC
>CAZUHK010000215.1:2535-4642 GCA_964620345.1 uncultured Planctomycetaceae bacterium
CGCCATGCCGCTCGCGGCTTCGCGCGATGGCGACGGTTGGTGCTTGTCGGGTCGTGCGGTGAACTCGGTTACCTGCGCGGGCGCGAAGCCGCGAGCGGCGGGACGATCACTTCATGTACAGCCCGGCGACCTGGTCCTGGTCGTTCATCGTGATGGTGAACGTGAGTGGCTCGCCGGTGCGGGTCTCGATGGTGACGACGAAGGCGTGCAGGTTTCGCGGCAGTTCCAGCGGCGGGCGGGCGTGTTGGAGCACGCGGCGCATCGGGCCGTGGTCGCGGCGGAGCGGGTCCATCGCGGCGGCGAGGCGCTGGCGATTGAGCACGCTGGCCATCTCGGGGTTGAACCGCTCGATCACCGCGTCGTACTCGCCGTCGAGCAACTGGCGGATGATGCGCGTGACCTGCGGGCCGAAGCGCTCCCACTGCTCGCTGTCGGTCGGCGCGGGTTGAGGCGCCGTTGGCTTTGGCGCATCGTCGCGTGGCGGGGCGGCGAGGTGCACCGCCGGCGGGCCTTGGTCGAACTCGGGCAGCTCGGGCTCGGCCGGCTCGGGCTGGGGCTGGGAAACCGGTTCGAGCTTGGGTGGGGCCGGTCGCTCGACGGCGATGGCGGGGCGGTCCGATGCCTGGCGGTCGGTCTCGGCCGGCGGGTCCGTTGTCTCGGGCGCGTCGCGCGGCGACGGCGCGGCCGGCACCGGGCGGCGATCCGCCTGGGCGACGACGATCGGCTCGCGTTGCTCGAGCTGGCCGATCAGCTTCTTGAGCAGCAGCCGGGTCTGCCGGGCCTGGTGCTGGTGCATCGCGACGCCGAAGAGCATCAGCAGCACCAGCGCCGCCAGCAGGCCGTGGGTCGTGCGGTTGTTCATGTTGCCACCGCCGCATAGCTTGGCGGGGCGGGGGTACCGCGTCAAGGGCATTTTCGCGTTATCCTCCGCCGATGCGTCGTTTATTGTGGCGATGGGGTCTGCGGGCCTGCCGGTCGGCCCGACCGCTGGGCGAGCGCGGCGAGCGGGCCGCGGCCAAGCTGCTGCGCCGCACCGGCCACCGCGTCCTCGCGCGAAACCTGCGTCGCCGGCTGGGCGAGATCGACATCCTCGCCGCCGAGCGCGGCAGTCGCGCGGTGCTGGTCGTCGAAGTCAAAACCACCGTGAGCGACGACCCGCCGCCCGAGGTCCACGTCGACGCGCCCAAGCAGCGCAAGCTCACCGCCCTGGCCGGGCACATCGTCCGCGAGTTCAAGCTGGAAGATCGGCCGATCCGCTTCGACGTCGTCGCCGTGGTCTGGCCCGAGGGCGCGGCCAAGCCGACGCGCATCACCCATCACCGCGCGGCGTTCGAGGCGGCGTTCTGAAGGTCGACCGGATGGAACGCGAAGCACGCGAAGGGGGCGCGAAGGTCGCGAAAAGAAACGAGTTCGATCAACGCCTGTGCATCATCTGTGTGTTCTTCGCGAGCTTCGCGATGTCCTCGCGCCTTCGCGTTCGTATCGCAAACGCGAACTTCACGCGCCCGCGTCGCGCTCGTCGGTGAGCACCCGCGTGAACACCTTCTGCCCGGTCTTCATCGCCTCGCGCAGGTATGGGCGGCACAGCGTGCAGCCCAAGCCGGCCCGGGTTTCGAACATCAACTCGTCCAGCGACAGGCGCTCGCGGTCGGCCTGCTGCAACAGGTCGGCGAAGGTGCGGTCGGTGCAGACGCAGCGGTCGATGCGGATCGGCATGGCCGGAGCATAGACCGGTCGGCGGCCCGAGCGTCACGGCAGGTACGTGCGGCACCGCAGGGTGAGCCGGCCGCCCGCGGCTTCGAGGCCGATCACGTCCACCCGCCGGCCGTCGTCGAGGTCGATCGTCAGATCGATCGTGTGCAGCGCCTGGCGCAGTTCTTCGAAGCGCTGGCGCTGCTCGGCGTCGTCCGCCTCGATGTTCGCCGCGGCCCGGTCCATCGCCGCGTCGTAGGGCAGGGGCAGGCGACCGATGTAGACGCGATCCACAGCCAGCTCGACCACGCCGCCCTCGCCGACGCGCGGGACGTAGGCGATGCTGACGATGTGCTGAAACTCGGGCGCATCGACCTCGGCCGCGGCGATCAGCCGGCCGCCGTTGATCGCGACC
>CAZUHK010000216.1:0-3759 GCA_964620345.1 uncultured Planctomycetaceae bacterium
GTGCGACGGGACGGCGGGCCCGGGGGGTGGGCGGACAGCGACGGGCTGCGGCGCCGGGGTTGGGTGGGGCGAGTTGGGCGCGGGGTCGTTCGGTTCGCCCGCGGCTACAGCACGTCGTCGTGGTCGGCCAGCGGCTCGGTGACGCCGGGCATCAGCAACAGCAGGGTCTGGAACATGACCCAGCACGCCGGGCCGAAGGGCATGAACCCGACCAGGCCGACGGCGGGCATTTCGAAGTACTTGACGTGTTCCAGCGGCCCGAGGAACGGCAGGACGTAAATCCACTTGGCCACGGCCCAGTAGTTCCAGAACTCCCACAGCAGGCCGCACAGCAGGCCGCCCAGCGCGAGCGAGACGGTGCGGCCCCATCGGCCGGCTCGCCAGTCTTGGAAGATCGAGGGCTTGGCGAAGCGGTGGTTGATGGGATCGAGCAGGAACCATGGCGCGGCCCACATGACGAAGTTTCCGGCCGGGTCGCCGATGGCCCAGGAGTAGATGAGCCAACCGGCGCCGAAGCCGGCGGCGACGCTGAACACGCAGCGCTTCCAGGCGAGCATGACAAGGCCGGGCACGAACAGCAGCGCGGCGCTGGTCCACGGGTCCAGGCCGAAGGTGTGGTCGGGATGACCTTGCCACAGCAGGCGGACGGTCAGGCCCAGGCCCGCGGCGATGGCGACGCAGATCAGCAGCGTGTTCATCGCCGCGCGTTCGCCGGTGGCGGTGACCCAGCGTCGCAGGCCCAGCTTCTGGAACAGTTGTGCGGCGAGGAACATCGCGGGGCTGATCGCGGCGAAGGCCAGGAAGTAGCCCCAGTAGCGTTCGGCGACGTGGTCGGCCAGGCCGAAGTAGCGCCAGGCGTCCATGAGGTAGAAGTTGATCCAATCCCAATAGCACCAGACGGGCACGCTGGTGAGATAGGCGGCGAGGAACAGCCATGGCCGGCGGCGGACGCAGGAGTGTTCGCGTCGGCGCCGCGCGAGCCATTCGAGGGCGCCTTCGATCGCCAGCAGGTACCCGCACCAGACCAGCGGCGCCATGTGGCGGGCGACGAAGCGTGCGAGGTGCTGGATCAGGCCGACCGGCTCGGGCAGCGGCGCGTCGGGCACGATGATTTGGCCGCGCCAGAAGTAGTCGGCGAACAGCAGCGCCTCGCACGCGGCGATGATCGCCAGGCCCAGCCAGAACGTGAGGGGCGAATGGCCAATGCCGAATGTCGAACGATGAACGTCCGCGACAGGCGCGGCGGCGTCTGTTGTCATTCGAGCTTTGTCATTGGTCATTCGTCATCACTCGCGTGTGCACCGGCGTCGGCTTGGCCCGAGCCGCGCTCGCGGGCTTCGAGCTCGGCGATGTCGGCCTCGAGTTGGGCGTCTTCCTCGATGACCTCGCCCTTGGCGCGGCGCTGCTGGCGGCGGATGTACCGCTGGCGGGTGAGTTCATCGGGCCAGTCGAAGTCGTCGGCGTTGGCCGGATCGACCGCGGGGCGGGCCGGTGGGGCGTCGTCGGCTTCGCCCTCGGCCGGCGCCGCTTGTTCGGGCGGGCGCAGCTCGATCGCGATCGGCCCGCCGCGATGTTCCTGCGTGACCTTCAGCCGGCGCTGCCGCGTCAGCTCGAGCATCGCGAGGAACAGGCCGATCATCTCCGAGCGGTTGCGGCCCTCGAAGACCTGCTGCAGCGTCATCGGCCCGTCGCGCTGCAGGCGATCGACCAGGTCCGCGGCGTGCAGTTCGATCGGCGTGTCGTCGAACACGACCTCGTGCCGCGTCTGGGTCAGGCCGACCTGCTCCATCATCCGCCCGAACGCCTCGACCAGATCCCACATCGACACATCGTCCAGGTCCAGCTCGACCTGCCGGGGCGCTTGGTCGTCGGCCATGGCCGCGCCGGCGGCGGCGAAGCGTGCGCTGAACGCCTGCTTGCGGTCCTCCAGCCGATACGCCGCGTCCTTGTACCGCTTGTACGCCAGCAGTTGCTGGATCAGCTCGTACCGCGGATCGGTCGGGTCGTCCGCGGCGTCGAGGGCGTCGGCGCCTTCGCCCGGCTCGATGGCGGCGGGGGCCAGCGTGGCGGACTTGATCTCCATCAGCGTCGCGGCCATGACGAGAAATTCGCCGGCGAGGTTGATGTCCAGCGTCTCCAGGCGACGCAGGTACTGCATGTACTGCTCGGCGATCGGCGCGACGGGGATGTTGCGGATATCCACCTCGTTGCGCTTGATCAGGTAGAGCAACAGGTCCAGCGGCCCGTGGTAATTGTCCAGCTCGATGCGGTAGTCCTGCATGCGGACGATTTTACAGGCAGAGCCGGGCGTTTGATAATGGCGGGCTTGTCGCACGAAGCCCAGAACGACCGCCGCCTGCTCGACGCCGCCGCGGAAGTGCTGCGCGCCGAGGCCAGGGCGGTGACCAACGCGGCCGATCAGCTCGACGCATCGTTCGCCGCGGCGGTGCGGGCGGTGCTCGCCTGCCGGGGCACGGTGATTACCAGCGGCATGGGCAAGAGCGGGCTGGTGGCGCAGAAGCTGTCGGCGACGCTGGCGAGCACGGGCACGCCGAGCCACTTTCTGCACCCGTCCGAAGCGATGCATGGCGACATCGGCCGCATCCGCGCCGGTGACCTGCTGATCGCCCTGAGCTACGGCGGCAACACCGAAGACCTGCTGGCGCTGGCGGCGTTGGTGCGGCAGGACGGCGTGCCGATCGTCTCGATCACCGGGCCGCGCAAGACGCACCTGGCGTCGCTGGCCGGCGTGTCGCTGGGCGTGGGCGATGTGACCGAGGCCTGCCCGCACAACCTGGCGCCCACCGCCTCGACCACGGCGATGCTGGCCCTGGGCGATGCGCTGGCGCTGGCCGTCAGCGGTGCGCGGGCGTTCAGCGCCGACGACTTCCACAAGCGTCACCCCGGCGGTCACCTGGGCCGGCAGTTGATGCCGATCGTCGACGTGCTGCGGTTCCGGGCGGACGAGAACCTGCCGCTGCTGGCGGCTTCGCTGACGGTGGCCCAGGTGCTCGACGCGGCGTCGAAGGCATCTGGCGCGCCGCGCCGCGCAGGGGCGGTGCTGCTGGTCGATCCGGCCGGCGCGCTGGCGGGCATCTTCACCGACGGCGACCTGAGGCGGCTGCTGGTCCACCAGGGCGCCGCGGGCCTGGATCGGCCCATCGCCGAGGTGATGACCGTGCGGCCGCGCTGCCTGACCGACGATGCGCTGGTGCGCGACGCGGTGCAGATGATGCGCGAGCTGCGGGTGGATGAAATCCCGGTGGTCGATGCGACGGGCGCGCCGGTGGGCCTGGTCGACGTGCAGGACCTGGTCGCGTTGAAGGTGATCGAGCCATGAGCGGCCGCGGCGTGAAACTGCTGGTGCTCGATGTGGACGGCGTGATGACCGACGGCTCGATCCTGCTGGACGACCACGGCCGGGAGACCAAGCGCTTTCACGTGCGCGACGGCCTGGGCGTCAAGCTGGCGATGACCAACGGCATCGCCATCGCCATCGCCACGGCGCGGGTGAGTCGGGCGACGACGCACCGTGCGAAGGAGCTGGGCATCGCTCACGTCGAGCAGGCCGCGACGGACAAGCGTAGGGCGATGGAGCATCTGTGCCGGCGGCTGGGCGTGGAACTGCGTGACGCGGCGTACCTGGGCGACGACCTGCCCGACCTGCCGGCGCTGGCCATCGCGGGCTACCCGATGGCCGTGGCCGACGCGGCGGACGAGGTGAAGGCGGCGGCGAAGCACGTCACCTTGGCCCGCGGC
>CAZUHK010000216.1:3769-4623 GCA_964620345.1 uncultured Planctomycetaceae bacterium
GGCGGGCGCGGCGCGGTCCGCGAGGCCGTCGAGCACCTGCTCAAGGCCGATGGACGGTGGGAGCAGGCCATCGCGAGCTACCGGCGATAGCATGAGGCACGGCGACTGAACATGCTGCGCATCCTTGCCATCACGACGACCGCGCTGGTGCTGCTGCTGCTGGGCGGCTGGATGGTCGCGTCGCTGTTCACCGGCGGCGACGGCGACGATCCCACGCGCCGCGCCTCGGCCATCACCGACGACCAGACGCCCGAGCGGTTCGACCCGGAGAAGATCGGCCGGCCCGACGACCTGACGGGCATGGGCGCCGGCGAGGGCGGGTGGATTCAGCAGACCGACCCGGACTCCGGCCGGCTCATCCGCGAGTTCCGTTACCAGAAGCTCGACCCGCAGGCCGAGGGCGAGTTCGACGTGACCCAGCCCGAGGCCCGGCTCTACATCGCGCCCCACCGCGTGGTGCGGCTTCGCTCGAAGAGCGGCTACATTGTCGCGCCGGACAACATTCCCCAGTCCGGCACGTTTCGGGACGACGTGCTCGTGCAGGTGTACGAGACGCTCAAGGGCCGCACGCCCGACCTGTCGGCCGACTCGCCCGACCTGGCGGTGACGCTGCGGCTGGACGATGCGAAGTTCGACACGGTGCTGGGCAAGATCGACTCGGCCGGCGAGGTGCGCGTCGACGCGGCGCAGGCGACGTTCCACGGCCGCGGGCTGACGCTGGTGTTCAACGAGCCGCGGCAGCGGATCGACTACCTGCAGATCGCCGAAGGCCGGCGGCTGACCTACACGCCCAAGGCCGGCCGGCGACCCGCCCGCCCCGCCGCGGCGGCCGGCGAGGGCGAAGCCGGCGATGC
>CAZUHK010000217.1:0-4470 GCA_964620345.1 uncultured Planctomycetaceae bacterium
ACCTATCTCACTCGCCCAAGAACCACTTACCGCTTATGTTGATGGCGTTCGTTCCGGGCACCTTTTCTTCTCAGAAATCGCGCAGCCCGCCCAATCGCCCCCCGCCATCGCCCCGACGGGTCGCTGACACACCATCGCTACACGGCACCGGCCTCAAGCCCCGCCCGATGCGCCACGCAGACCTCGAGATCTTCGGCGTCGAGATGGCCGATCGATTCGACCACGCGGTCCGGCTGGTATGAGTAGGCGCCGAGATCCTCTTCCGCCGTGCCCCCGCTGAGCACGAGCACCGCGTGGTAGCCGAGCTGAATCGCCCCGAGAATGTCCGTCGCCATCGTGTCGCCGATCATGATCGTCTCCGCCGCCGCCAGCCCCAGCTCCTTCCGCGCCCCCCGCATCATCACCGGGCTCGGCTTGCCCACGCTGAACGCTTCATACCCCGTCGCCGCTTCGAGCATCGCCACGATCGCGCCGCAGCCCGGCCGGATCCCCGACCGCGTCGGGCAGTTGGGATCCAGATTCGTCGCGATGAACCGCGCGCCGTTGAGAATCATGTTCGTCGCCTGCTCGAGCGCCTCGGCGTTGAACGTCCTTCCCTCGCCCACCACCACGAAGTCCGGATCGTGGTCCACGATGGCGAAGCCGTGCTGATGCAGCGCCGTACTCAACCCCCCCTCGCCGATGATGAACGCCGTGCCCCCGGGCTTCTGGCTGGCCAGAAACCGCGCCGTCGCCATTGCGCACGTGAAAATATGCTCCTCGCGCACCTCGATGCCCATCCCCCGAACCCGCTTGGCCACGTCCCGCCGCGTCCGCTGGCTGTTGTTGGTCAGAAACTTGAACGGCACGCCGCGGCGCACGAGGTCCGCGATGAAACGCTCCGCCCCCGCGATCAGTTCCCCCCCGCGGTACACCACCCCGTCCATGTCGATCAGATAACCGGGCATGGTCGCGACTCCTTCGATTGAAATATCGCGCTGATGCTTCACCGGGCACACACACGGTGATTCGCAGGCCGGCCCCGCATGACGATCCGCCCTTGCGGCGGATCAACTTGCTCACGCGTCCACCTTATCGCTGCAAACCCCATGCCAGCCGCGCAAACCCCACCGCCCCCAACGGGCGAACTCAGCCCTGTCAAGTCCTGATCTCCGGTTGGCGCCCTGGGTGGGGGATCAGGGGTGAGGTTGCGTCGCGAAGGGAGGTTCTCCGACCGCAGCGACGCAACCGCAGGCGACCCGTTGCTGCGACACCGTCCCATGCACCTGCATCGGCGTGGCGTAGCTTAACGCCTGGTGCGGGCGGTGGTGGTTGTAGATCGTCACCGCTTCGTCGGTCATCGCCCGAGCCGCTTTGACATCGTTGAACGTCGTGCTCAGTCCCAACTCGCGCTTGAGCGTGCCGTTGAGCCGCTCGGCCTGGCTGTTCTCGTAAGAAAATCGGTTTCGGGCACGAACGCCATCAACATAAGCGGTAAGTGCTTCTTGGGCGAGTGAGATAGGTGTATCGGTCTTTGGGTCTTTTGATGCGTCTTGGCTGGTGTCGGGGTGTGGTGGTGGGGGCGTTGCCCGGGGGCGGTGGTCCCCGGGCTTTATGTGAGGGGGTGGTGGTGGGGCGTGGTCAGTCGGAAATTTCATCGACCTGGCGTTGGGCGTAGTGGCGGTGGAGTTCGGCGAACATGCTGCGCAGGCCCGGGGGGCGCAAGTGGAGGCGTCGGCGGTTGGCGGTGCCGATCTCGAAGGCCCACAACCACTGGCGGTGGAGCGTGGCGTAGGCGCGGAAGATCGACCAGGTCGGATCGTAGATGTTGGTCGATTCGCTGGTGGCGCCGTTGAGTTCGACGATGGCCAGGTCGTCGCCGCGCTTGAAGGCGTCGACATCGCGGTAGCGCACGTCGAAGCGGCCGAAGTGGAAGCCGTGGACCTGTCGGGCGATCGTGTCGATGCGGTCGGTCAGGGCGTCGGTGATCAGGTGGGCGCCGTCGGAGAACATCGTGCCCTGGCAATGGTTGCCGGCGACGGCCAGGGTCAGGGTCTGGCCCTGGGCGAGCACGTCGTCGGCCCGTTGGCGGTGGCGGTGGATGAAGGTGCGGGCCTGGAAGCGATAGCGCGGATGGGCGCGGATGAGCTGGGCGAGCGTGTGTTGGCCGTCGCCGATGATCAGGGGGAAGGTTTTGTGGGTGATCGAGAAGATGAAGCCGCGCTGTTGATCGGGGTGGCGGATGTAGAACACGCCGGCCTCGTGGGGGCCGGGGTGGTATGTTTGCAGGAGCAGGGCGTGGGGCTGCTGGGCGAGGCAGGCGGCGAGCTGGTCGTCGTTGCGGATCATCTTGAGCCCCACGCCGCGCTGGCCGACGTCGGGCTTGGCGATCAGGGGGTAGTACCAGGCGTGGTGGGTCATGTGGCGGCGTGCGTCTTCGAGGCGTTGCTCGGGGTCGCCGGGTCGGACCAGTGCGCTGGGGATGGTCCAGCGGCCGGGCAGTGCTGAGAGGATCTGGTACTTGGATTCGCCGACGAGTCCGCCCATGGGCAGGCCGGGGTTGCAGAGGGTGAAGGTGGTGAATCCGCGGTAGCGGAGGTGTGCGTAGAGCATGGCGGGGACCATGGGGAGGTAGAAGAGCTTGGCCGGCCAGAACTCGTAACGCCACAGGCGCGACAGGGCGGTGCGTAGCTTCGCCCGCCCGGGGCGTGAGCAGGCCATCACGGCCAGGCGAATCAGAATAAACAGGACGATGCCCGCGAGGATGGCGGCCCCGATCGTGCTGCCGATCCACAGTTCGAGCGGATCGGCGACGGTGGCGCCCAATGCCGCGACGAGCAAGACGATGATCGGCGTGTAGATCAGGTCGCTGATCAGGGCCCAGAGGATGAACTTCCACGCGCGGCGGCCGATCACGCCGGCCGTCACATACAGCGGCAGGCGGGTGCCGGGCATGAAGCGGCTGGCGAACACCGCGACCAGGCCGTAACGATCGAACCAGTCGGCCAGGGCGCCGATGCGATGGGTCGGCAGCCACCGCTCGACGGGCTTCCAGGCCAGCACGGGCCGACCGATGAACAGGCCGGCCAGCCACAGGGCGATGTCGCCCAGGAAGATGCCCAGGAAACAGGCGGTGACGCCGAGGAACAGATCGATCTGCCCGCGGTTGGCCAGCATGCCCACGGTGATGCAGGTGAGGTCTTCGGAGACGAACGTGCCGCCGGCGATCAGCAGCATCTGCAGCCAGGGGTTCATCGTCCGTTCGATTCGCAGCGGGTTGTTGTCGCTTTGTTCGGCGGCGGCGAAGGGGTCATCGGTGCGGGGCGTGGGGGTGAACCCGGGCTGTTGGGTGCGTTGGATGAAGCGCCTGGTCGCCTCGCCGAGCTTGGCGGCCCGATCTTCGTCGAAGAGCATGAAGTGGTTGTCATCGTAAACGATCAGCTCGCTGTGGCGGACGATGCGGTGGTGCTGGCGTGCGGTCCAGACCGGCACGAGCGGATCGTGGGCGCCGTGGAGGATGAGCATCGGCCGCTTGCGTTGGGCGTGGTTGATCGATTCGAGCACGGCGCGGAGCGGGCGCTGGTCGGTGTCGATAAAGTTGCGCAGGGCCGCGACACGGAACGCGCGTGAGCCGAGCAGGCCGAAGTGCGGCAGCAGCTCGGGCACGCCGACGGCCAAGCCGAAGCCCACGCGGTACTTGAAGTGCTCGAAGTCATAGTCGCCTGTGCCTTCGCCTTCCTGGATGCCGATGCCGCCGTAGATGGTGAGCGAGGCCAGGCGGTCGGGCTGCAAGGCGTACATGTTGATCGCCACGCCGCTGCCCAGGGAGAAGCCGAAGACGTGGGCCTGGTCGATGTTCAGCTCATCCAGCAGGGCCAGGGCGTATCGGGCGTAGGCCCGGATGCCGTAGTCGGCGACCCACTTGCTGGATCGGCCGAAGCCGGGCATGTCCGGGGCGATCACGCGGCAGTCGCCCAGCGCGGCGGCGAAGTGGCGGAAGCCATCCGAATCCCCGGGGCTGCCGTGCAACAGCAGCACCACGCGGTCGCTGTGGGCATCGCCCCATTGGCGGTAGGCGATTCGCACGCGCCCGGCGGTCGGGCCGGCCGCGGTCATCTCAGCCACGTCGACCAGGCCGCCCGGCTCGTGGGCCCGCGGCGCGGGGTCCGGCAGAAACTGCCACGCGGCCGACGCGACCAGCAGCACGAGGTCTACCCGCCACCAGCGAACTCGCCGCAGCCGATCCCCGAGCGTCATCCCGCCGCCCCTGTGCCCAGCGGCAGCGACGCCCGGCTGCTCGGGCCGGTGGGCAACGGTTGGTACGCCATCGTGACCGCCTCGTCCGACAGATCGACCGTGGTGCGGCTGACCGACCGCGCATCGGTGCGCGCCATGCACACACTCAACTCGGGGCGGTTCGGCCAGGTGTGTTCATGGAAAGCGGTCTGGCCCGCGAGCGGATCGGCCGCGGCGACGACCATCGCCTCGAAC
>CAZUHK010000218.1:0-4459 GCA_964620345.1 uncultured Planctomycetaceae bacterium
TTGGGTTCCCGCGGCTTGGGTTCCCGCGGCTTGGGTTCCCGCGGCTTGGGTTCCGGCGGCTTGGGTCCCCCCCCTTACCCCCCGATCTTCTCATCCAAAAACGCCGGCACCCGGTCCAGCGCGATCCGCGTCTGCTCCGCCGTGTCACGGTCGCGCACCGTCACCGTCTGGTCGCTGAGCGTCTGGCCGTCGATCGTGAAACAGAACGGCGTGCCCGCCTCGTCCATCCGCGCATAACGCTTGCCGATCGATTGCTTCACGTCCATCTGCACCGTGTGCTTCCTGCGAAGCTCCCGGTACAGCTTCTCAGCCACCTCGGGCATCCCATCCTTGTTGACCAGCGGGAACACCGCGGCCTTGATCGGCGCCATGCGCGGCGTGAACTTCATCACGTACTTGCTGCCCGACCGCTCGGGCGTCGGCGTGAACGCCTCGCAGATCAGCGCCAGCGTCCCGCGGTCGGCGCCCGCGGACGGCTCGATCACGTGCGGGAAATACCGCTCGTTCCGCTCCTGATCGAAGTAACCCATCTTCTCTTCCTTGCCCGCCATCTTCGCGTGCTGGCGCAGGTCGAAGTCCGTGCGATGCGCCACGCCCTCCAGCTCGCCATACCCGGGGGCGGTGAACGGGAAGCGATACTCCACGTCGCTCGTCCCCGCCCCGTCCTTGGCGTAGTGCGCCAGCTCATCGCGATCGTGCTCGCGCAGGATCAGGTTGTCCCCGGCCAGCCCCACCGATTGCCACCAGGCAAAGCGGCTGTCGCGCCACCAGGCGTACCACTCGCTCGCCGCTTCGGGGCGGATGAAAAACTCGATCTCCATCTGCTCAAACTCGCGCGAGCGAAACGTGAAGTTGCGCGGCGTCACCTCGTTGCGAAACGCCTTGCCCTGCTGCGCAATCCCGAAGGGAACCTTGACGCGCGAAGTATCCACCACATTCCAGAACTGCGTGAAAATGCCTTGCGCCGTCTCTGGGCGGAGGTAGGCCTTGTCGTCGTCGGTTGCGGTAGCACCAACGTAGGTGCTGAACATCAAATTAAACTGCTGAGGTGGTGTCAGACTCCGCGATTTGCCTGTGAACGGGCTGGGAATCTGATCGTGCTCGCGGATGATGCGATCTACGGGGATCGGCGAGTAAATCCACCTTTCAAGTCCGCGATGTGTCTTCGCGAAGGCGTACGAAACGACTCCAACAGTGGAAGAATATCCGCCAGACGCTCCAATGAATTCACTTTTTCGAAAATCCTTCGGCCCACTTGACATGAATTCTCTAACGGCTTCCGCAGGGGTTCCGCCAACAGCCGTCGCGATTGGAGGGTTTCCTTCGATTGCCTCCTTGTCGAGAAGCACAGCAGTTTCGCCAACGGCTGACGGGTGGTCCTCATGGGCGGTGAGCATTTCCTCGGGAAGCTCGTATCTCCAGAGCCCCCAAAAGTGATCCGCACGAAAGCGTTTCTTAGTCTCGGTGCAATCCACCATCGGGTCATTGAACCCCGCGACGTGGCCGCTGGCTTCCCAGACTTTGGGGTGCATGATGATGGTGCAGTCGACGGGGACGATGTCGATGGGGTGGCCATCGGGGCCGATCATGTCGCCGTGGACGAGGTCGGCCCACCAGGCGTTTTTGAGGTTGCGTTTGAGTTCGGCGCCCAGCGGGCCGTAGTCCCAGAACCCGTTGATCCCGCCGTAGATTTCGCTGGACTGCCAGATGAACCCGCGGCGGCGGCACAGGGCGACGATGTCGTCCATGTTCTTGGTGGTGTGGGCGGTCGGATCGCTCATGGTGATGGCTCTTGGGGCGGTAGTGGTGCGGACCGCAGATGGTAACGGCGTGGTGGGCGCGTCGCCACGGACACCGGATCGGCTCACCGGCGCGGTCCTCGGGCCGGGCCGAGAGAACCGGACTTGCTGACGTGGCGTGGCGACCGCTACTCGTCGATGAACACGTGCACCGTCGGGTGCGACTTCATCGCCGGGCCGATCCATCTCAGCAGCGTGCGGTAGGTCATCGTCGCCGGGGCGTAGACGAACAGGTCGCGCGGGCCGCGGGTGTCGATCTTTTTGACGACCGTGGCGATGTCGGCCGGGTCGCTCACGTCGTGCGGGGTTTCACGGATGATCCACTGCCCGTCGTCGGTGCGTTCATCGTCGGTGCCCAGCAGCTTGGCGGTGGCCTTTTCGCCGGTGCCGGTCAGGTGGATTTCCCAGCCGTGGAACAGTCGGCCGTCGCGCTGGCGCCACTTGGGGTCGGGCGCGAACGCGCGATAGTAGAGATGGCCGGCCGGCGGCGGGCCGACGCGGACGCCTTTTTCCGTGTCGATCTCGCCGACGAGCTTGGCCACGTCGCGCAGCTTCGCAAGCGTGACGCCCGGGCCCGGCTCGAGGGTGACGTGGACGTCTTTGCCGGCCTTGCCCAGCGCTTCGAACTTCGCCAGCACCGCTTCGATGCCCGCATCGTCGAGCACCGCCTTGCCATCGGCGTCGGTCAGGCCGAACTTCGGCGGATCGCCGGCTTTGGCCATCCACTTCAGCTCGACCACGCGGTCCTTGCCCAGCGGTTGGATCGTGATCGTCAGCGGCGCCCATGCCTTGAGCAGCCGGTCGGGGTGCGGGATGAATCGGCCATACACCGCGCCCTGAAACGCCTGGAAAGGCACGTCGAACAGCGTGTCTTTCGCGTTGTACGT
Source organism: uncultured Planctomycetaceae bacterium (assembly GCA_964620345.1). Lineage (GTDB taxonomy): Bacteria > Planctomycetota > Phycisphaerae > Phycisphaerales > Zrk34 > CAZUHK01. The sequence continues at coordinate 2,687 of CAZUHK010000218.1, forward strand.
CGAGCCGATCGACTGGGCCTCGGACACGTCGGCCGCGAGCTGCCGTTTGCCCTGGTCGTCTTCCAGCCAGTACGAGCCGGTGTACACCAGGCCCTGCTCGGCCATCGGCTTGCCGGTCTGCTTATCGAGGATCAACTGCTCGACGCGCACGGGCTTTTGATCGGCCGGGGCGAAGTGCATCGCGATGCGCTCGCCCTTGGGCCAGAAGCGCAGCTTTTCGTAGTTGACGGTCGCGCCGGCTTCCAGGCCGACAAAGCCCATCGCTTCGCGGATGTCGCTGGGCGTGGCGAAGGCGATCGCCAGCGCCTCGTACGCCTTGGGTCCGCCGGCCTGGATCGCGTGAAACTCGACGATGTCGTCCGTGGTCAGCCCGGTCGACGCGGCGAAGACGGTGACCTTCTTCGCCTTGCGATCGGCCACCACGCCGGGCTTGACGAGGATGTGCTCGGCGTCGGCGTGCTTCTTGCGCGCCTCGGCGGTCTGTTGCATCGCCCACTGCCGGGCCTGGGCGTAGGGCGGCGGATCGTCCTGCGCCCCGGCGGGCCCAACCAGCCACAGCAGGGCGATCGCGGTGGTAAGGATGCTTTTCATCGGTGACCTCGCACGTGGTAGTAAGGGGATTCATCGAGGCGCGTGACGCTCACGCGCTCAAAGCCCGCGGCCCGCAGCAGCTCGGCGACGCGGTCGGCCGCGAACACGCCGGCGGCGGGATTGAACAGCTTCATGTTCAGCCCGAACAGCGCGCTGAAGGCCGGCGTCGCGCCGCCGGGCTCGGTCATCAGGTCGATCACCTCGCACACGCCGCCGGGCGCCAGCGCCGCGGCGAACCGCTCGAACAGCGCCGCGGCCGCGGCGTCGGTCTCCTGATGCAGCGCGCCGCAGTAGAGCAGGGCATCGTAGCCGGCCGGCAGCGGATCGGTGTGGTAATCGGCCGGCAGAAAGTCGATCCGGTCGGCCGCCGGGCTGTTCGCCGCCAGCTCGCGCGCCACGTCGACCACGGCCGGCAGATCGAGCTGGGTGACGCGCAGGTCGGACCGTCGCTCGGCGAGGATGCGGCTGAACGTGCCCGGGCCGCTGCCGATGTCCAGCAGGCGGCGGCCGGCCGCGTCGATCGCCGGCAGGATCGTCGGCCCCAGGCCCAGGGCCCGGCTGTGCATGCCCATGACAAACCCGCGTGTGGCCGCCGGGTCGTCGCCCAGGTGCGCCGACGGTGGCACGGCCGGAGCGCCATCGCGCACGCACTGGGCGAGCCGGCCCCACAGCGGGTAGAGCTGCGCGTTGTAGCCCAGCGCCCCGAGCATGCACCGCTCGCCATCGGGCGAGAGCAGTTCGCGGTAGGCCGGGGCGATGGCGTAGCGGCCATCGTCGCGCACCAGCAGCCCCAGGCCCACCAGCGCGTTGAGCAGATCGGCGGTGTAGGCCGGATCGCTCTCGCCGCGTTCGGCCACCAGGGCGGCGGTGGCGCCGTCGGGTTCGAGCGCGGCGAACAGCTCCAGCTCCACCGCGGCCGACAACGCCGCAGCCCGCCAGTAACCGGTCGCCAGTTGCATCAGCTCGTGCACGCTCATCGCCCAGAGTGTAACGCGGGACCGCCGCCGGCGGTTCAGCCAGGTGCAGGCCGTGCAGGAGGCGTTGACCCGTTGACCCGTTAACCCGTTAACTCGTTTACCTGTTGACCCGTTGACCCGGGAGGCACGCCGGGCAAAGAAAAGGTGCCTGGAACGAACGCCATCAACATAAGGGGCGAAGATTTATAAGTCGGCGCTGATAATC
>CAZUHK010000219.1:0-4451 GCA_964620345.1 uncultured Planctomycetaceae bacterium
CGGGCGAAGGGACTCGAACCCTCAACATTCAGCTTGGAAGGCTGACACTCTACCAATTGAGTTACGCCCGCGGGCTGTTCGCACAAGCATAGCATCGGCGCGGCGGGCGGGACAGTTCGAGTCTGCGCGGTCGCGTGCGATCAGGTGCCGATCGCGGCTTCGACGCGGGCCTCGCTGGAGGTGTCGCGGTCGCCGGTGGCCAGGTGGCGGTGGGCGCCGTCGGCGAAGACGCGGTTGTAGAACTCGCCGAACTCCTCGTCGGGCTGGCGTTCGGCGGCGAACCTTTCGATCAGCGGGCGCAGTTTCGTGGCCAGGTCTTGCATCGGGACGTTGACCGAATAGAGTTCGGCCATGCGGTGGCCGTGTCGCGAGCCGCCGAGGAACACGTCGTAGTGTCCGGGCTTGTGGCCGACCAGGCCGATGTCCGCGGTGTAGGGCCGGGCGCAACCGTTGGGGCAGCCGGTCATGCGGATGGCGATGGGCACATCGTCCAGGCCGAACTCGGCGAACACCCGCTCGAGGTCTTCGGCGACGTCGCCCATCACGCGCTCGGCTTCGGTCAGCGCCAGGGCGCAGGTCGGCAGCGCCGGGCAGGCCATCGAGCCGTGGACGACCTGGCTGAGCGATTCGCTGGTCGTCACGTTGTATGCCGCGAGGACCTTCTCGATCTTCGCCAGGTCGTCTTCTTCAAGGTCGGCGAAGATGATGTTCTGATTCGGCGTGAGGATGGTGTCGCACTCGATCGTTTGGACGATGGTCTTGATCGCGGTCTTGAATCGCGGGGTTTCGCGGTCGATGATCCGGCCGTTGGGGATGAACAGGCCGTAGAACCACTTGCCATCGCCCTGCTCGTACCTGCCCAGCCAGTTGCGGTGTTCCAGCGGCTGGGTTTGGATCCACGGCTTGAGTTGAAAATCGACGCGCGCGTGGAACTCATCGCGGAATGCATCGATGCCCTGCTCCTCGACGATGTACTTGAGTCGGGCGTGGCGGCGGTCGGTGCGGTCGCCGAAGTCGCGGTGGATCGTGGCGATGGTCTGCACGGTCCTGACCAGGTTGTCCGGCTCGACGAAGCCCAGTTGCGTGCCGAGCCGCGCGTAGGTCTCGGGCTTTTTGTGTGTCATGCCCAGTCCGCCGCCGACCAGGACGTTGGCGCCGAGCAATTCGCCCGCGTCGTCGACGATGGCGATCAGGCCGACGTCCTGGGTGAACACGTCGGCGGAGTTGTCGCCCGGCAGGGCGATGCCGGTCTTGAACTTCCGCGGCAGGTACGTCGGGCCGTAGAGGTCTTCCTGTTCCTGCGAGGTGTCGATCTTTTCACCGTCGAGCCAGATTTCGAAGTATGCGTTGGAGTTTGGCACGAGCGAGCCGGCCAGGTCGTCGGTGAGCTTTCGGACCGCGTCGTGCGGCGGGTCGTGTATGGGCACCGGCGGGGCCATGATGTTGCGTTCGACATCGCCGCAGCCGCAGACGGTGGTCAGCAGCGTGCTGTGGATGTGCTGCATGGTTTTCTTCAGGTCGCCCTTGAGCACGCCGTGCAGTTGGAACGTCTGCCGCGTGGTGATGCGCAGCGAGGCGTTGTAGGTCACCTCATCGGCGAGCTGGTCCATGGCCATGTACTGCTGGGGCGTGAGCCGGCCGCCGGGCACCTTGAGGCGGATCATGAACCGCTTGGGCTGCTCCTGACCGGTGACGCGGGCCAGCGACTTGGCATCGCGGTCCTCGCCCTGGTACATGCCGTGGAACTTGAGCAGTTGATAGTCATCGTGTTCGAAGCCGCCGGCCTGCGGGTCGTTGAGGATTTCGTGGATGGTGCCGCGCAGGTAATGGCTCTCGAGCTTGGCCTGTTCGACTTTGCTCGGCTTGTCCTTGCGATCTCTTTTTTCCAGTCCCATGTCGGGCCTCTTTCGCGGGTGTCTTGGTGGTCCGGCCGCGGTGGGTCGGGCCGGGGCATGCGTCGAAGATGGACAGGATAGCAGCTTAGAGCTTGGAGCCGTCCATCGACTGAATGATGGCGCCGTCGACGTGGATGCCGCACTCGGTCTTGCCGGTGCCTGCCCATCGGCCTTCGCGGCTGTCCTTGCCGCCGTCGGGCCGCGTGCAGATCGGGGTGTTGCAGCCGATGGACGAGTAGCCCTGGTCGTACAGTGCGTTGTACGGCACGTCGTTGGCGCGGATGTAACCCCACAGCGTCGGTGAATCCAGCGCGGCCACGGGGTTGATCTTCGCCATGTCGTTCACGCGGTCCCACATCGCCACGGGCACGGCCTTGCGGCGTGAGTTGTGGCTTCGCCGCATGCCGGTGATCCACGCCTTGAACTGCCGCCGCTGAAAGTACTCGCGCATCGGCTGCACCTTACGGATGAAGCAGCAACTGGTCACGCCTTCGGAGCCGCGCTCGTAGAGGTGCCCGCCGTACTGGGCCTGTTGTTCTTCCCAGCTCAGCTTGGAGGCCACGCGCACGGCCTCGAAGCCGTACTTGTCCTGGATGCGCAGGCGGGTCTGGTGGGTTTGGGTGAACAGCACGCCGGTGTCGAGATAGAAGACCTCGACGTCGTCGAGCAGGTTCAATTGAGCAAGCATGTCGATAATGGCGACCGACTGCATGCCGAAGCTGCACGCCAGGGCGATCCGGCCTTGGTACCGCTCCACGGCCCAGCGCAGCACATCCTGCGGGGCGCTGTTTTCCAGCCGCTCGGCGGCCTGGGTCAGCGCTTCCTGCTCGATCGCCTGATCGCGGATTTTTTCCAGCGTGGGCATGACGTCCCTTTCACTGCCGACATGCTAAGGACATCGACCAGGCGGATCAACTGAATATTGTAATAGCGCAGATATGAATGCAAATCAATTTATTAAAGCTGTTTACACGCTTGATTCAGTTAGAGATATTGTGATATATTGATGTGATGAGTTTAGCCGCCGGCCACATCTCGCTGCTGCCGCGTCGCGTGGTGAGCCACGCGGCCGGGGCCCTCAAGGCCCTTGGGCACCCCGATCGGCTGCGGTTGGTCGAGCTGTTGTCGCAAGGCGAGCAGGTGGTGAAAGACCTGGCGCGTGCGGCGCGGCTGCGGCCCCACATCGCCAGCCAGCACCTCAAGGAGCTTCGGGCCGCGGGCGTGGTGACGGGGCGAAAGGATGGGCGGCGCGTCTGGTATCGCCTGACCAGCCCCGAGGCCGCGGCGGCGGTTCACGCCCTGCGCCGGCTGCACCAGACCAAGGCGAGCTTCCAGGACGGCGAAGCGATCTGAAGCCCGCGTTCGCAGCTTTGCGAGAAACCCCCCGCCCGTGGGCCGCATCGGACCTCACAATCGAAGGCGTGTCGTGGTAAGGTGACGCCCTGAGTTTGCCGAACGTGCTCCTGCCGAGGACTTGTGCATGACCGATTCATCCCGCTCGCCAACCGAGTCGAACGCCAGCGACCTGGCCCTGGCCGTGGCCTGCCTGCGGCACGTGCTGGGTCAGTTGCATGACGCGGTCGCGGCGCTCGACGACGATCAGTATTGCCAGAATCCGGTCGGCGTGTTCGAGTCGAGCATCGGCGGGCACGTGCGGCATTGCCTGGATCACGTCGAGGCGCTGCTGACCGATTCGGCGGCGACGATCGACTACGACGCCCGCCGCCGCGACACGCCGATCGAACGCGAGCGCACGGCGGCGTTGCGGGCGTTCGAGCGGCTCGATCGCGAGCTGGCGGCGCTGAAAGACGCCGATGGTGGTCGCCCGGCGCAAGTGCCGATCACCATCGCGGCGGACGGCTCGCGCGTCGTCGGCCGCTCCACGCTCGCTCGCGAGGTGCTGTTTGTCGTCAGCCACACCGTTCACCACAACGCGCTGATCGCCGGCATGATCCGATTGCTGGGGCGGGACGTGCCGGATGATTTCGGCTTCGCGCCCTCGACGCTGGCGTACCTGCAAGCCAACTCATGTGTACGGTGACGATCGTGCCGACCGGGCCGCGGGGCTTGTGCATGCGCTGCAATCGCGACGAGCGGCGGACCCGCCCCGCCGCCGGGCCGCCGACATCACGCCGCATCGGCGGGCGCCGCGCGCTGATGCCGACCGACCCGGCGAGCGGCGGCACGTGGATCGCCGCGACCGACGCGCCGCTGATCGTCACGTTGCTCAACGTCAACCTCGACGCCCCGCCGGTCGCGTCGCCGCGGTGGCGCAGCCGCGGCACGCTGATCCCCGCGCTGTGCGAACAACCCGCCGCCGACGCGGCGCTGCGCGCCGCGCTCGCGGTCGAGCCGGCCGATCACGCGCCGTTTCGCCTGATCCTCGCCGATCGCGATGCGGTACACGAAGTGGCGTCCGACGGCGTGCGGCTGATCCACCGCCGCCACGGCCGGCCGGCCGAAGGGCCGCGGATGTTCACCAGCTCCGGCCTCGGCGATTCGCGGGTGCAGGCCGTGCGGCGCGAGCTGATCGAGGCGATGGTCGTCGCCGCGGCC
>CAZUHK010000220.1:0-4435 GCA_964620345.1 uncultured Planctomycetaceae bacterium
ATAAGTCACTGTAACTAAACAACTAACCCAGCGCCAGGAAAATATCTCGCACACGCTGGCGGTCAATCATCCAGGCTTGCGAGTTGGCGCCTGAGTCGACCGGTGACGCGTCCTTCCTTCTCGAGCCGGGCAACATAGCCGGCCAGATCACCGGTGCGGTGTTTGCAGGCGGCGACGATGATCTCGGGCAGGTCGTCGATCTGTTCGAGCTGCAGGTGTTTGCCGCCGGTGGCGCTTGCGATCTGCATAAAGGCTTTTCTGGTGTGGCGAGAGGTGCCACACTGGACGGTATAGACGCAGACCTGCTTACGCTGGAGTGCGTGGACTTCATCGAGATAGAAATGGCCGTCTTTGCACTTCGACCGGCTGTCGATCACGCCATGCGGTGGGGCGTCACCCACGAGAATGGCGACGCGCGGGCAGTTCCGACGCCATTGGAGCGCGTTGGCCAGATGGAGGGCTTCCTCGACGGCTTCGGGAAAGTCTCCACCACACGTGCCCTTGACGTTGTTGACGAAGTGTTGAGCCTCGGCCAGATCGTCGGTGAGCGGGTGATGGCTGACCACATACGTTCGACCGCGATCACAGTAATCGCCGTAAGCGATGACGCCGATGCGGTTGTCAGGGTGGGAGTGTGCCACGTCAGCGGCAATCTGCTGCAGAGCACGGCGGACCTCCTTGATGTAACCGAACATGCTTCCCGTTGTGTCGAACATCATGCACAGGTCGATCGCGCCATCGTTGCCGCCCGGCAATTCAGGTGCCGGCTCAGCGGCGAGGTCGTCCGGGGGTGCTGGAGTGCTGAAGAGTCGGCGTACCGACGGAATAAATCTCAGTGTCATCGTGTGTCTCACTTTCAGAATGAATGGGAGTACGGTGGTCCAAGTGCGTTTATGCCGCTTCGCCACTTTCAGATGCCGGGCGCTCATCGACGAACTGGAACCGTTCGGCAACCACTTTCAGTTTCGTGCGGTTGTTGCCTTCTTCATCCTGCCACTGGTCGTAGCGCAGGCGGCCTTCGATGTGGATCGGCCGGCCCTTCTCGAAGCGTTCAGCGATGATCCGGCCAAGCTTGTTCCACGCCTGGCACTCGATGAAGGTGACCTCCTCCTGCGAGGCGCCGTTGTGATCGGTGAAGTTGCGGTTGATGGCAAGACCGAAGCTGCAGACCTGACTGTCGGTGCCGAGGGTCTTGAGTTCCGGATCGCGGGTGAGTCGACCCATGAGAATGACGCGGTTGAAGTTGTGCATGCTGATCTCCTTGGCAGGCGTTAAGAGGGTGTTCAAGACTGACGATGCTTTCGCCGCACCTGCGACAGGCGGAGCGGCGGGATACGAGGGCAGTGGTGGACGATCGGTCGCTTCGAGTCTGTGTTTGCGGGGGGTGCCCCCGGATCACACACAAGGCGGATCATCGTGTAACAGAACGCGATGAACAGAACGGCGATGAAGACGGTTTCACTCATGATCGGTTGCGCCTTTCCATGGCATGGGCGGCTTGTGTCCCTACGCAGGAGCTTCAGGCCGCGGCGGGGTTTGCTTTGGGTTGGATGCCTTTCTTGTAGTCCACGGTGACCGTCTGGGTGGACCCGCCGACCAGGTCGGTGGCGGTGGCGGTGACCATGCCGTTCGCATCGATCATGTATTCAACCTGGATGCGGGCGGTCGCCTTCTCTTCGCGCGGCAAGCCGGCAAGGACCAGCTCGCCGATGATCAGGCAGTCATCACGCGGAGCGTCGGGCTTGCCCTGAAGGATCTCGACCTTGACCTCCGACTGCTCTTCCTGCTCCAGGTAGAAACGGTCGACCCTGCGGCAGGGGATCGGCGTGTTCTGCGCGATGATGACCGAGTTGACCAGCGGCCGGTCGACCTTGGACGTATCGACGGTGCAACAGCCCACGCCGTGGGCGGTGACGTCCTGGACGAACAGGTTGGGCGAGGGAATCTTCTGTCCACGGATCTCGGCGGTTTCGCCGCGTTTGGCCATTTCGTCGATGGCGGCCAGGGCCGCGCCATAGGCGATCGCCTTCTCCGGATCGATGTCGGTCTTGGGCACCAGACCCGTGTGATCGGCGACCAGCTCCTGGGCCCGGACCATCCGGGACGATCCACCGACCATGATCAGCCGATCGACCTGGTCGTAGGTCAGCCCCGCGGCCTTGATCGCACTGTCCATGGCGTCGAGCGCCTGTCGCAACAGCGGCTCGATGTCGGCATGAAACTCAGATCGTTGGATCTCCGTGACGATCTGATGGCCATCAATGCTGCTGACGATGGCGACCTTGTCACGGGAATTGAGCGAGATCTTCGCCGCCGTAACCCGTCCGTCCAGATCCTGGAAGAACAGGGGATTGTCTTCGCGGGTCGGGCGGCGCCCGAGCTTGGCCTCGACTTGATCGAGCACGCGCGTGCGGATGCAGTTGTCAATATCGTTGCCGCCGAGTTTGGCAACGCCATCGGTCGCAAGCACGGTCAACTGCGGGCCTTGAGCACGAACCACGGACACGTCGAGCGTTCCGCCGCCGAAGTCGAAGACCACCATCGTTGCGTTATCGCGTGAACTGGCGGCGCGATAGGCGATGGCGGCAGCCGTGGGTTCGGGGATCAGCCGAAGCACCTCCATGCCGTTACGCCGGTATGCCTCGATGAGGGCGTCCTTCTGGTCGTCCCGGAAGTTCGCCGGGCACGTCGCAACACACTGGGTACAGGCCCGACCGGTGGCCCGCTCGAGTTCCTGCTTCTTCTGTGCGATGACGGCGGCGGCGGCATCGGTGGCCGTAAAGAGCTCGCCCGCCTTGAAGAGGCTGTCCGTCGTCCCAAGCAAGAGCTTGAAGCCCTTAGCGCATCGTTCGGCATCCAGATATCCCTGTTCGACGGCGTCGTTGCCCACAAGGACGTTGCCGGATTCTGAGACATGGACGACCGTGGGCGTGCGCTCGTCTCCACGGGCGTTGTGGACGATGCAGGGGTTACCCGTTGCATCGACATAGGCAACCTTGGTCTGCGTGGTGCCGAAGTCAATTCCGTGCGACATGATCGTTCTCCTGTTGCTTGGTGATGAAGTAGACACTGACCATTTCGTGGCGAATCACGCGTTCGCCGCACCGGTATCCGGGCCGATGTCGTTCGGCGATGGTGTGGTTGAGGTCGGGCTGATCGGTTTCGACGCGCTTCAGGCACTTCTGAAGCGAGGCGTTGAAACGCCTGCCGCGGTGCTCAAATGCGTCGACACCGAATGCCGCAAGCAGATTCTCCACATCGATCCGGTCGGCGTCGCGCTGCTCGGCGACCGCACGCAGCACCGCCGCCTTCAAAGTGCGTTGCCCTTCAGCCCCCGGAGCCGCACCTGCCCGAAGGCGCCGCGTTGTGTCGCGACAGCGATCGGCAATCCCGATCAGCATCCGCAGAATGGGCTCGGTGAAGTGTTTGTTGTGATGATCCTCCGCGTACAGGCGGCGCTCTTCGTGCAGTGAAGCGAGAACCTTCTCGTCACGACCGAGGCGGTCGATCTGTATTTCAAGCTTCTCAAGCTTCTTTCCGATGTCGATGACCTGGGCGTTGAGTTCGGCAATGTGCGCGCTCAGTTCCTCGTCCGCCGGATATTTCGTGGCATCGGGATCAAAGTGGTCCTCGGGCTGAACCAGTTCGCGGTCTTCGCTTGAGGTGCCTTCGGGGTTGGGTGGTATCGGGTGGTCCGGGATCATCAGTCGTCCTTTCTGTGAAGAAGAATGCGGAGCACGAGCACGAGGCCGATCAAGGCCACGGCCAGAACAATCAGGCTGGTCCAACGGTCGCCGTTGGCGATTCCGATGGCGTCCGAGATGTCGAGGAAGTCAAACGAAGTCGACGCCCCGCTGATCAGGTAGATCATGAAGAAGATCGCGAACGGAACGGTCAGTACGGACCAGCGGAATCGACGGTCGTCCATGGTGTCACCTCTGTCTATATGTGTAACTGCGACCTGCGTAATGCGAGTGACGGCCCAATGAGATCTCGCCAGCACCGAACATTGACAGCGATGACCGCTTGGTGACGTCGCCGTAGTCCTGGCATTCACGAATCGCTGTCTTGCCGTCTCAGCAGCCGGGCGATCCCCCAAACGGTGATCGCCAGAACCGCCACGCCTGCCCAGTCATACAGACCCACCTCCCTGCCGCTGATAAAGGGCAGTATTTCGGCGAGGTGGCCGATCTGAGCATCACTGGCGATCCAGAGGATCACGGCGCCGAACGCGATGATGATGATGGTGGTGAAGGCTGAACGCATCAGAAGATTCCTTTCATGTAGGTGTCAATCACTTCAAATCCAACGTGTTCGAGATGGGGCCGCAGCGCGGGATTGGCCTTGACCTGTTTGGCGATAACGCCGAGTTCCTTCTTCTGTAACCGTTCACACCCGTTGGCGAGTTGGCAGGGGATGATCCGATAACCATGGC
>CAZUHK010000221.1:0-4304 GCA_964620345.1 uncultured Planctomycetaceae bacterium
AGCCGATCGATCATCGCGAAGATGACCGGCGGGTGGACGTGGGGGTGGGCGGAGTGAGGGGGATTTTCGATTTTCGATCTTCGATTTTCGATCTTCACCTTCAGATCCGTGCCCTTGATGCCGTGGCGATGGGCCGGTTCGGCGGTGAGGGCGAAGCCCGGCTCGATGCCCAGGGGGCGCAGGGCGGCGTCGATCTTCTCCAGCGGGGCGCCCAGGTCGATCAGCGCCCCGAGAAACATGTCGCCCGCGAGGCCGGCGAAGGGGTCCAGGTGCAGGTGTCGGCTCATCGGAACAACACTCCGGGCAATCGGCGAACCATCGGGCGACCTCGGGCGTCGAAGTATACGGCGGCGCGGGTTAAGTGACGATGCGCCCGAAGTTTGGCCCGGGTGCAAATCATGCAGTACAATGCATGGTTACCCCGGGGGCCAACCCGTCGGGCGCCGCGCCCGACGCCAGCGGAGGCACTGACGATCCATGAACGACGCCTCGTTCGACTCCAACCGTCCCGACGCCGACGCCGGCCGTGGCGACTCAGGCCGCGATCCGGTCGACCCCCAGGGCGTGACCGGCCCGCCGCCGCCCCCGCCGCCGGGCGCCTACCCGCCGCCCTGGGGCCAGCCCAAAAAGAAGCCCGGTGTATTCGGCTCGATCGGCAAGATCTTCAGCGCCCTGTCGGTCTGCGCCGTGCTGTTCTTCGCCGGCTACTACGTCGCGCTGTTCACCGTGCTGGGCGCCGGCGGGCGCGTCGACGCCTCGCTCTACCAGAGCGGCGAGGGCGATGAGAAAATCGCGATCATCCCCGTGACCGGCATGATCGTGCCCGAGACGGCCGACTTCATCCACAACGCCGTCGAAACCGCCATCGAAGACCAGAGCGTCAAGGCCATCGTGCTGCACGTCGATTCAGGCGGCGGCATGGTCGGCCCCAGCGAGCAGATCTACCACGAGCTGTCGCGGCTCAAGGCGGCGCGGGGCATCCCGATCATCGCCAGCTTCGGCGGCTACGCGGCCAGCGGCGGGTACTACGTCGCCTGCGCCGCCGACTACATCTACGCCCAGCCGGCCTGCGTCACCGGGTCGATCGGCGTGATCGCCCAGGCGATGACCTTCGAGCAGATGCTCCGCGACAACGGCATTCAGCCGCTGGTGCTCACCGCCGAGACCTCCCCCCAAAAAGCCGTGGCCAACAAGTTCCTCGAAAGCTGGGATGAGAACGACAAGAACACGCTGCGGCGGATGCTCACGGTCATGCACGAGCGCTTCCGCGACGTCGTGCGACAAGCCCGCGGCCAGAAGATGGGCGAGGAACTTTTCGAGCAGGCCACCGGCGGCGAGGTGTACCTGACGCAGGCGGCGCTGCAGATGAAGCTGATCGATTCGGTCGGCTACCTCGACGATGCGATCCTCAAGGCGCGCGATGAGGCCAATATCGCCGCTCAGAAGCCGCCGGTGCTCAAGTACGCCCCGCGGATGGGGTTGTTCGATGCGATTGTCGGCGTGAGCAGGGACCGCTCGCCGATCACGGGGCTGGAGTTGGATGGCCAGAAGCTGCGACGGCTGATGATGGAGCTCGGCACGCCGCGCGCGATGTACTGGTATCAGCCGTAGCCGAACTTTGCTGGAGAACACGCCATGACCCGAACGTTGATGCTATTGGTCGCGATGGTCGCCCTGGCCGCGGCCGCGGCGCCGCGGGCGCAAGGGGTCACCGATGAACAGGTCCGCAAGGCCATCGAGAAGGGCGTCGACTTTCTCTACAAGAGCCAGGATGCCGATGGCAGTTGGGAGAGCTACGTCAAGGGCAACCACGCCGAAAAGCAATACGCCGGCATGACCTCACTGGTGTGCTACGGCCTGCTGTCGGCCGGGGAAGACTGGCAGGGCAACCCCAAGCTGATGAACGCGCTGAAGTTCCTGGGCAACCTCACCTCCGCGACCATTTCCGATGCCGGTGAAGAGAAGGGCACCGAGAACCGCAAGTTCATGTACGGCACCTACGCCGTGGGCTTTCGGTCGCATGTGTGGGCCAAACTGCCCAAGCGTTCGATGGAATTGGTGTTTGCCGAGAAGCACCTCGAAGACCAGTACGCCCTGGAGGCCGGCGTCTCGAAGGGTGGCAACTATCGCTACACGCTGCCGTCTAGCAACTGGGACAACTCGGTGACACAGTACGGCGTGCTGGGCATGTGGGAGTGCGCCAAGCGCGGCATCCCCGTGCCCAACGGCTACTGGACCGCGGTCAAAAACCACTTCCTGAGTGTCCAGAGCCGCGATAGCGGCGGCTGGTCTTACACAAACGCGGCCAACCGCGGGGGCAACCTGCAGATGACCGCCGCGGGCCTGGCGTGCATGTACATCGTGCTGGACTACCTGCATTCCCAGGACTTCAGCCGGCCCGGCATCGGTGACCGCCACCCGGTCATCAAGAGCATCAACCACGGCCTGGAATACATGGACAAGGCCTTCAAGCCCTCGACCAACGGCTACAACATGGTCGGCGTGGAGCGCGTGGGCCTGGCCAGCGGCATGAAATACTTCGGCGGCAAGGACTGGTACCAGGCCGGCGCCGAGGCGTTCATCAAATCCCAGGCCGGCGGCGGGTCGTTTTCCAAAGGCGGCTTCCACGGCAGCAACGATGTGGCCAACACCGCCTTCGCCCTGGTCTTCCTCAGCCGCGGCCGCGTGCCGGTCTTCGCCAACAAACTCATCGTTGAAGGCCAGGCCTGGAACAACCGCCCCCGCGATCTGGCCAACGTCGCCCGATGGGCGTCCGATGAGTTCGAGATCGCCATGAACTGGCAGGTGATCGGCCTCGAACGCCAGCCCGAAGAGTGGCTCGACGCGCCCATCCTCTACCTCGCCAGCCATCAGGCGCTGGACCTCACCGAAGCGCAGATCATGAAGATCAAGCGCTACATCGACCTGGGCGGCACGCTGGTCACCGCCGACGATGGCGGCGGCCGCGGCTTCACCAATTGGGTCCGTTCCACCTTCGAATCGGTTTACGATCACAAGTTCCGCAATGTTGATCCCGAGGACGATATCTACAACATCGTCTTCAAGTTGCGCGATCAGAACGCGATGACGCTGCACAACGGCGTGCGGCACCTGGTGATCCACCTGCCGCGCGACCCGGGCGTCGCCTGGCAGACCCACGCCCACCGCGACGAAGGCCCCTGGCAGTTGATGGGCAACATCTTCCAGTACGCCATCGAAAAATCCAGGCCGCGCAACCGCCTGGAACGCCACTACATCACCAAGTCCGGCGGCGGGGGCACGACGGTACACGTCGGCCGCGCCAGCTACGATGGCAACTGGCAGCCCGAGCCGCTGGCATGGGAACGCGCCGACGTGTTCGCCAGCAACGATGGCAAGGCCGGCTTCGTCACCCACGACTTCGAATTGGCGGACATCGGCGGGCAGGACGTCTCGCTCGTGCACGTCGCGGGCACCGAGGCGGTCGACTTCACCGCCGACCAGGTCGCCGCGATCAAGCAGTTCGTCACCCAGGACAAAGGCGTGATCCTCTTCGAGGCCGCCGGCGGCGGCGCCGCGTTCACCGAGTCGGTCCGCCAGATGCTCCTGCAGGCGTTTGCCGACCCCGATCAACGGCTTCGGCTGGTCGGCTCGACCTCGCGCGTGCTCACCGGCGCGGGCATCGGCGGCTACGACGCCACGCGCATCGACTATCGCGTGTTCTTCAAGCAGCGCCTGGGCGCCACCAGCCGACCGGGTCTGCTGGCGATCACCATCGACGGCGAACCGCGCATCTTCGTCAGCCCCGAAGACCTGTCCAACGGCATGCTTCACCAGCCGGTGTGGGGTGTGTTCGGTTACGACAGCGAATCGGCCACGCACCTGGCGACCAACGTCGCGCTGCACGCGGCGTCGCTCAAGCCCGCCACCGGCGCGGTCGAGGACCAGCAGGGCGACGGCGACGCCGACGACGACCAGGCCGCGGCGACTCAGAACCCCGACGCCACGCTCGCCGCGCGCTAGAGCGTCCTCAGCCCAAGCGTAGGGCGTTCGGCGCTTGTTAGGTGTTGCGCGATGCGGGGTTGCTGGGTAGCTTCGGTGTCGGATCAATCCCCCCGACACAGGAGCCACCGATGGGCGCCCCCTACGCACAGGACTTGCGGGACCGCGTGCTCGAGGCGTACGACCGCGGGATGCAGACCAAGCAAATCGCCGACACCTTCCAGGTCAGCCCGGCCTGGGCGCGGCGGGTCAAGCAACGCCGCCGCGAGCACGGGCATTGGAAGACCACGACGCTGATCGCGGCGCTGGGCATCGAGGGCATC
>CAZUHK010000222.1:0-4211 GCA_964620345.1 uncultured Planctomycetaceae bacterium
TTGCTACATGGCATCACACCTTGTCCCGAAGGGCAAGGTGTGATGCCGTCCGCACTCCCGCACACCTTGCCGCTAAAGCGGACAAGGTGTGGCACCCGCTACGGGTTGCTGAAGGATGCTCCAGGCATTTGTCATTCGTTATTTGCCGTTCGTCATTCAGCGTAGCGCCTCGGGTCCGATGGTCAGCGTGGTGAAATCCTCCGGTCGATTCGCCTTGAGGTAATCGTTGAGCCGGTCGAGCGTGACCGCGTCGATCTGACCGGCCTGCTCGTCGAGCGTTCGGGGCCGGCCCAGCAGGTGTTGATCGTCGGCGATGGCCGCGGCCCGGGCGCTGGACGATTCGCCCTGCATCACCAGCCGGGTCTTGAGGCCGACCACCGCGCGGTCGAACTCATCGGGCTCGGCCCCGTCGGCCAGGCGGCGCAGCTCGGTGGTCATCACCTCGAGCGTCTGGGCGGCGCGTTGGGGGGTGGTGCCGGCGTAGGCGACAACCATGCCGCGGTCCCGCAGCGAGGCGTACGACGCATGCACCGCGTAGCACAGGCCGCGCTTCTCGCGGACCTCGGTGAACAGCCGCGCCCCCATCCCGCCGGCCAGCAGCGCGGTGGCCACGTGCTGCAGCACGCTGTCGTCGTCGGCCTCGGCCGGCGCGTCGTACGCCACGCCGATGTGGTGCTGTGCCGATTGCGATTGGATGTGCCGATACCCGCGCGGCGCTTCGCCGGTGGTGGTCGGCTCGTCGGTCCGGCCCGACCAGTCGCCCAGCAGCTCGCCCAGCCGATCGCGGACGTGCTCGAACGCGACGGCCCCGGCCACGCCGATGATCGCCGGGGCGGGCACCGCCTTGGCCGCGTGATAGGCCCGAAGCTGTGCGTTGGTCAGCTCGAGCAGCGCCTCGCGCCGGCCGAGGGTGGATCGGCCGAACGGCGGGGGCAGGTGCGCGGCCTTGAGCGCGAGCATGACCTTGTGCTGCGGGTCGTCTTCGAGGGCGTCGACGTCCCCCACCGCCAGGTCGCGCGCCGGGCCGAAGCTCGACTCGGCCAGCGCCGGCGCCCGCAGCATGTCGATCAGCAGGGGCAGGGCGTCGTCGAACCGATCGCCCAGCACAGTCGCGCCCAGGCGCAGGTGCCGGCTGCGTACGCTGGCCGAGCGCTGGACGCCCAGTTGATCCAGCGCCTCGGAATGGGCCCGGGCGTCGCGATCGCCGGCGCCGCGGAAGATCACTTCGCTGAGCACCGCGGCCACGCCCGCCTGCTCGGCCGGCTCGTGCGCCACGCCCGCCGGCAGCAGCGCGGTTAGCCCGACGCTCGCCCGCGCGCCCAGCGGCTCGACCAGCAGCGTCAGGCCGTTGTCGTATCGATGATGATGAATCTGCGTCATGGAACGTCTTTGCGGCCGGGGACGGTGGTGAGGCGATTCAGCCGCGATTTGCCTACATAAAAACCGAAGAACGCCCGCATTGTAGTGGCGAGCGACCGATACGCCAGAACGGGTGACGGGTCGACGGGGCGGTTCATGTTGCGTGGCGGACAATCCGATACATCCGATGGGAAACCGGTCGGCCCGGAGTCTGATCTCATGCGCCTGCTCATGGATGGCGTGATCGCGTTGATGCTGGTGGGCGTGCTGGGCGGCGTGCTCTGGCACCAGCGTGCCCGGGCCGACGAGCTGCGCCAGGTCGAAGCGGCGCAGCGCGCGGTCCGCGCGATCCAGAGCCAGGCCCTGTACCGCGGCAGCTTGCGGCAGGTCCAGGTCAGCCGGCGGGGCTACCCGCTGCGGATCGACCCGGCCTGGTTCGCCACCCCGCCGACCAACCTGCTGACGGTCGACGCCGGCGACTGGCTGGAAACCGCCGGCCCGGCCGATGAACAGCGCACGCATCCGGAGCACATCACTACCGACGGCCGGCGCGCCGCGTTCTGGTACAACCCGCACCGCGGCGTGGTGCGCGCCCGCGTCAACCGCCAGCCCAGCGAACAGACCACGGTCGAGCTGTACAACCTGGTCAACGGCACGGCGGTCCGCGTGGCCGAGGTGCGGGGGGCGCTCAGCCGCCCGCCTGCGTCGCATTGACCGCGCGGCGATCGGCCAGGTTTTCCCGTTGAGCCGCGCCGCAGCCCGTCCAGCCCGTCGGTTGCGGGCCGCGGCGGCGCGGGCGACACTGGCCCGATGCACGCCCGGGCGAACAGCACGATCGATGCGGCGTCGCCTTCACTCCTGCCATCGCCGGGCGTCAACGTGCGCCGCTGGCTGCTCGCGATCATCGTGCTCAGCGCGGTGGTGCGGCTGGCGCACTTCGCGGCGATCGCGCCCACGCCGTTCATCGAGTTCCCCATCCACGCCGACCAGACCGATATGCACGGCTACTGGCAGTGGTCGGGCAAGATCGCCGCGGGCGACTGGCTGCAACGCGACACCTGGCACCCGCTCTACGGCTGGATGGCACGCCACGGCGACATGGCCACCTGGCTTGGGTGGTGGGGCGACGACAGGGTCTTCCACCAGGAGCCGGCCTACCCCTACGCGATCGCGATCGGCCGATCGGTCGGGTTGGGGCTCCGGGGCGTCATCTTCGTGCAGTTGATGTTCGGCGTGCTTGCGCCGCTGCTGATGTTCGCACTGGCGCGTCGGGTGTTGCGTGATCCCGCGGCGGCGCTGCTGGCCGCGGCGGCCGCAGGGCTGTACGGGCCGCTGGTGTTCAACCAGGGCGCGTTGCTGCGCGACTGGACGGGGCCGATGCTCGGTACCGCCGCCCTGGCCGCGCTGCTGATCGCCGCGCCGCGCGCCCGGCCGGGGGCGTGGCTGGTGCCCGGCGTCGTGCTGGGTTTCACGCTCATCACCCACGCCACCGTGATGCTTTTTCTACCGTTCATGTTCGCTTGGGTGATCTGGACGCAGCGCGGCTCTTTGCGGGGCCTGAGCGCGCGCCTCGGGCTGCTGGGGCTGGGCATGGTGATCGGCTTCTCGCCACTGCTGGTGCGAAACCTTGCGGTCGGTGCGCCGCCGTTGAAGGTGACCAACCGCCTGCCCGAGGTGATCGCCACCTCCAGCGCCGCCGATGCCAATCCGCTGGGCTTCACGGTGCCCGATTCGATGCCCGACATCCTCGAAGCCGCCCAGGGTAGCGCGTGGGTTGCCGGCGTCGAGGCGCTCAAGACCTACCAGGGGGATTGGGCGGCTTTCATCGACAAGCACCTGCTCAAGCTGCGGGCGGTGTTCGATCCGTTCGAGATCCCCAACAACATGGCTTACTTCTATGGCGAGCAGATATCGCCCGCCCTGCGCGTGCTACCGGACTATTCGTGGCTGCTGCCGCTTTGCGTGCTGGGCATCGGCCTGACCTTTGCACGGCGGCGGGTCGATCGGGCGCACGCGCTGGTGCTGCTGCTGGGCCTGTCGGGCGTGCTGGCGCTGGTCGCCACGTCGGTGGTCGGGCGGTATCGGCTGATCCTGCTGCCGCCGCTGTGCGTGTACGCCGGCTGGGCGCTGTGGCAACTGGGCGTGTGGCTCAACGCGAAACGCTACGCGCCGCTGGCCGGGGGGTTGGCCGTGGTCGCGGTGGTGGTGGGGTTGCAGCAGTTTGTGCTGCCCATCGCGCAGGTGCGCCACCACGCCGAGCTGCAGCGCCACGGGCTGAGCTACGGCGTGTCGGCCGCGGTGTACCAGCGCCGCGGCGAGCCCGAGGCGGCGCTGGGCCAGTGGGCGCTGTTGCATGAGCGCAGCGCGCGGCTGGGCCTGGATGAAAACGTCGACTTCGCGGCGCGCCGGCGCCAGGAGCTCCTGTTCCAGTGGATGCTCCACACCGCCCAGCCCGGCCGGGCCGATCGGGCCGCGGACCTGCTGCGGCGGGCCGAAGCGCTGTACGACCATCGCGCCGACGCGACCTTCCGCGACTTCGACATCGGCATGGCCTTCGCCCGATTGGGCATGGCCGACCAGGCCGCGCCGCGGCTGAAGCGGTTCGTCGAGCAGCACCCCGACCGCGACGAAGCCGCCCTCGCCCGGCGGACGCTCGAGCAGTTCGATCCGTAGAGCAATAGGCGTCATCTTTCTGCACCCTCTCCCTCCCAGGGAGAGGGCCGGGGTGAGGGTCGGGGCTGCGAATCTCTGCAAATGTCCCTTCACCGGACGAAGATCGATGCCCAACCCCCATCCCCGCCTTCCCCCTGAGAGGGGGAAGGGGCAGAAAAGTCATACCCGCTGCTCTAGGC
>CAZUHK010000223.1:0-4208 GCA_964620345.1 uncultured Planctomycetaceae bacterium
CGCCGGCTTGAAGGTGAGTTTCGTAGCGGCGGTAGAAGCGCTGCGGCTGGCCGGCCATGTCGGCCACGTGACGCAGCAGCTCCAGCGCGACCAGGCGGTCGGGCTCGCGATCCAGCGCCGCTTCGAGCACGGCGATCGCGTCATCCCACCGCTCGACGTGGCCGAGCATCACCACCAGCGATGCGAACTGCTCGTCATCGTCGATGCGGCGGCGGGCCAGGTCGTCCAGCAGCATGTTGGCCTCGGTGGTCTTGCCGGCCATGAGCTGCAGGCGGGCGAGCTTGAGCCGGGCCAGCGTGTCGCGCGGCAGCAGCGAGTTGATCCGCGCCACGAGCTGGGCGAACTTGCGATCGTCGGGGGCCTGGGTTTCATAAATGGCGAACAGTTGCTTGTAGGCCTCGGTGTTGCGCGGCTCGGCGCCGATCAGGCGCAGCAGCGTGACTTCGGCGGCGTCGAAGTCACGCAGGTGGCGCTGCAGTTGGGCCTTCTGAAGCAGGTAGTGCGTTTCACGTGGGCGCTCGTCGAGCAGTTGATCGACAATCGCGATCGCCTCACGGTAGCGGCCCAGACCGGTCAGCGCCTCGACGTGCAGCGACCGCAGCCGCGGATGGCTGGCGACGTCCATCGCGCCGATGTGCTCGGCGGCGCGGCGGTAGTGCTGGGGCGCGTCGCCGGGCGAGGCCAGCTCCGCACGCTTGAGGAACAACTCGATCAGCGCGACCTGGGCGGGCACGTGATCGGGCGAGCGATCCATGGCTTTGCCGAACGCTTCTTCGGCGGCGTCGAGCCGGCCGGCGTGGAAGGCGATCATGCCGCGCAGGTGCCAGCCGCCCGGGCCGTCGGCGATCTTGCGCGACAGCTTGGCCAGCGCCGCGTCCCATTGCTTGTCGGTCAGCGGCAGCTCGGTCACCACCTTCACGTACTCGTGGGCGCGGGCGGGGTTGGCGTCGATCAGTTCGATCGTCCGGGCCAGGGCGCGGTCGGCCCGCGGCTCGCCAAGCCGCCTGACCACTGCGCTCAGCACGTCGTAGTGGCCGGGCTGGTGCTTGAGGTGTTCATCGGCGAACGCCAGCGCATCATCGTCGGCTTCGATCAGCCGCATGACCGCCAGCGCCAGCCGCTGGGGGCGGTCGGCCTGTTCGTACGACTGTCGCATCCGATTGAGCGTCTGGTCGCGGTCGGGGCTGTGCGCGGCGACGTAGTGCAGCAGATCGTCGGCGGCCGGCCGGGCCTGTTCGTCGGCCAGGTATTCCAGCGCGAGTTGTTGAGCATCGGCGCGGCGGTCGAGGTTGAGCAAGGCGTACAGCCGCCGGGCGAGCAGCGCGTCGGCGGACAGGCGCGTGGCGCCCTGTGCCTCTTGGTAATGGTCATCGGCGGCGGCGAAGTCGCCCAGCCGCACCGCGGCGTCGCCGAGCTGCAGATGCACCGCGCCGCGCTGTCGGCCGATCAGCAACACCTCCCGGTAATAGCGCGTGGTGCGGGTAAAGCGCTGCGGCTCGCGCAGGTATTCCGCGAGCACGGCCGCGCCGGCCGCGTCGTAGCCCAGCCGCAGCAGCGACTGGCCCAGGTAATAGTCGGCCATGTAGCTCAGGCCCGGGTCGACCGGGCGGTCGGCGGCGTCGCGCATGTGATCCAGCAGCACCGCCACCTGATCCCACTGGCCCCGCTCGTAGCGCAACTGCGCGAGCAAGAACAGGGCGGTCGGGTCATCGCGGTCGAGTGAGACGGCTTTCTGCAGCGCCTCGGCGGCGCGCGGCTTGTCGTTGAGCTCGAGGTGGATGCGGGCCAGCAGCAGGTATGGCGGGGCTGAGCGATCGTCCAGCGCGATCACCCGCTCGGTCTGCCGCAGCGCCTCGGCCCACTGGTCGTTCGACATCGCCTGGCGCGCCGCGGCGTACACCTTCACCGCCTCGGCCGGGGGCAGGTCGCGCGCGGCGTCATCCGCGACCGGCGGGTCGTCGGCCGGCGGCGCGAGGTAGTCGGGCGTTTGCAGGCGATCGATCACCGCGTCCAGATCGAGCGCGGCGCGGTCGCGTTGCCCGCCGTCCAGCGGCGCGATGCGGTCGGTGAGCATGGCCGGCGGCGGGATCTGCCCCGGCGGAGACGGCGCGACGGGCGGGTCGGCCAACGTCCGCGGCGCGGCGCAGCCCCCGACGACGACCAGCGCGAGCAACACCGCAAGATGCACCGACCCCAACGGTCGTGCGCGGCGGGTCGGGTTGGCCGGGCGTGTTCGCATCGGTCTACGGAATGACCTTGTTCAGCGGGTAGCTGAATATCCCCGTGGCCCCCGCGCGGTACAGTTGGGGAACCAACTCTCGTTCGGCCGGCTCGTCGACGATCACCTCGACCGCGACCCAGTCGGCGTCGGCCAGCTCGTTCACCGTCGGGCTCTTCTCCGACGGCAGCACGTCCAGGATCGACGCCAGCTTCTCACGGGGCACGTTCATCTTCAGCCCCACCTTCCGCCGGGCGTTGATCGCGCCGCGCAACAGCAGCGCCAGCGATTCAATCTTATCCCGCTTGACCGGGTCCTTCCAAGATTCGTGGTTGGCGATCAGCCGCGTGGTCGAGCTGAGGATTTCATCGACGATGCGCAGGTTGTTGGCCTTGATCGATGAGCCGGTCTCGGTCACGTCCACGATCGCGTCGAGCAGCCGGGCCTTGACCTCGGTCGCGCCCCAACTGAACTCGACCTTCACGTCGATGCCCCGCTCGGCGAAGTAGCGCCGAGTGGTGTGCATCAGCTCGGTGGCGACGATGCCGCCGATCAGGTCTTCGGGCTTTGTGACGCCCGACTCCTCGGGCACGCACAGCACCCACCGCGCCGGGCGCGACGTGGCCTTGGAGTAGACCAGCTCGGCGACCTCATGCACGTCGGACTGGTTTTCGATGATCCAGTCGTGGCCGGTGATGCCCAGGTCGATCACGCCGTCCTCCACATAGCGGCTCATCTCCTGGGCCCGGAACATCACGCAGGTGATCTGCGGGTCGTCGATGTCGGGAAAGTAGCTGCGGTCGCGCACACGGATGTGGTAGCCGGCCCGGGCGAACAGGTCGATGGTGCTGTCCTGCAGCGAGCCCTTGGGCAGACCGATGCGCAGCACCTGGTCCTTGCTTCGTCGGATCATGCGAATGTCTCGGGCAATGGCAGCGACGGCGCCGGGGCGTCATCGGCTGCGGGTGGTCTTCTTCGTCGAACGCTTGGTCGTCTTGTTCTTTGTGGTTTTCTTGGTCGATTTCTTCGTCGTGCGGCGCGAGTCGCCGGCCGCCCTGGTGGTCTTGGTCGTCCCGCCGCTGGACTCGGCGTAGGTGCGCAGTTCGGCCGTGGCCTTCAACGTTTCGGCGGCCTTGATCTGGTGCTCGAGGAACGCCTGGATCTCTTCGAGCGTGGCGTCGGGGTCGGCGATCTGGTCGCGCTTGAGCTTGGCCACGAGCTGCTGGTCCACGGGGATCGCGTGGCCGCCCAAAGCGTAGAGCACGATGCTCGCGGAAACGAACGGCACCATGCCGTCCAGCGAATCGAGGAACACGCGAGCGTCGCGTTTGGACATGTCGTTGAGCGGTTCGAGCGTCATCGCGTGGTTGGCCAGGTAGACCCCGTGCAGCGCGTCGCGCATGCGCACCGCTCGCTCATCGACGCGGCTGTACCGCGGGCCGATCGCCAGGGCGATGTCCGCCGGGTCGCTGACGCGCAGGTCGTTCTGATCCACCACGTGCTTCATCAGGCGGTTGTAGGCCTGATCGGCCTGGCGGTGAGTGGTTTCCCAGAGCAGGAAGGCGTAGACGAGCTGGTCGAGCGGATCGGTGTGCCGGGATTCAACCGGGACATCGACCTTGGTCCGCCGCAGCAGGCCGCGGAGTTTCTTGGCGTAGGCGGTGGCGTTTTTCAAGATGGATTCTCCTGCGCTGGCTCATCGGGCCCGTGGGGTGCATCGTCGGCCTCCGCCCGATCGGGGCCGACGGCTTCGTTGATCGCCTGGATCACGCGCGCCTGGTGCTTGAGCGATTCGTCCAGGCGGAACTGCAGCCGGGGGATCTGTCGCGCCTGCACATGACGGGTCAGCTCATGCCGCAGGTGCTTCGCGGCGTGCTGCAGGGCGTGGACGGTGCCGCGGCCGTGCTCGGCGGGAAAGACCGACACGCTGATGACCGCGGTGTGGCGGTCGTCGGTCAGCGGCACGCCGGTCACCGAGACCAGGCCTTTG
>CAZUHK010000224.1:0-4200 GCA_964620345.1 uncultured Planctomycetaceae bacterium
ACACCGTCGAGATGACCGTCGAGCCCGACAGCCCGCTGGTCAACCAGACCATCGCGGCCGCGGGCCTGCGCCACCTGCCGGGGATGTACCTGATGGAGATCGACCGGGACGGCCAGGTCCTGCCCGCGGTCGATTCGGCCGAGAAGCTCGCGGCGAACGATCGGCTGGTGTTCGTCGGCGTGGTCGAATCGGTGGTGGACCTGCAGAAGATCCGAGGCCTCACGCCCGCGACCGATCAGGTCTTCAAGCTCGACGCGCCGCGTCAGACGCGCTGCCTGATCGAGGCGGTGGTCAGCGATTCGTGCCCGGTGGTCGGCCGGACCATCCGCGCAGGCCGCTTCCGCTCACGCTACAACGCCGCGATCATCGCCGTGGCGCGAAACGGCGAACGGATCAACCGCAAGATCGGCGACATCGTGCTGCGGCCCGGCGACACGCTGCTGCTGGAGACCCGGCCGGACTTCGTCGAGCAGCAGCGCAATCGGCGGGATTTCTACCTGGTCTCCGCCCTGCCCGACTCGCGCCCGCCGCGCTGGGACCGCGCCTGGATCGCCATCGCCGCGCTGGTCGGCATGGTCGCCGCGGTGACCACCGGCCTGCTGAGCATGCTTCAGGCGGCGCTGGTCGCCGGCGGGGTGATGATCGCCACGCGCTGCCTCAGCGGCGGCGAGGCGAGGCGGAGCGTCGACTGGTCGCTGCTGGTGGTCATCGCCGCGTCGTTCGGCATCGGCCGGGCCATGCAGAGCACCGGCGCCGCGGCCCAAATCGCCCACACGCTCATCGGCCTCGCCGGCGACTCGCCCCTGATCGCCCTGGTCTGCGTCTACCTGCTGACCGGCATCTTCACCGAGCTGATCACCAACAACGCCGCGGCCGTGCTGATGTTCCCCATCGCCCTGGCCGCCGCCGCCGACGTCGGCGCCGACCCCCAGCCGTTCGTCATCGCCATCATGGTCGCCGCCTCGGCCAGCTTCGCCACGCCCCTGGGGTATCAGACCAACCTCATGGTCTACGGCCCCGGCGGCTACCGCTACACCGACTACCTCCGCGTGGGCCTGCCGCTGAACGCGATCATGCTCGTCATCACCTGCACGATCGCCCCGCGCGTGTGGGCGTTTTAGAAGCCGCTGGGGCGCGGGGCGCTACTTCGACACGGTGAGCGATTCACGCTGGGGGTCGGGCGCACCGGCCATGACCACCGGGCGTGGCGGCTTGCTCGCCGGGGGCGTGTTGGGCGGGGCGTGGGTGGCCGCGGCACCGTCGGGGCTGCGCATCGGCAGACCGCTGGCGGGCGGGACGGTCGTGCGGGTGATCCGACGGGTCGCTAAGCGCCCCAGCCAGCCGAGGGTCCGCCGCACGTTCTGCACCAGGCCGATCATGCCGAACAGTTGCATGCCGATCGGCCGCTCGCCCAGCGGACCCTTGCGATTCGCGATCGCCCGGGCCAGGTTCAGCGGGTTGTAGAACGAAAAGTAGGCCAGCAAAATGTTGAGCTGTTTGGCCCACGGCCGCTTGGCGTGCGAGGCGATGACGTAGTTGCCATCGTGCATCCAGCGTTCGACTCTGCGCCCGCCGACCGCCTCGAAGGCCTGGCCGGATTCGTAGGTGCCGTTGTGCAGCACCGACCCCAGGGCCGGCACAAGCATAAGCACCTGCACCGACACCGCCCCGGCCTTGCGCAGGGCGCCGATCTGGTTGACGATGCCGTAGTTGCTGCGGCGCGACCACAGCGGCTGGGTGTCGTGGTGCATCATCATCGGATTCGGACAGATGCCCGCGGCCGTAAGCAGATTGAACGCCTCGATCGTCTTGCTCTCGCTCTGGCCCTTCTTCACGAGCGTGGCGGTCATGTCCTCCACGCCCAGCCACAGCCCGCGGCAGCCGCTTTCGCGCACCAGCGGCAGGTGATCGCGCATCTTCAGCGTGTCGTGCACCGTCACCTCCGTGTGCCACCGCACGCGCTGGCGCAGCGGCTTGCCGTGGTGCTCCAGCGGCGACTCGGCGAGCTTGGTCACGATGTCCAGCGTGCGGTTGTGATCGTTGAAGAAGTTGTCATCGGCGCCGAAGTAGTACTTCAGGCCGTAGGTCGCGTTGAGCCCGTGCAGCTCCTCAGCCATGCGTTCGCCGCTCTTGAGCCGGTGCTGGCGCTGGTTGTACGCGGGGATGGGGCAGTAGGGGCAGGCGAACTTGCAGCCGTAGGTCAGCACGATCGAGCTGATCGGGCTGTGCTTCCGCACACGGTTGGCCGGCAGGGCGCCGCTGGCCAGCTCGCGCTGTCGGCTCGGCGGTTCGAGCAGGGAATAGCCGATCACCGGGTCGGGCAGCTCATCCAGATCGCCCAGCAACCGCTGCACGCCGGTGTCGATCAGTTCGATCGGCCGGCCGGCGCGGTCGGTGATCGGGTACACCAGGCCGGGGATGTCGTCCAGCGCCCCCGCACGCCGCGCCCGGTAGAAGGCCTCGCGCAGCGGCTCGCCGGCGGCGCGGAAGCTCAGCACCGCCTCGAGCATCTCCAGCAGCACGTACTCCTCGCCGGTCACCGCGACATCGACCGAGCCCGGCCGGGCCGGGTCGGCGCTGAAAAAGCGGTGCGGCTCGTACACCGCCAGCGACCCGCCGCCCACGATCAGCGGGCGATGCGCTTCGTCGATCTTGCAGGCGTCGGCGACCATCTTCATCGCCGGCTCGCCGTGCATCGACATGCTCGAGACGCAGAACAAATCCGGCACGCGACCGTCGAGCTTCATGCGGCTCGCGTCGAACCGCTTGTTCCACTGCTGAAGCACGATCCGCACGCGCTCGATGCCCGAATCGACCAGCGCCGAGCCGATCGCACGCACCCCCGCCGGCGCCATGCGCGTGTCGGCATAAATGAACGGCAGCATGCGCGTGCGATGATCGAACGCGCAGGCGACCACCGCCGACAGGTCGTGGCCCGGCGCCATGCCGCGCAGTTCACGCCGCAGCTCGAGCATCTGCCCCGGTCTTAGCATCTCATCGCCGCGCGATCGGCGTGGCAGTTCCATCGGTGCTCCTCGTAGCTGAGCCGGCCCACGCACTCCCGCACAAGGCCGATGCCACCAGCATAGCCGCCACACAGCGCCGCGGCGCGTGCCACGCCCCGCCAAGCCCCCGCCAAGCCCACGAGCGACATCGCCGCCGCCGGGCACCGGCAGCGATGCGGGCCGTTCATCCTCCAACATACGCGCATTTAACGTCG
The DNA here is from genome assembly GCA_964620345.1 of uncultured Planctomycetaceae bacterium. GTDB lineage: Bacteria > Planctomycetota > Phycisphaerae > Phycisphaerales > Zrk34 > CAZUHK01. The sequence goes on from CAZUHK010000224.1 coordinate 3,221, forward strand.
TTAACAGATGCGTTCGCGCCATTGGTTCCACGAGCAAAAAAATAGCTGCCAAAGCTTGACTTTGTTCGACAGCATGGTACTCTGTCTGCCGGTGCGTACGGTTCGAGTACGGACCACCGGGAAGCCAACAAGAGAGAGCGACGGTGCCGCGCGGAGTGTGAAATCCGCTGCGATTTTGCGTCGTAATGAATAGCAGTTTGCAATCAATTGCCATTCTTCGGTTGAGCGTCGTTTATAAGTATTTCGGCCGCGTGTGCCGATCGACGCCTCACCACGATGAAAGGCATCTGTCAGCAAAGGAAAGATGACATGTTCCGACTCTCTCGCGTTCCTACCACAACCGAGTCCCGAAACTACCACAACACTGTTCGCGTGGGGGCGGTGGGACTGCTCGCCGCGGGTCTGCTGGTGGCCGCGGCCACCGCGCCAGCCGCGGCCGCTCCCGGCACGCCCACCTACCAGGTCACTTTCGGTGACGCCACCACCTTTCAGAATGAGTTCATCGACACCAACGGTGATCATCGCTGGACCATCAGCCCCGATGCCGACGATTTCACCACCGACCTGTACGAGCGCCCGGTCGTGCAGAACTTCCGCGATTACACGGATGCAAACACCAACGAAGTGAAGTTTGCCACCGATGGCGATTACTGGGGCAATCTCGACATCACCGAGGCCAGCGCGGGATTTGATGCGGATTTCCTCTACGTCGCGATCGATCTTCACGACACCAATCGCTAGAAGACCAACGGTCAGGTCGAGCAGGTCGGCCTCGTCGCCGAGTATCGCCTGCGTCTGAGCACGAATGCGGATGGCAGCAGCGGCTTTATGTTTGAGGTTCAAAGCCCCGAACAGAATCGCCTGGATCTTGGCGATGGCGTTTGGAATACCACCCGCAACTACGTTTATTGGGATCAGGACGGCGATCTGGCGGTGGACGGCGCCACGCCCGACCTGCAGCAGGACAACGGCACCGGTTA
>CAZUHK010000225.1:0-4152 GCA_964620345.1 uncultured Planctomycetaceae bacterium
CCTGCTCTACTGTCTACTGCTCACCTGCTCTATGCGGCCTGCGGCCGAATCGGGGAGACAGGATTTGAACCTGCGACCTCTTCGTCCCGAACGAAGCGCGCTACCAAGCTGCGCTACTCCCCGTGGGTCTGTCGGTGCAGTGTAGCTCAAGGGCGGGGCGGTTGCAATGGAACGATGCTCGGTGAACGCCGAATCATGGTCGCGCGATCACTCCTGTCCACCATTCGTGGGCCACCGCATCACCACACCCCGCGGAACACTTCCACCGCCGGGCCGGTCATGTGGACGTGGTGGTCGGCCTGGCGCCATTCCAATTGGAGGTCGCCGCCGGGCAGGTGCGCGGTCACGGCGCGGTCGGTCTTGCCGGTCAGCACGCCTGCCACGGCGACGGCGCAGGCGCCGGTGCCGCAGGCGAGCGTCGCGCCGCTGCCACGCTCCCAGTGATAGGCGGTGACATCATCGCGTCGGTTGACGCGCACCAGGTGTACGTTCATCCGATTGGGAAACGCGGGGTGATGTTCCAGGGCCTTGCCCAATGCCGGGCGTTCGAGCGGCTGGTCGTCGTCGACGAACAGCACGGCGTGGGGATTGCCCATCGACACGAACGTCGCCGGCAGCAGCGCGGGGCCGGCATAGCCGTGCTCGGGCAGCGAGACCTGGAACGTGTGCGGCTCGTCGGCCTCGGTGATCTTGCTCACATCGATCGGCACGCGCGACGGTTCGAGGATCGGCCGGCCCATGTCGACCGTCGCCATGGCGAGCTTGCCGGCGTCGTCGAGCGTGTAGTCGATGCTCAGCACGCCGGCGCCGGTCTGCACGCGCATGGGGCTGGCCTCGGTCAGGCCGCGATCGAAAGCGTACTTGGCGACGCAGCGGATGCCGTTGCCGCACATCTCGGCCTCGCTGCCATCGGCGTTGAACATGCGCATGCGCACGTGCGCGTCGACTTCACTTTCGGGCGGCAGGATGAGGATCAACCCGTCGCCGCCGACGCCGAAGTGCCGGTCGCTGACCGCCCGCGCCAAGGTCGGCGGGTCGTCGATGGGCTGCTCGAAGCCGTTGACGTAGACGTAGTCGTTGCCGATGCCGTGCATCTTGGTGAAGGGAATCGCCATGGGCGGATTGTAGGGCGGCTGGAGGCGACGCGCAAACGCATCGTCGGGGTGAGTGGTTGCGTGGGGCCGGCGCTGGCGCGAAGCGGCAAGCGGGGTCAGCCCCATGCGCCAAGCGCGATCGACGCGGTGAACAGGACCAGGCAGGCGTAGCGGATGTGGCGGACGCGGCGGTCGATGGGCAGGTCGTCGATGGGGTTGCCGGCGAGCGTGCGGAGGTAGTTCACTCGCCAGTCGATCGAGCCGTGGCGCCAGCTTCGTTGACCGGTGGACTGGTGGTTGAGCCGGGCCACGGCTTCGAGCGCCCCGGCCATGGCTTCGACGGCGTGTTCGCTGATGCGGCCCTCGTGCGCGGCCGCGTCCTTGCGCGAGAGGTGCTGGACGGCGAAGGTGTCGGCCTGGCGCTCGAAGCGGCGGGAGATGTAGCCGAACAGCCCCCCCCAGGCCGCGAACACGCCGACGATCACCAGCCCGGCCAGCGCCGCGGCGAGCATCGCGCCGTCGATCGCCGCGCCGCTGCGCCAGGTTTCATCGAGCTTGGCCGCCACGCCCAGCCGATCCAGGCCCAGCACGAGCGTGTCGGCGCCGATGAACAGGGCGAAGAGCGTGCCCAGCGCGCAGATCGCCATCCACGGCATGTGGTGGCGGCGCACGTGGCCCAGCTCGTGAGCCATGACCGCCTCGATCTGCTCGTCGCGGAGCTGGTCGATCAGGCCATCGGTCAGCAGAATGTACCGCAGCGGCGCGACCAGGCCCATCACCGCGCCGTTGATCAGCCCGCCGTGCGTGCGCCACAGCAGCAGCTCGCCCACGCCCACGCGATGATCGCGGCACATGTCCAGCAACCGGCGGCGCAGCGGGCCATCGGGCATCGGCTGCGTCCGCCAGGTGTGGCGGATCAGCAGCGGCGCCAGCGCGAACAGCCCGAGGCCCCCGGCGATCGAGATCCACCCCTGGTATTCATGCACGAACACGACGTGCCGGCCGACGACCAGCACCGTCTCCAGCCAGCCGACCAGCAGCAGCAGCGGCAACAGAATCAGCAGCAACTGGTGGCGGACCTGTTCGAGCATGTAGGCGCCGCGGCCGTGGAAGCCGAACACCGCCTTGCCCTGGTCCAGCTCGCGCAGCAGCGCCTGTTCGCGCAGCCGGCGGTCGATCGGGAAGTAGGCCCACCACATGAAGATCACCGTCGCCAGCGGCGGGGCGAGCACGATCAGCTCGTTGATGAGGATCCAATCGCCGATGCGCCGGGCGAGGTCGCCGGGGAAGTTGAAGACGAACAGGCCGGCGAGGTGGATTCCCAGCGTCAGCCATCGCAGCGCGCCCAGCGCCAGGTGCAGGCGTTTGATCACGCGCCAGCCGCGCTGGGGAGTTCGGGTGAGTTTCCACCGCGCGCGGCGGCACAGCATCCAGGCGGCCAGGGCCGGGAACAGGTACGGCAGCAGGGCCGCGCTCAGCCGGGCGCCGAGGGGCCAATCGACCAGCGGGTGGGCGGCGGTCCAGTCGCGTGCCATCAGCGCCATCACCAGGGCCAGGACGAACAGTTGCATCGTCAGCGCCGCACCTCGCCCAGGTCGACCACGACGCCGCCGTGGCGGTAGAAGTCGACGTTGAGCGTGTCGGGGTCGATGAACGTGAGCGTCAGGCCGTTGAGCCGCTGGCGGTCGGCGATGCTGGCCAGGTCGCCGGCGCCGGGGCTGGCGTAGCCGCGGTTGTCGTGTTGCTGGGCGTGGTAGTGGTAGTGGGCGATGCTCAGGTACCCGTCGGTGACCATGTTCGGCGGGGGGATGAACGTGCGATCGTGCCGGGCGACCAGCGGCGCGTAGGCCCGGGCGTACACCGCGCCGCGTTGCCGGTCGTACAGCAGCAGCCCGCCGTGCTCGGTGTCGGTGTCGTGCAGGTCGGCGTCGGCTTCGGTAAACCACTGCCGCGCGATCGCGCGATCGGCCATGGCGCGGCGGACCAGGTGCATCACCACCAGGTCGGCCCACGACAGATCGCTCGTCCAGTCGCGCAGCGATTGAGGATGCTGCGATTGATGCCCGGCCAGTTCGACATGCTTGGCGTGCAACGCGGTGAGTTGAAGCTGGCGATCCAGCGAGGCGAGCAGTTCGGGCCGCGACTTATTCAGCAGCGGATCGTCCGTGTCGTGCAGCATCACCAACGCCGGCAGGTGTCGCATCTCCAGCCCGTCGCGCTGGTCGGCGGCCAAACGGTTGACCGCGGCGGTGAGTCGGGCCCACGTCGCCTCGCCGCGGGCGCGCAGGTAGACCAGCCACGTGACCGTCTCGGCGTGGGGTGGGGTCAGGCCCAGGTCGGCCGCGCCGTCGCGCATCGCGGCGACGACGGCCGAGTCGCTCGTCGCGGCCGCGAGGCGCGAGCGCAGCGCCGCGTCGTCATCGGTCAACCGCGTGAGCAACTGCCACGCCGCGGCGCGTTCGGCGGGCGTCGGGCCGGCCGCGGCATCAAACACGTCGAACGCGATCTGCTCGACCGATCGGCCCGGGCCCAGCTCCCGCAGCGCCGCGCGCTCGGGCCGCTCGGCGTCGGCCACGGCGCGGCTCGGCCGGGCGTAGCTGCGCACGATCGCGGGGGTGAAATCAACCCAGCGGCGTGCCGCGGCGGTGTCCAACACGTGCGCCAGCGTCGGCCAGTGATCCATGCGCACCACCGCCCGCCGCAGCAGGCGCCGCGCCGCGGGCTCGTCTCGCTCGATCAACGTGTCGATCGCGTATCGCCGCAGCTCGACCGGGTGGCCGGACCGTGTGGCGAGCGTTCGCAGGGCTTTTTCGTATTCGCCATCATCGCCGGCGCCCGCCCGCTCGGCGGCGCGAAGGCGAACGTCCAGCGCCTGCGTGCGGTCGAGCATCACCGCCAGCGGGTCGGTCTGCGCCTTGCCCGGCGTGCACGCGGCCAGCGCCAGGGCCGCCAAAAGTGCGAAGATCGCAAGCCCGCGATGTGAACCGGCCAACATGACGCTATTCTAGGCCTTAAACAAGCGTATTGCAGGGGTTTGGGTTTGTCTTTTTCAGCGGCG
>CAZUHK010000226.1:0-4146 GCA_964620345.1 uncultured Planctomycetaceae bacterium
GGAGGCAATGGGATTTTCGAGCAGGAAAACTTGCTGGGAGGTGGCGGCCGACGGTGGGGGGGCGTGTATTCGCGGCGTCTGCCGTAGAATCGGCGATGATCCGGGCGGGTTGCGGGTTGTTAACCCCTCACCCCCCAAGCCCCCGATCCCGGCCCGCTTGGAATCAAATTTCCTATCAGTATTTCCTATCAGTTGATCAGGCGCATTGTGGGACGAATCACCTCAACTCACCAAGGTGGCCGTCGCAGTCCCAAACGATCGCTGTCCCGAGTTTGCTAAACGAGAGATCCTGTGGTCGACGGAACAGCGTAGCCCACCCCCAAACGTTCGATTTTGGCCGCCCGACAGCAACATGCGAACAAAACGCGTACGTTGAACTTGGCCCCGTCTAACGCGCCGGGCGCGTTGGAATCCGGTAACTCCAACGCGCGGGGAATATGACCCATGCGTCCCGCCCATTCACGAGACGGCAGCGATCGATTCGAGGTCAGGGCTCGGGTCCGTGCGGTACCGGAACGTTTAAGTACCTCGAAATCTGTCGGCGGTGCATGGCATCGAAGACTGACCGAGATCGGGGCTGTCGTCTGACGAGAATCATGCTCGCCACCATTCTGCTCATGTTGCTCATCGTGACGTGGCTCGTCGCTGATCTCCGACATCAAGTCCGCGAGAAGATCGAGCTTCAGGACAAACTCGACAAGTTCAAGCTGCCGGCCCGTTATATCCTCGAGGAACCCGAGTGCAGCAACCGGCTGATCAGGGCGATGGGTATCGCGAACGTGCGGATCCAATCGAGGGTCGCGAATCAGTCGGGCGGCAGCCCGCCGCGGTAGTCGGGTGAGGGCGCATGAATCGATGAATGCGCCGCACTCAGAATCCGATCCATCACCTGCTGCGGCCAGTGTGGTCCGCGCAGATCATCGGGATACAGGAAAACGGCCGGCAGGCCATGCTCGCGATATACCCGCTGCTTGTGCTCGATCCCCCGCATGTACTCAGCCACGTCTGGCATGCCCGCATACTCCACGATCAGCCCGTTCTGATACGGCAGCGTGAAGTCCGGATGCCAGGTTCGATGCCGGCCGTTGTCGAGGACGATCGTCGGCATCTCATAAAAGAAGGGGATCCCGTAGCGATCGAGCAGCCTGCCGACCTGGGCCTCGCCGCGGGACCGGTACGGCGGTTCATCCGGACCAAGCCGATCCTCAAGGCGGGATGCGTCGACGTTCACGCATCACTCACCCCCGCCCCCGGAATTCCCAGCACCGGGACCGCTCGAAGTGGCAGCCTTCTGGGCGATGTGTTCGATTGTCTTCTCGGTCTGTTCGATCCGCTCAAAGAGCTTGGAATTGTGCTTCTGCAGCTTCTCCGCTTCCTTCAGCGTGCCCGTCAGCCCCCGGAAATTGTGCTTGGTGAGCTGATCCTGGGCTTTCTGCGTCAGCTCGCGTATGTGCTTCTCATTGGCGGCCACGGCATGATCGAGCCGGTCCATCCGCTGATCGAACTGCAATGACTTGTATTCAGCGATGAGCTGTTGGGATGCCTGTTTGCGCTGCTCGGTGTTCATCTTCGACCAGGCATCGCGGATCGACTCGATCCGGGCCACATGACCGTGGCGGGCGCGGTGGGCCTGCTCGCGGAGCCTGGCCAGCCGCTCGGTGAGCCAGCCCTCCGCTGGCAGCATCCGCCGAAGCTGCAGCATCACGTTCTCGGCTTCCCGGGGGCGCTCGCCGAGCTGATCCGCCTGCTTGCGGAGCCGGCCGAAGCCGCGGCTCAGCTTCTCCGAGACATAGCGGTCGTCGTACAGGTTGCCGACATTGACGCGCTGCGGCCGGGGTCCTCGGATGGGCCGGGGCCGATTAATGGCGACCGGTGGATGGGCGTGATGATGACCGAACAAGGCGATCAGGCCGATGATCAGCGCGGCACCGGCGATGGTCTGGATGATCTCATGGGCAACAGGCCAATCCACCTGCAGCATCCACGCAATCAGGATGGCTGCCCCGATCGCGAGACCGGCGCCGGCCACCGTGCCTCCGGCGAGGCGGAAGGCCTGATAGACAGCCACCGCCAGGAACATGATGGCCAGGCCGACTGCGATGGCCCCGAGGTTCCGGATCGAATAGCCATTCTGCTGTTCCCACCACACAAGACCGATGGCCAGCGCGATGCCAAGCACCGCCGCGAGGACAACCGCGGCCCGCTGGTGACGTTCGAAGCGCCGACCAAGCACCGCGTAACACAGCGCGGTGAAGAACACGACCGCCAGCACGAAATCCGGCAGTAGGGCGTCGTAGAACTCAGCGTAAACGCCATCGGCCAGGTGGAACGTCGGGACCATACGGTCCCTGTGGGCGCCGGGATATATAAACTTTGCGCTTCGGGCCCGCGGCGGTCGGTCCCGGCACGCCCCGCAACCGAAACCTTTAAGAAGATGCGGCCCGCAGAGATCTTCGAGGTGATGCTATGACCCGAGGACGTCCTCCAAGCTGTATTTACTGCCGCAGCACGAATTCGATCGCAAAGGGCTATCGGCGTACCAAGTACCTGGGCGTGCGACGCATCCGCGTCTGCCGCGACTGCGGCCGCAAGTTCACGCCCCGCAACCAGAAGGCGATGACCGACGAGGAGTACCGCGAACGAAGAAAAGACCCGCACGGAACCGAAGCATGAACATCATCCGCCTGGCATTCCGCCTTGTGGCCCGAGTCGGACGATACGCGGATCGGGCCCGGCGGTTCTTCTACCAGGTCGTGCTGTCCGACTACCGGTGCCCGAGTTGCCAGGGCCCGCTGGAGATGATCAAAGAGGGCCGCTGTCGATGCTGCAGGTGCAGGCGGACCTATGATCCGACCGTGGCGTTCCAGCGATGCACGCAGTGCGGCGGCGCCCCCGAAATGGTGGTCCGCCGGTACAAGTGCATGGAATGCGGGGCACCGGTGGAGTCCCGGTTCCTGTTCGACGGTTCGGTCTTCGATGCCGACTACTTCCGCGAGAAGATGGCCGAGAGCCGCCAGCGGAAGAAGGAGCAGCGCCAGCGTGTGAAGCAGATGCTGGCCGAGAGCAGGTCCATGCCCCTCGGCCAGCAACCCATCGAGTTGAATGCGGTCCCGGGGCTCGTCGAAGCGTTGAACGGTCTGGCAGGCGGCCTGTCCGAAGCAAGCATTGATCTGGATCGCGTGAAGTTCGACCTGAACCGGTACCGCGGGCACATCCTCCGCCATTTGGGTGACCCGCCGGTCGACTTCGATGACATCACGGCACTTGAGCAGAACCACCGCGTCGATCGCATCTGGCGGTTTGTCGCCATCATCTTGATGGCCCACGACGGTGACATCCGTATCCGGCAGCAGGGCCAGACCATCCTCATCGACCATGAAACTCACCGAGAAGGACAAGGCATTCCTGGAGAAGCTGAAGACGCTGATGTGCTCGAAGGATCTGCGGGTCGAGCTGCGGCCTGGTAGTCCAAGCAGCATGATCCTCAAGGGGACCTACGGCGAGCACATCGATCGCAGCTTCCACATGACCCGGCAGGGCGTGCGGTGGCGGTTCCAGCGTGTCTTCGGCGACATCTACATCTCAGCCTTCGAAACCATTCTGACGATCGAGAAGACGTTCGGCACGCAGCTCCGTGACCACGCGATCCGTATCAGCCGGGAGCGGTATCAGTTGCGGCAGGAGAACCGGCGGGGTGACGTGGACCGATGAGCGAATCCACGAAGATCGAGTTCCGCTATCGCAGGATCAGCCAGCTTGACGACATCACCGATCTCGTTGAGATGCTCTTCCCGGGTAACCGCAACCAGCAGCACGCGGCGGCGCGGATTCTGATGGCCCTGAAGGCCGGCGACGAGCTGGTCGAATCACTCTCGTTCTTGGAAGACAAACACGCCATCTCACGCCGGACGCTGCAGCGGGCCCGGGCCAAGCTGTCGCGGCTGGGCCTGATCGAGCACGTGACGTGGATGAACCGCAACTACCACGGCCGGCAGGGCTGGAAGCTGTCGAGCCGAATGGGTTCGGCCCTGCGGCAGTTGGCCGATCACATCGACACCTGGCGGAAAGACGATCGGGCCGAGCGAAATAAGAAGGATGAGATGCTGGTGGGGATGCTGGGGTAGCCCGGGGAGTAGCGATAGGAAC
>CAZUHK010000227.1:0-4142 GCA_964620345.1 uncultured Planctomycetaceae bacterium
CCTGCGTCCTGCCACTTGACAAAAGAGGCTTGCTCATAGATGGCACCCACTACGGCTCGCCGAAAGATGCTCGAGCAATGCGTTCACGCACCGACGACGGACGACCGACGTTCGCCGCTCGACCGCAATGCATCTCGAGCAACACGCAACGACCGCCCGCGCCATTCACGCGCCGGCGTACCGGCCCTTGAGTTCCATGCCGAAGTAGTGTTTGGCATTGGTGAAGCAGATGTCCTGCACGACCTTGCCCAGCCATTGCGTGTCATCGGGCAGCTCGCCGTTCTCGATGTCCGTGCCGATGATATTGCACAGCGTGCGGCGGAAGTATTCGTGGCGCGGATAGCTCAGCAGCGAGCGGCTGTCGGTGAGCATGCCGACGAACCGCGTGAGCAGCCCCAGGTTCGACAGCGCGTTCATCTGCCACTCCATCGCTTCCTTCTGATCCAGGAACCACCAGCCCGAGCCGAACTGCATCTTGCCCGGCGCCTTGCCGTCCTGGTAGTTGCCGATCATCGTGGCGAACAGGTAATTCTCCGACGGGTTGATGTTGTAGAGGATGGTCTTGGGCAGCTTCTGCCGGCCGGCGAGCGTGCCGAGGAAGTGGCGCAGGCCCGGGCCCTGGCGATCGTCGCCGATCGAGTCGAAGCCGGTGTCCGGCCCCAGGTGCTCCCAGGCCCAGTCGTTGGTGTTGCGCATCGGCCCCAGGTGCAGTTGCTTGGCCCAGCCGGCCTCGGCGTCGAGCTGGCCGAACTGGAACATCATGTACATCGTGAACTGATCGACTTCCTCGCCCGTGGCCGCAGTGCCGTGGCGCACCTTGTCGTAGATTTTCTTCGCCTGGCTGTCGGAGCAATCGGCGACCGGCAGGTGCGTCAGGCCGTGGTCGCTGACGCGGCTGCCCATCGTGTGGAAAAACGCGTGCCGCTTGCCGATGGCGTTGAGAAAATCGTAGAACGTATCGCCGTCTTCCTCGGCCGCGGCCAGCAGCTTCGCCACGTAATCGTTGAACTTCGCCGGGTCGCTGATCTGGTAGCACTTGTCCGGCCGAAACGCCGGGTACACCGCCGTGTCCGGGTACGGCGAGTCGTCGGCCAGCTTGCGGTGATGCGACAGTGAGTCGGCCGGGTCGTCGGTCGTGCCGATCAACGCGACCTTGAACCGCTTGAGAATGTCGGCGATGGACAAGTCCTTGATCTGCCGGTTCGCCTCGTCCCAGATCTCCCTGGCCGTGTCTTCGTTGAGCAGCGTGTCGATGCCGAAGTACCGAAGCAACTCCAAATGCGTCCAGTGGAACAGCGGGTTGCGCAGCGTGTGCGGCACCGTCTTGGCGAACGCGAGAAACTTGTCGTACGGCTCGGCCTCGCCGGTGCAGTACGCCTCGCCGATGCCGTTGGCACGCATCGCCCGCCACTTGTAGTGATCGCCGGCCAGCCAGATCTCGTAGAGATTTTCGTACTTGCGGTTGGCCGCGAGATCGGCCGGGACCAGGTGGCAGTGGTAATCGTAGATGGGCATCTCGGCCGCGTAGTCGTGGTACAGCGTCCGGGCCGCGTCGTTGGTCAGCAGCAGGTCGTCGGTGATAAAGGTCATGCGAGCCACTTCTTTCGTTGTTCGAGTCGGTGCGGGTTGCGAACCGGCCATGATAAGGACTGCAAGCGATGTGTCACGCGCCGCGCCCGCCACGTCCACGTTCGGCAATCCGCGATCCGCGTTTACCCCAGTGCCACCATCATGGCACTTCCAACCAAACACCCGTCAAAACTTTCCGGATCGCTGAACTTTCGCCTTGCATTCGGTCGATGTTCGGGTATCGTACAGACACCGAACATTGACCCGAAAGGAGCGCCGGATTATGGTAGCTGCGACCGCCACGAAGAACGCGACGAAGACCGCATCGAACAACGGCTCTGACAAACGCAAGGACGCCTCCATGGCCAAATCCACCGCCAAAGCCGACCCCGCCGCCGACCGCACCCAGGCACTCGATCGGGCGGTGACCCAGATCGAACGGTCGTTCGGCAAGGGCTCGATCATGCGACTCGATGACGACCCGACCCTCGTGCCACCGGGCATCGGCACCGGCGCGATCTCCCTGGACCTCGCCCTCGGCGGCCGGGGCATCCCGCGCGGCCGCGTCTGCGAGTTCTTCGGCCCCGAAAGCTCGGGCAAAACCACCCTCGCCCTGCACGTGGTCGCCTCGGCTCAAGCCGCCGGCGGCGTCGCGGCGTTCATCGACGCCGAGCACGCCCTAGACCCTTCCTGGGCACGCCGGCTGGGCGTCGACCTCGAAAACCTCCTGGTCAGCCAGCCCGACACCGGCGAGCAGGCGCTGGAAATCTGCGAACTGCTCGTACGATCCAACGCGGTCGACGTGATCGTCGTCGACTCCGTCGCCGCCCTGATCCCTCAGGCCGAGATCGAAGGCGATATGGGCGATTCCCACGTCGGCCTGCAGGCCCGGCTCATGAGCCAGGCCCTGCGAAAGCTCACCGGCGCGATCAACCGAAGCCGCTGCACCGTCATCTTCATCAACCAGCTTCGCGAAAAAATCGGCGTGATGTTCGGCAACCCCGAAACCACCCCCGGCGGCCGGGCGCTGAAGTTCTACTCCTCGATCCGCCTGGACATCCGACGCACCGGCGCAATCAAGGATGGCGACCAGAACGTGGGCAACCGCATCCGCGCCCGCGTGGTCAAAAACAAGGTCGCCCCGCCGTTCCGTGATGCGGAGTTCGACATCATGTTCAACGAAGGCATCAGCGCCACCGGCGACCTGCTCGACCTCGCCGTCGCCGAACAAGTGGTCGACAAGTCCGGCGCGTGGTTCAGCTACGGCGACGTCCGCCTCGGCCAGGGCCGCGAAAACTCCAAGCAGTTCCTCAAGGAAAACCGCGACCTGTTCGACGAGATCAAACAGAAGGTGCTCCAAAAGAAGGGCGTGCCCGGCCTGGCGCAGGCCGCGGCCGAAACGCCCGAAGATGCCCCCGCCGAATCGTGATCATCGCCACCATTCAGCCCGGATGATTCACCGAAGTCGGGCGCTGGGTGGGAGGTGTGGGCTGCGTGCCGATGCGAGGGTGATGGGGAACCGTCCGAGCCGGCGGAAGACGCGGTAGATTCCAGGGATTGCAGCAACCTTCCGGTTGCTGCGGGTTACTTCACTGATGAAGAAGTACCGGAGGTGGGACTCGAACCCACACGGGGTGTTTAGCCCCAGCGGATTTTGAATCCGCCGCGTCTGCCGATTCCGCCACTCCGGCTTGGGCGTAGATTGTATCGGCGGTGCGCGGCGCGGGCCATCACTTGGCCGCGGGCACGCCGAAACGTATCCAAACATAAATCATGGCGTGCTGGTTATGCATTTGACCTGAATCCGTGACATCGCTGGGCATTCGGGCGGTTGAGGAACGGTCTGCGGGAAGGGCGATGGCGGCGTACCGTGATCGCGCCGTTGTTCTGGCGGTGCGTCCACGTGGGCCGCGTGGCGGGAAGTGGGCGAGCGTGGGGTGGGGCAAGGCCCGAGCGGCGGGCCGGACCGTGACACTGGCGGACCTGCTTGCAGCGTTCACCACTGGCGCGGACGCGAAGGCCACTACCGGCAACGCAGCAACCTGAACCCCCAACTGCGACGGATCGGCAACCGTACCGGGCACGACCTGCGGGCGATGGACGCCGACCGGGGCCGGGCTGTCGGGGCGGGCGCGGAAGCGGTGCAGAATCCGGTGCAGCATCGCACGGCATCGATTCGCACCGATTCGCAGCGAGTGAAGCGACACGGCTCGCAAGTCGTTGGCGGTGCGGCAGTAAGCCAGACCGTGCATTTCGGTGCGACTGGCGGCGAGTCGCACAATCTCGTATCCAATGGGCAGGGGCGGACTTGAACCGCCGACACCGGCATTTTCAGTGCCGTGCTCTACCAACTGAGCTACCTGCCCCTCACGGGACGGGGTGACCGGCTCGTACCGTATCGGCCAACTGAGCCGAGCACATCAGCGTATCGCGGGCAGGGGCATTGTCAAGGCGGTGGGCGGTGGGAATACAGCGCGGGCAGCGGAGATAAGGCGGGACTTCCACGAAGACGCGAAGATCACGAAGACTTGTAGGAAAACCAGTCGAGATCTGAATCACCGCCAACTCGCCAA
>CAZUHK010000228.1:0-4139 GCA_964620345.1 uncultured Planctomycetaceae bacterium
CGACGCCGACGTGCCCGTGCGGCACCGCCAGCAGTTGGGCGAGCCCGCTCGCCTCACGCTCGCCGCGGCCCTGCTCGACGACGACGGGGCGCAACTGCTGAGTCGATTGCGACGCGACTACCAGGTGCGGGCCTACCGCTTCGCCGCGTCGGTCGCCGCGCTCGACACCCAAACACCGCTGACCCCCGCCGCCCTGCGCCCCGCCGAGCCCCGGGCCACGGCTCTGGGTGAGGCACTGAAGCGCGTGGCCGAACTGCACGCCGGCCAGCCGATCGCCGCGGTCCTCGCGATCACCGACGGCGCGAGCAACACCGGCATCGACCCGACCGTCGCCGCCGGTCGCCTGGGCGAACGCCGCATCCGCGTCCACGCGATCGGCATCGGCCTGGACGAGCCGGACGACGTGGCCGTGCAGCAAATCGTCGTGCAGGAGGTGGTCTTCCCCCGCGATCGCGTGCCGGTGCAGGTGACGCTGCGCTGCAGCGGCTACGCCGGCCGGCCGGCGGTGGTGAAGCTGACGCTCGATGACCGCGAGGTCGCCAGCCGCGCGGTCAACCTCACCGGCGGCACGCAGTTCGAAACCTTCGAGTTCATCCCCACCGCCGCGGATGTCGGCTCACGCCAGCTCCGCGTGTCGGTCAGCGCGATGCCCGGCGAGGCGACGCTGGACAACAACGCGCGCTCCCGCTCGGTGCTGGTGACCGATCGGCGCATCCGCGTGCTGTACGTCGAGGGCAAGCCGCGGTGGGAGTATCGCTACCTCCGCCGCGTGCTGCAGCGCGACCGCCGGCTGGAGGTGACGTACCTGATGACCGAGGGCGACCCGGAGCTGGCCGCCAACGCGCGGCAACACATCGCGCGGTTTCCGACCGACGCCGATGAAGCGTTCGCCTACGACCTGGTGATCGTGGGCGATGTGCCGGCCTCGACGTTCAACGCCAAACAGTTCGCGCGGATCGAACAACTGGTGGCCGAGCAGGGCGGGTCGATGCTGATGCTCGCGGGTCGGCGGTTCGCCCCGGCCGGCTACCGCGGCACGCCGATCGAGAAGATGCTGCCGGTGCGGCTGGGCTCGGCGCGGCAGCCGTGGTTCGTCGTCGAGCCGAACGTCCATCCCGTGCTGACCGTCTCGGGCGAGCGGGCGGGGGTGATGCGCCTCAGCGACGCCGACGACGACCCGCTGCTGTGGCGGCGCGTGGCGCCGATGCACCGCCTGGCCGACCTGGCCGGCGCCAAGCCCGGCGCGGTCACGTGGCTGACGCTGTCGGACACGGCTCGGCGCCCCGGCGTGTACCCGCTGGTCGCCTGGCATCGCTACGGCAGCGGCCGCGTGCTGTACGTCGGCACCGATGCGCTGTGGCGGCTTCGCTTCCGCACCGGCTCGATCCATCACGAACGCTTCTGGTCGCAGTCGATTCAGTTCATGGCCCTGGCGCGCCTGCTGGCCGGGCGCGAGCGGGTGCGGCTGGAGACCGACCGCCGCCAGTACGTCACCGGCGAGCCGGTGCGGATCTTCGCGACCGTACAGGACGAGGCGTGGCAGCCGATGCGCGCCGAGCGATACGATGTACTGCTGCGACGCACCGACACCGCCGACCCGGGCCGCACGCTCACGCTCGACGCATCGGCCCAGCGGCCGGGGGTGTTCAGCGGCGTCGCGGCCGACCTGCCCGAAGGCCGGTACAGCGTCGAGCCGCTCACCGACGCGGCCGAACCCAGCGGAGCCCCGTTCGCCGTGAAGTCCGCCGACCTGGAATTGCGTGAGCCGGCGTTGCAGTTCGAATCGCTGCGCCGCATCGCCGAGGCATCGGGCGGCGTCGCGGTGCGGCTGGACGGCGTGCCCGCCCTGCTCGACGCGCTGCGCGCCGACCGCCAGGCCACGCGCCGCTCGGTCGTGATCGAGTTGTGGGATCTGCCGCTGACCTACCTGCTCATCGTGGCGCTGGCCGGCGCCGAATGGTACCTGCGGAGGCGATCGAGCTTGCCATGACCACCGCGCCGACGAACCTCGCCGCCGCCTCGACCAAACCCGACCCGGTGCAACGAAAGCTCCGCGCCGCCTGGTCACGAAAACGCCTGCGCACGCACCTGGTCGGCATGGGGCGGCTGACGGTGGGCCTGCTGGTGCTGATCCTGATCGATTGCCTGATCGACTGGCTGCTGCTGCCGCCGCCGGCGTGGCGCACGGCGCTGCTCGTGGTCAACGCGCTTCTCATCGCCTGCCTCGCCTGGCGATGGTGGTGGCGCGAGCTGGAGCGGTACGACCAGCTCCGCATGGCCCTGCGCGTCGAGCGATCGTACCCCCGGCTGAGCAACCTGCTGGTGACCTACGTTCAGGTTCGGCCGGAGCGGGGCGCCGACCGCAGCGCCTCGCCCGCCCTGCTGGCCGCGGCGCGCCGTCAGGCGGCGCAGGCGACCGGGCCGATGGACTTCCGCGCGATCGTCCGCTTCGACGACCTGCACCGACCGCTCATCCTGTTGGGCATCGTCTGCCTGGCCTTCGCCCTGGCCGTGCTGACCCATCCCGAGCACTTCCGCGTCGCCGCCTTTCGCCTGCTCAGCCCCGGCAGCCAGTTGGCGTATCCCACCAAGACCCGCATCGCCAGCGTCACCGGCGACCTGTTCATCGCGCCCGGCGGGTCGGTCCGCCTCGAAGCGGTCGTCGAGCGCACCGTCCCCGACACCGGCCAGTTGCAGGTGCGCACCGGCGATGGACCGTGGCGGTCGCTGGGTGTCAGCCGCGGGCCCGAGGATCGGTTCAGCCGACAGATCGACAACGTCCGCGACAGCTTCGCCTATCGCTGGCGCATCGGCGACGACCGCTCGGCAACGTACCGCGTCCGGGCCGTCCGCCCCCCGCGGATCGAGGCGATTCATGTCGAGCAGCAGTTCCCCCAGGCCGCCGGCGGCCAGACCCGCACCGTCGATCAGCTCAACATGCAGGTGCCCAGGGGCACCAAGCTGCTGTGGCGCGTGACGTTCGACCGTCCGGTCGATCAGGCGGCGCTGTGGCGGCTGGCCGACGAGGCAGACCACGCGGACACCGACGGTCGCGTCGGCCTGTGCCCCGTGTCGATCGTCAACGGTCGGCAGTTGCAGGCCGCGTGGGTTGCCGACGAGTCGGTCCAGTACGGCATGGCCCTGCGCTACAGCGTCGGCGAAAACGGCCGCGCCCACCGCTTCGTCTACGACGACCCACTGACCTATTCGATTCAACTGGTCGCCGACGCCCCGCCGCAGGTCGAGCTGGTCGACCCGCCCGATCCATCGCGGATCGCCACGATCAACAAGCGGGTTTCCCTGCGATATCGCGCTTCGGATGACCGCGGGGTGCTCGCGGCGAACGTCATCTTCCGTGTGAACGGCGGTTCCGAACAACGCTACGAGCTGGCCCGGTACGACGGCCAGCGCTACGTCGAAGACCAGCGCGACTGGCAGGTGCGTGATTCGCTGCCCGAGCTGCGGCCGGGCGACCAGGTCTGGTTCGCCGTGGAAGTCGTCGATCAGGCCGGCCCGCGCGAGGACGAGCCGGTGGCGGCCCGGTCGGCGGCGCAGCAGATGACCATCGTCACCCTCGCTGAGTATCAGCAGGCGGTGATGGAGCAATTACAAGACGTCCGCCACGAGCTGGAGTCGGCCCGGCAGAGCGAGGCCGAGGCGGTCGAACAGCTCAAGACGATTCAGCAGGAGGCCTCGCCGTGATCCGATCGCTGCCGATCATTCTGCTCGCCGGCGTGCTGGCCGCCCCGGTCGCGGCGCAGGACGTGCTCGTGCCGCTGGCCGAGCAACTGGCGCGCGAGGAAGCGCGGCAGGCCGCGGTGGGCCAGTCGCTGGAGGCGAACCGCGCGGCGCTGCAGCGGCTCATCGCCGACCTGGAATCCAACGGTCTGGCCGAGCAATGGGGCGCGGCGCGCTTTGAGCGGATGGCCCAGGCCGTGCGGGCGATCGAAGACCAGCCGCTGCCCGAGGCGATCGCGGCGTTGCGCGCCGCGCAGCGCGACCTGGATGCGGCCGTGCCCCACATCGACCACGCCGCGGCCCAGGCCCGGCTGATCGAAGAGCGACTGGCGGGCCTGCTCGCCGCGGCCCGGGCGATGCAACGGGCCAATCAGCAGGCCGTCGATCGCGCGGTCCAGCGC
>CAZUHK010000229.1:0-4098 GCA_964620345.1 uncultured Planctomycetaceae bacterium
CGATCAGGTCACGGGCGTCGAGGGTGTGAACCAGCAGCAGCGAGACGCGCTGACCGGTCCGGGTGTTGAGGTACTGGCGTGAGAGCAGCGCGTTGGGCTTGAGCAGCTCGGTGGCCTGGGTGGGCACGGGGACATCGCGGCCGATCCAGTCGCCCAGGACGTAGGGCACGTCTTCAACGGCCGCGGCCACGCGCTGGTGATAGTCGCCCGCGTCGCCGGGGCGCAGGTGCATCGCATCGGTGGTGAACAGGCCGATCAACACGGCCACGGCGATCAGGGGCGCCAGCAGATTTTTGTAGAACCACTTCATGGATCAAGCTCCCGCGGTCTGAGAGGATAGCCGGGGCGAGGGCGCGTTGTCGTCGGCGACCCATCGCACCAGTGCCATCAGCCCCAGCAGCAGGCCGAACGCCACGCCGTTCATCACCCAGCCGGAGATGTCGTGAAACTGCTCGGCGATGTCGTGGTCGAAGTAGCCGTACAGATAGACGGTGGGCCCGAGGCGGAGGATGTTGCAGAACAGGGCCACGGCGGGCGCGAGCAGGAGGACGACGATGCGAAGCACGGGCCGCACTTCGGAGATGAAGACGACCAGATAGGTCACGAGGAAGACGGCGAAGACGCCGCGCATACCGTTGCAGGCCTCGGCCACGCCGACGTCGTGGCCGTTGATCGTCAGCACGCTGCCGGCGCGGGTCACGCCGAGGTTGAACAACTGCATCAGGTGCTCGGTGGCCTGGGCGGTGATTCGCTGCAGCGGTACGGACAGCGGCAGGCGGATGCGGTGGGGCACGGGGATCGCGAAGATCAGCACGCCGAAGACCGGCAGCAACTTCCACAACAGCCGGCTGCCGCAGACGCAGAGGATCGCGCCCAGCGGCAAGGCGACGGCGGCGAAGTGGCTGGCGACGCGGAGGTTGTTGTAGTAGCTGTACTCCCACGCGGCCCATCCGAGCAGCATGAACGCGGGGCCGACGATGCTGAAGTGCGGGCTGACCTGCGCCGGGCGACGCCGATAGTACCACAGCAGCCACAGGCCGAGAATGGGCACCAGCAAGATCTGGCTGGACTCCGCATCGTTCCAGGCCAGCCAGGTCAGGTCGGCCCAGCCGTCCCACGTCAGCCAGACCGCGGCGCCGGCCAGGACGATCATCATCGCCAGGTGGCCGAGCGACCAGCCGTTGCGCCTCATCGCCCCGGCGATCTGCGCAAGGCCGGGGTGGTCGTGGAGGTCCGAGCCGGTTCGATCGCGCGCGGCGCCGCGGGGCTGGGCGCTGCTGCGCGGCGGTGACGGCGCGATGGTCGCAGCGTCGGCGGCGACCGCGCCGGGCTGCACGCTTTGTGGCTGGTCTGTGGGGGGCACGGGAATCTTCTCCTTGAAGACCTGGCTGATCGGACTACGAAGCGGGCGGAGCCGGTGCCGAGACGGCGTGTCCGGCTTTATCCGAGGACAAGGTCGGCGGCAAGTCGCGATCCGCCGGGGGCTTGGCCCCGCCGAGGATCGCGTCGATCTGTTGATCGATCTTGCGGAGCATGGCCTGAACGGAGAACGCCGCCTCGGCCCGCCGGCGACCGCCTTGTGCCAGGGCTTCTGCGAGCCCCGGCTGAGTCTGCAACCGGACGATCGCCTCGGCCAGCGCCGCGACGTCGCGCGGCGGCACGCGCAGTCCCTGGCCGGCATCGCGGATGATCTCCCGCGCTCCGCCGGCGTCGGTCGCGATGACCGGGCGTCGGGCGAGCATGCCCTCGACGATCACCCGCCCGAACGGCTCGGCGGCGATCGACGTGTGGGCGATGACATCGCAGGCCTTCATCAGCCCCGGCACGTCGTCGCGGAAGCCGAGCATGTGGACGCGATCGGCCAGGCCCAGTTGATCGATCTGTCGAATCAGCCGATGCCGGTAGGCGTCCTCGCCGAACAGCGCCTCGCCGACCAGCAGCGCGTGAACGCCGGGCGTGCGCGCGATCGCCTCGATCAGCACGTGCTGACCTTTCCAGGTGGCCAGGCGACTGAACGCGCCGACCAGCCAGGCATCCTGGCCGATGCCCAGTTCACGTCGCACCGCCGCTCGCTGATGATCGTCGATGGCATCTATTTGATCGGCCGCAATGCCGTTGTGGATCGTCACCACGCGCTCGGGCTGGCCGCCGGCTTCGATGAAGGCATCGCGGGTGGCGTTGGAGTTGGCGATCACCCGGGCCTTGCACCGTTTGGCCAGGCGGGTGGTGACCCGACGATTGAGTTTGCTGAAATGCTCTTCGCTGAGCAGATCGCGCAGGTGCCAGATCACCGGCCGGCGTGTGACGATGCCCAGGCACGCGGCGAGCACGAACGCCTTCTGGCTGTTGGCGTAGAGCAGCCGGTGGCGGCGGGCGGTCGGGTAGAGGCGGGCGATCAGTTTGACCAGCGCCGCGCCGGCGCGCATCGCGGCGGGCGCGCCGTCCTCGCGGCGCGCGCTGGATAGACCTGCCGGGGCGGCGATCACGTCAACGGCCACGCCCCGCTGCTCGAGGCGCCGGCGGAACGGTCCGTCGGCCAGCAGCACGACGCGGCCGCGCTGGCCGAAATGCTCGGCGATGTCGCATAGCGACAGCTCGGCGCCGCCCAGGACGCCAACGTGGTCGAGGAAGAGAATGTCTCGGGCATCGCTCATCGGGTGGGAAGGGGTTCGAGGGGTGATGCTTGGGCGGAGGGCGGATCGGCAAGGCCGCAGACCTTGGCCCAGCGCTGAAGCTCCGAGTCGCGGGGTGGGGCCAGCGGCTGCCGGCCGGCGCGGGCCTGGGCGCCGGCGCGATGACTGAGCGTCACCATCGCCCCGGCCAGCAGTGGGAAGATCGGCGAATCGAAGCGGTTGGGGATCAGGTGGACCGCGAAGGCGATGAGCACGACCGCGCCGGCGAGCATGAGCGGCACGCCGCCGGTCCGCCAATGTTCGACGGGGACGCGTGTCAAGACCAGGATCGCCGGAGCGGTCAACCCCACCAGCAGGAAGGCCAGGCCGACCCAACCGCTGCGCAGCAGTGTGGTGAACCCGCCGGAGACCACGCCCCAATGATCGGCCGCGGCCCAGGCGCCGGTCGGCTTGCGATGCGCGGCGCCGGTGCCCAGGTATGGCTGGTCCGCGATCGCATCGAACACCGCGCGTTCATTGCTTATCCGCAGGTTGATCGACCGGGCGCGGCCGGCGAGGAATTCGCTGCCATCGGCGTTGCGCAGGGGCAGCGGGGCCGTGGGGATGACCTCGAAAGCACGCAGGCCGAAGTACGTCGGCACGATCAGGATCGCCACCAGCGCCCACAGCCGCCAGCGGGTGAGCAAAAGCAGCCCCAGCAGCGCCGCGGCGGCCGGCGGCAGGATGATCGCCACCCAGGCCCGCTGCACGCCGATGAGCGTGGCCAGCACGATCAGCCCGCCGCCACCGGCGAGCCAGGCCCCCGCTCGTCGCGAGGAAAGCCCCCGACTGAAGCACAGCCCCATCGCGAGCACCACCGCGGCGACCTGCAACATAATCAATTGGAAGAACGGCTCGGTGAAGACGTACGGCCGATAGCCCAGCGGGCCCACAAAGTTGCCGAGCATGCGGGTGGGGTTCACGTTGGGCCCTTCCAGCCCGAACAGCCGCTGGGCGAGTGCGGGCCGCGTCATCGACTCCCACAGGCACAGCGGCGCGTAGGCCGTCAGGGCCGCGACGACCACCCACGCCACACGCCGCAGATCGTTCGCCTCGCGAACAAGGCACCGGCCGGCCAGATACGGGGTCGCCCACATCGTGGTCATTTCCAGCAGTTCCAGGCCCGCGAGCTTCATCGGCTGCTGGTTGTGGATCACGCTCAGCGGCGGCAGCGCCACCAGGCCGAGGATGAACAGGTCGGCCAGTTGCAATCGCGGTGAGAAGCCACCTCTGGCCAGCCCCCCCACCAGCAGCGCCAGCAGGCCCGAAGCGATCAGCATATCTTCCCACCGCACCGCCGGCCTCAGCAGCAGCATCGGCGGCACCAACAGCGTGCCCAGCACGGCGCACGTCGCGGCGCCGGCGGCAAGGTCCCAGCGGGCCGTCACGCCCACCGTCGCCAGTGCCACCACGCCGATCGCCAGCC
>CAZUHK010000230.1:0-2248 GCA_964620345.1 uncultured Planctomycetaceae bacterium
GGGCGGGGGGGCGGGGGCGGAGCGGGGGGCGTGTGGGGGGGGGCAGGCGGGAGCGGGGCGTGATGCGGGCGCGAAGCCGCAAGCGGCGGGGGGGTGTTGTGAGCAAGGCGCCGAGCATGCGCACCACGCGCACGCGGCGGGCGTGGGCGAGGCGGCGGGAACCGCGGCCGAGCGGCTGAACGCGGCCCAACGCCTGGGCGAATCGCTGGGCTACGTCTTCGGCAAGCTGTGGGACGACATCAAGGGCTGGCTGGCGGTGGCGCTGGTCGTGGCCGGCGTGGTGTTCGCCGCGGTCGGCGGGCAGCCGACCGAGGCGCTGGTTCACTTCACCAGCGGCATGTGGGCGCCGCTGGCGATGGCGGCGATGGTGGTCATCGGCGTGCCGCTGTACGTCTGTGCCACGGCCTCGACGCCGATCGCCGCGGCGCTGCTGGTCGCCGGCGTCTCGCCGGGCACCGTGCTGGTGCTGCTGCTGGCCGGGCCGGCCACGAACCTCGGCTCCGTCGCCATCCTCCGCAAGGAGCTGGGCCCCCGAAGCGTGATCGCCTACCTGCTGGCCATCGCCCTCGCGTCGATCGGCGCGGGCCTGAGCGTCGACTGGATCGTGAACGCCTGGGGCATCTCGATGATCTCGCAGACGCAGCACGCGCATCATCTGATCCCCTCGTGGGTCGGCGTGATCGCGGCGGTGTGGTTGATCGCGATGGCGTTCCCGCCGGTGCGCCGGTTGATCTGGCGGCCCCGGCAACCGGGCGGGCCGAAGGGGCAGTCGTGTTGTTCGGGGGAAGCGGGCGCGGCCGGTGAAGCGGGCGCGAAGCCGCAAGCGGCGCCAAATCCCGTAAACTGATCGCATGACCACGACGCTGGCGATCTTTGTTCAATACGCGGCCGACGACCCGTTGTTTTTCGTGAGCGTGATGTTCACCGTGGTGGTGAGCATCGTGCTGCACGAGCTGGCGCACGGGTGGACGGCGATCCGCCTGGGCGACGACACGCCGCTGCGGCTGGACCGGATGACGGTCAATCCGCTGGTGCACATGGGGATGTGGTCGATCGCGGCGCTGCTGATCGCGGGCATCGCGTGGGGGTCGATGCCGATCGATCGCTCGCGGCTGCGCGGGCGGTACGGCGAGTCGAAGGTCGCGGTCGCAGGGCCGGTGACGAACCTGCTGCTGGGCCTGCTGGCGCTCACGGGGCTGGGCCTCGCGGCGCGGTTCGAGCCGCGGCTGCTCATGGAGGCCACGGCCGACGATCACGTCATGGCGAACCTCGGCCGATTCCTCTGGACATTCGGGTTCATCAACCTGCTGCTGTTCGTGTTCAACCTGCTGCCGATCCCGCCGCTGGACGGCTCGCACATCATGGCGAACTTTCATCGCGGGTATGCGAACTTCATCAGCAATCCGAGCAACGGCGGGGCGCTGCTGATCATGTTCGTCTTCGCGTTCGTCGTGGCCGGCTCGATCTTCGCGCCCGTGGGCCAGGCCGCGGGCTGGTACGTGCAGATGCTGGCCGGGCCATAGGCGCGGCGGCCAAGGCCCGCGGCGATACTCAGTAAGTAAACACCGCCGCGCCGCGATCGACCACGCCCAACAGCGAATCGGCGCTGGCGACACGGGCGCCCTCGATCAGGTCGGTCTCGGTCACGCCCTTCGCCTTCATGCAGTGGGGGCAGACCAGCACCGCGGCGCCGCGCGACATGCAGTCGGCCAGCAGTTGCTTGATCGGTTTGTCTTTGAACGCCAGCTTGGCGTCGAGCGACCGGACCGGTACGCTCACGCCTTCGACGTTGAAGAACAGCGTGACGGCCCGGCCCTGGTCGAGCGCGTGGCCGGCCAGTTGCAGCGCCATCGTGACTTCGTGGGCGTCGTCCGGGCCTTTGGTGATATTCAATAGGATCGGCCGACGGGCGGCCTGGGCCTGCGCCGCGGTCTTGTGATCCTGGTTGCAGGCGGACAGGACAGTTAGTGCGCACGCGCAAAGCAGCAAACGGGACATGGGCGAATCTCCGGGGCGTGGGGGGAACTATCATAACGCGGGGTGGCGTGAACATTTTCCGGCGGGTCGGTAAACGGCGCGCCGGCTCGCCTGGATGAACAAAGCCCGCCCCTTGCGAGGCGGGCCTTGGTCTTCAGGCACAAACGGGTCGTGCCGTGGCGGGCGTTGGGGTGGGGCGTTACTTCTTGGGCTTGCCGTTGTTCAGCGCGGCCTGGGCGGCGGCGAGGCGCGCCACGGGCACGCGGAACGG
>CAZUHK010000230.1:2258-4031 GCA_964620345.1 uncultured Planctomycetaceae bacterium
CAGAAGTCGATCGACGCCGGGTCGCCCCCGTGCTCGCCGCAGATGCCCAGCTTGATGTTCTTGCGCGTCGCCCGGCCCTTCTCGACGGCCATCGCCACGAGCTGCCCCACGCCGGTCTGATCCAGCGACTGGAACGGGTCGGTCGGCAGAATCTCGTGGGCCAGGTAGTCCGGCAGGAAGGTGTTCACATCGTCACGCGAGTAGCCGAAGGTCATCTGCGTCAGGTCGTTGGTGCCGAAGCTGAAGAACTCGGCCTCCTCGGCGACCTCGTCGGCGGTCAGCGCCGCACGCGGAATCTCGATCATCGTGCCGATCATGATCGGCAGCTTCGCGGTGTGCTTCTTGTCCTTCTTCACCTGCTCGATCACTTCGAGGGTCTTCTCGCGGAGCACCGCGAGCTCCTTCTTCGTGCCGACCAGCGGGATCATGATCTCGGCCTGGGCGTCGATCTTTTTCTTGCGGCAGTTGATCGCCGCCTCGGTGATCGCGCGGACCTGCATCTCGAGGATCTCCGGGTAGGTCACCGACAGCCGGCAGCCGCGGTGGCCGAGCATCGGGTTCATCTCGTGCAGGTCGGCCACGCGCTGCTTGACCTTGCTGGCCTTGATGCCCAGCGACTTGGCGACCTGCTCCTGGCCCTTTCTGTCGTGCGGGACGAACTCGTGCAGCGGCGGGTCGAGCAGGCGCACCGTCACGGGCAGGCCCTTCATCGCGGTGAAGATGCCCTCGAAATCCTTGCGCTGGTAGGGCAGCAGCTTGGCCAGCGCTTTCTCGCGCGCGTCCCTGGAGTCGGCGAGGATCATCTGGCGCATCGCGAGGATGCGGTCGCCTTCGAAGAACATGTGCTCGGTGCGGCACAGGCCGATCCCCTGGGCGCCGAACTCACGGGCACGCTTCGCGTCGGCCGGGGCGTCGGCGTTGGTGCGGACCTTGAGCGTGCGGTACCCGTCGGCCCAGCCCATGAGCTTGGCGAAGTCGCCGGACATCTTCGGCTCCTGCGTCGGCACGCTCCCGGCCATCACCTCGCCGGTCGATCCGTCGATCGAAAGCTCGTCCTTCCAGGTGAACTTCCGGCCATCGACGGTGATGGACCGGCCTTTTTCGTTGATCTGAATCTTGCCGGCCCCGGCGACGCAGCACTTGCCCCAGCCGCGCGCGACCACCGCCGCGTGGCTGGTCATGCCGCCGGTGCTCGTGAGAATCCCCGCGGCCATGTGCATGCCCTCGACATCCTCGGGGCTGGTCTCCTTGCGGACCAGCAGCACCTTCTCGCCCTGTTGGGCGCGTTCGACGGCTTCGTCGGCGCTGAACGCCAGCTTGCCCACCGCCGCGCCGGGGCTGGCCGGCAGGCCCGTGGCCAGCACGGTGCGGTCGGCCTTGGGGTCGAACGACGGCAGCAGCAGTTGGTTCAGGTCCATCGGCTTGACGCGCCCCACGGCGGCCTTCTGGTCGATCAGCTTCTGCTTGACCATGTCCACCGCGATCTTCAGCGCCGCCGCGGCCGTCCGCTTGCCGGTGCGCGTCTGGAGCATGTAGAACGTGCCGCGCTCGATCGTGAACTCGATGTCCTGCATGTCGCGGTAGTGGCGCTCGAGCTTCTTCTTCACGTTCTGCAGTTGCCGGTAGACGTCCTTGCCGAGGTTGGGGTGGCCCTGGGCCTTCCACTTGTGCATCTCGCTGACGCCCATGGGCGTGCGGATGCCCGCGACGACGTCCTCGCCCTGGGCATTGATCAGGAACTCGCCGTAGAATTTGTTCTTGCTCGTCGACGGG
>CAZUHK010000231.1:0-3969 GCA_964620345.1 uncultured Planctomycetaceae bacterium
GGGGCCACCGCCGCGGCCCGCGCGCGGCGCATCGACGAGCATGCGCACATCATCGTCTTCGAAAAGGACCACCACCCCTCCTTCGCCAACTGCGGCCTGCCGTACTACCTCGGCGGTGAGATCGAGGACCGCGACAAGCTGCTGGTCGCCCCGGCCCGGATGCTGCGCGACCGGTTCAACCTCGACGTCCGCACGCGGCACCAGGTGTTGGCGATCGATCGGCAGCGCAAACAGGTCACCGTGCTCGATCGCGATACGGGGCACGAATACGTCGAGCCGTACGACAAGCTCATTCTGGCGCCCGGCGCCGCGCCGATCGTGCCGCCGACCGACAACGCCGACGCGGCGGGTGTTTTCACCCTGCGCAACCTCGAAGACACTGATGCGATCGAAGCATGGGTCGCCGAGCAGGAAGCGAAGAACGCGGTGATCGTCGGCGGCGGGTACATCGGCCTGGAGATGGCCGAGCAATTCCGCCACCGCGGCATGGACGTGGCGCTGGTCGAGCTGGCCCCGCAGGTGCTGACGCTCATGGACGCGGAGATGGTCGCGCCGATCGAGGATGAACTGGTCGAGCGCGGCGTCGGGGTGCATCTGAACACGAAGGTCGATGCGATCCAGACCGACGACGCCGGGCGCATCGTCGCCGCGACCCTCAGCGACGGCCAGACACTCGACGCCGACGTGCTGATCTTCGGCATCGGCGTGCGGCCGAGCATCGAACTGGCCAAAGACGCGGGCCTGAGCATCGGCGAGTCCGGCGGGATCGCGTGCGATGCGTTCTGCCGCACGTCCGACCCGGACATCTACGCCGTGGGCGACGCGGCGGAGTATCCGTACGGCCCGACCGGGTCGATGATGCGCGTGCCGCTGGCCGGCCCGGCCAACCGCGCCGGACGCATCGCCGGCACCCACGCCGCAGGCGGGCAGACCGATCCGATGCCGCCGGTCATGGGCACGGCGGTCGCCCGCGTCTTCGACCTGATCGCGGGGCTGACCGGCCTGTCGCTGCGCGCCGCGCACAAACGCGGGATCGATGCCACCGCCGTCACCATCGTGCAACTGCACCACGTGGGCTATTACCCCGGCGGGACGCCCGTCACGCTCAAGCTCGTTTACGAGAACAACACCGGCCGCATCCTCGGCGCCCAGGCCGTGGGTCGCAACGGCATCGACAAGCGTATCGACGTCATCGCCACCGCGATGCGATTCGGGGCCACGGTGCGCGACCTGGCCGGGGTGGATCTGTGTTATGCCCCGCCGTTCGGTGCTGCGAAGGATCCGGTACACATGGCCGCGTTCGCCGCGTGCAATCATCTCGACGGTCTGGTCGATGTGGCCCAGGCCGATGCCGACCTCGAGGGCGTGCAGGTCGTTGACGTGCGAACGGCGGCCGAAGTGAGTAAGCAGCCCCTGGCCGGCACCGACGGGGCCGACCTTCACACCATCCCGCTGGACGACCTGCGTGATCGGCTGAACGAACTGGACCGCGCCCGCTTGACCATCGTGAGCTGCGGCTCGGGCCTGCGCAGCTACAACGCCGCGCGCATCCTCGTGCAGCACGGGTTCACACAGGTGGCCAATCTCTCGGGCTCGGCCACGCTCCGCGCGCGGGCCGTGGCCAAGATGAACGACCAACCCCAACCCACCCCCGGCGCTTAAGCGCAGGTGCAGATCATGACCATGAAAACCATCGACCCCCAAACGCTATCGGACAAGCTCAACAACGGTCACGCGATCGATCTGATCGACGTGCGCACGCCCGCCGAGTACCGCGCGGTGCACGTGCGGGGCGCGCGCCTGGCGCCGCTGGACGTGCTGGACGCGGACCAGGTCCGGCAGGGCCGGCCCGACGACGCCGATGGGCCGACATACATCCTCTGCAAGTCCGGTGCGCGGTCGAAGCAGGCATGCGCGCGCCTGGCCGAGGTGGAGGGCATCGACCCGGTCGTCGTGCATGGCGGCACCGAGGCGTGCGAGGCCGCGGGCCTGCCGGTCGAGCGCGGCAAGGCGGTGATGTCGCTGGAACGCCAGGTCCGCATCGCCGCCGGGGCGCTGGTGGCGATCGGAACCGTGCTGGGCGCGGCGGCCAGCCCGTGGTGGCTGATCGTGCCGGGCTTCGTCGGCGGCGGCCTGGTCTTCGCCGGCGTCACCGACACCTGCGGCATGGCCATGATGCTCGCCAAGATGCCCTGGAACCGCTGATCCCCGCCTGCGCAGGCCCTTTTGCAGCCGCTGCAAGCAAATCCCTTGCCATTGCGACCGAATCGGGTTGTTTCGGGCTGGAATACGGCTAAGCTAAGTGGATGACCTGCCGATAGTCCGGTGGGGCGATCTGCCCGATCGTGTTGCCGCTTTCGCCTTCCTTCAGGTGCCACCACCCGATGCGCATCGACGCCGGTCAATACCAGCGCATGAGTCAGCAGATGAAGCTGTCTCCGCGCATGATCCAGTCGATGGAGATCCTCCAGCTCTCGACCATGGCGCTGGAGGAGCGGATCGAGCAGGAGTTGGAGAACAACCCGCTGCTGGAGCTGACGGAGATCAAGCCCGAGGACAACGGCCGGCGGGAAGACGATCGGGTCGAGACCGACGACGGCGAGAAGCCGCTGGTCGCCCACGATTCGGAAGCCGGTGAATCGACCAGCGACGACTTCAACCGCCTCAACGACCTGTCCGACAGCCAGTCGGACACGTGGGAATCCAACGTCAGCGAATCGGGGGAGTACCGGCCGACGGTCCGGCACGATCCATCCGAGCGGGATGGCAAGATGGACGCGATGGCCAACACCGCCGCGCGCGGCCTGCCGCTGAACGACCAACTGCTCGACCAGTGGCGCTTCGTCGAGGTGGACGACCAGACGCGCCGGGCCGGTGAACACCTGATCGGCTTCATCGACGACGATGGCTACCTGCGCACGAGCATGCAGGATGTGGTCCGCCAGGCGCCCGCGGGCGTCACGATCCCGATGCTCGAAGAAGCGCTGGCGGAACTGCAGCGGCGGCTGGACCCGCCGGGCATCGGCGCGACCGACCTGCGCCAATGCCTGCTGCTGCAGATCGACGCGATGCTGGCCGACGAATCGATCGACCTGGAAGAGTTTGACGAGCTGGAGCGTGCCCGCACGCTCGTGGCCGAGCACCTGAAGGACATCGAGATGAACCGGTTGCCGAGGATCGCCGCGGCCACGGGTCTGTCGATGGAGCAGGTCAACGCGGCGCTGGCGCGGCTTCGCCGGCTGGACCCGCGGCCGGGGCGGCAGTTGTCGCCCCAGACGCCGCAGGCGATCGTGCCGGACGTGATCGTCGAGTACGATCCGGTGCACGACAGCTACGTTGCGGCGCTCAACCGGGGCCGGCAGCCGTCGCTGCGGATCAACCCCACCTACCGCAAGCTCGGCAAGGATCGCGACCAGGACAAGGGCACGCGCGAGTTCGTCGCGCGAAACCTGTCCAACGCCCGCTGGCTGCTCGATTCGATCGAGCAGCGCAACAACACGCTGCTGCGCGTGGTGCGCGCGGTGCTGGAGGTGCAGCGCGATTTTCTCGACCACGGCACGCAGCACCTCAAACCGCTGCCCATGGTGCAGGTGGCCGACCAGTTGGGCATCCACGTGGGCACGGTGAGCCGGGCGGTGAGCGAGAAGTACCTGCAGACGCCGCGCGGCATCTTCCCGCTTCGCATGCTGTTCACCGGCGGGACCGAGTCGGCCTCGGGCGAGGAGATGAGCTGGACCGCCGTGCAGGCCAAGCTCAAGGAGGTGGTCGACGCCGAAGACAAAGCCGACCCGCTGAGCGACGAGACGCTGGCCGAGAAGCTCTCCGATCAGGGCATCGTCATCGCCCGCCGCACCGTCGCCAAGTACCGCAAGCAACTGGGCATCCCCACCGCCCGGCAACGCAAGCAATACGATTGAATCGGTGAATCGGTGAATCGGTGAATCGGTGAATCGGTGAATCGGTGAATCG
>CAZUHK010000232.1:0-2777 GCA_964620345.1 uncultured Planctomycetaceae bacterium
AGAAACGATGAAAGCCGGGTCTGCCGGTGGGCGTTGGGATTGGGGATCAATCGTCGCGATCGGGTATTTCGAGCGTTCGGAGACGCTCTTCCAAGCGGAGCCGACGTGTCGGTGATTCTCGCGATCGATCTGGGTAAGTACAAGTCCGTGGCCTGGACCTATCGCGGGGCGAAGGTGGAGCCGATGTATCAGACGGTGCGGACGGTTGCGGCGGTGATGCATGATCTGATCGTCGCGATTGGGCCGTGGCGTGTGGTGATCGAGATCGGCTCGGCGGCGGGGTGGGTGAAGGGTCTGTGGTGAATCATCCGGGCCGGGGCGATCAACCGATTGACGGGTTGCCGAAGTACGCCGCGTGCAGCAGTTCGACGGGGTGCATGACGTGGAGCTTGAGGCCGGCCTCGCGGGCTTCGCTGGCGATCTGCATCGCGCAGCCGATGTTCGCGGTGACCAGCAGGTCGGCGCCGGTCTCGGCGATGTTCGCGAGCTTGCGTTGGGCGAGTTGGCGGCTCATCCGCGGCTGATCGAGGTTGTAGGTGCCCGCGGCGCCGCAGCACATGTCGGCCTCGGCCAGGGGGCGGAGGGACAGGCCGGGCACGGTGCGCAGCAGTTGGCGTGGGGCGGCGGTGATGTTCTGGCCGTGGGCGAGGTGGCACGCATCGTGATACGCCGCGACGCGCTTCACCGGGTAGCCGGGCGTGGGCAGTTCGTAGGCGTCGAGCACCTGGTGGATGTCGCGGACGCGGGCGACGAAGCGTGTGGCGCGGTCGGCCCAGGGCGGGTCGTCGCGGAGCAGGTGGTCGTACTGCTTGAGCATGGCGCCGCAGCCGGCCACGGCGGTGATGATGTGCTCGACCTGGCCGAACGCTTCGATGTTGCGCCGGGCCATCGCCGCGGCCGGTTCGGGGGCGCCGCTGTGATGGTGGATCGCGCCGCAGCAGCGCTGGCCGCGCGGCACGATCACATCGCACCCGGCCAACTGCAACAGGGCGATGGCCATGCGGTTGACCCGCTGTTCGAGCACGGCGCTGACGCAGCCGGCGAAGAAGCCGACGGTGTGGCGGGGCTTGCCGACGGCGGGGTATCGGCGTGCGAGGCGTGTTTCCCACAGCGGCCCGCGGACCGGCAGCATGTTCTGCATCTTGGCCAGCGGCTGGGGCAGCAGCGGGGCGGTGATTTTCGTCAACGCCCGCCACAGCCCGACCGCCTGGAGCATTCGCGGGCCGATCAGCGCGAGCTTGAGGCGTGCGGGGCGGGTGAAGACCGCGCGGGTCAGCCATCGCACCAGCCGGGCCGAGCCGGTGGGGCGGCGCATCCGGGCCAGGTGCGTGCGCGTCTCTTCGATGATCTCGTGGTAGATCACGCCCGAGGGGCAGGCGGTCTCGCAGGCGCGGCAATCGAGGCACAGGTCCAGGTGGCCGGTGACGTGGTCGGTCGGCGTGATGCGCCCGTCGGCCATTGCTTTGATCAGGTAGATGCGCCCGCGTGGCGAGTCGGCTTCCAGGCCGTTCTGCGCGTAGGTCGGGCAGGCCGGCAGACACAGCCCGCAATGCACGCACGCCTGGGCGCGGGCGTAGGTGCGGGGGTCGAGGGGAAGGGCGGGGGTGGGGGAAGAGGAATTCACGATGTTGCGAATGACGAAAGACGAATGACTAATGCCTAATCACGATCGCGGTGGTTTGTGGTTTGGGTCGGCTTTGGGGGTGGGGCGCTGTTTCGGAAGATGGCGGCGAAGATCAGGCGCAGCTCCTTTGCCTCCACCCATAGCTTCGATGCTGGTTCGCGCTTGTCGGGACACGCGCGGGTAATCATACGCAGCCAGACTTTGGTCTCGCGAGCTTCGCGGCGACAGAGACTGATGCGATGACGAAATTCCTTGCGTGTCCCCGCGTCGTCCGCTTCACAGCAGTTGGCCTTGACGCTTGTTGCCGATCGCACGAGTTGACCGATCAACGGCCGGGTGACCACGTCCTGCTTGATCGTTCGAGCCAGATCGAACGCCGCCTCGCCGAACGCCGCCGTCCGCTGCTCAAGGTCGAATCGCTGTTCGCTCATGGCTGGCTCCAATCGGGTGGTGCCGTCGCTGGTCATTGGTCATTCGGCATTGGTCATTCAAGGCGTCTGCACCGCCGGCCGCCCCAGCCGCCCGGGGTTGAACAGATTTCGCGGATCGATCGCGCGGATGATGCGATCGAGCATGGCGGCGTCCGGCGGGGCGGGGGTGAACGGGTCGAGGCGGAGGGTGTGTTCGGGGCGGCGCATCCACAGGCGCAGGCCGCGGAGGTTGCGGGCGATCTCCACGAGCGTGGTGTCGAATCGGCGGGCCTCGGCGATCGACCAGTGGCCGCCGACGTGTACCACGCCGTGGCCGGGCAGGGATTCGATGATCGTGCGGGCCGGTGGGTCGGCTTCGAGCAGTTCGGTGACGGTCTCGCCCGCGGTGCCCGGCGGGAGGATGAGCTTGACCCACGCATCGGCGTCGAGCTTCCACGCCCGGCGCAGGGCGCGGCGGCGGGCGTCGTCCCACAGCGACCCATCCCGGCGTTGGGCGCCGGCGCCGCGCGGGTCGTACCCGATCGCCGGCAGCCACTGCCGCAACGCCTGGAACTGCGCCGCGCACTGCCGGGCCGAGCCCGCGTAGCCCAGGTGCAGCGTCTGGCCGGTCTCGGGCGCTGGAGCATCCTTGGGCTTGTAGTAGTCGACGTGGAAGCGGAGGACGTTTCGATCCTCGATCGCGTGGGTGATGGTGTAGGCGTGGAGCTCCTTCTGGAAGAGGT
>CAZUHK010000232.1:2787-3965 GCA_964620345.1 uncultured Planctomycetaceae bacterium
GTCTGGCCGGTCTCGGGCGTGTGCTGGTGGTCCAGGTAGATCGGCGCCGCGTCGCTGGTCAGCAGCTCGGTCACGTGGCTGTCCAGCAGATCGATGCGCACGCCCGGCAGGGCCACCGCGGTCACCTGCTCGGGGATCGCCCAGGTGCGCAGCGTCAGCTCCGTCACCACGCCGAGCATGTTCAGGTGGCCGACCATGAAGCGTGTCACGTCGTAGCCGGCGACGTTCTTGACCGTCCGCCCGCCGACGTGTTGCAGCTCGCCCTCCCAGTTGACCAGGGTCATGCCCAGCAACATGTCGCGCATCGCGCCGAAGCCCAGCCGCAGCGGGCCGTAGTGGTTGTGCGCCACGACCTCGCCGATGCTCAGCGAATCGTCGGCCCCGTCGATCGGCAACCACTGGTTGTGTGGAGCCAGCGCCGCGGCCAGGTCGTGCAACGTGGTGCCGGCCCGGACCTTGACGGACATGTCGGCCACGTGATGCTCGACGATGCCGCCGGGCATGTCGATCCGCACGAACCGCTCGGGCGGCGCCAGGCCCAGCCCGGCGTGCAGCGTGCCGTAGTCGACCACCTTTTCCCCCGCGTCGGCGCAGCGCCGCAGCGCCGCGGCCAACTGCTCGTGGCCCGCCGCGCGCACCACACGCCCGGGAGCGATGCCCTGAATCGCTTGCGAATCCGCCATGGCGAGCATTGTGGTGTGTTTCGCGGCGAGCGACAACGCGACCTCGCGCCGCCGCTCAACCGCCGCGCCCCCGTCGGCCGATGCCCGTGTGAACCGACGCAGACATGTCCCGATCGGTCTGAAGTCGAAGCGTTGCCTACGTTGTCGCTCTTGATGCGTTCAGATCAACGGCCCCGGCGAGCGATGGTCAGGCGTGTCGACACGGCCGCGCGGATGATTCACCACAGGGCCACAGAGAAAAAAGACGCTTTCGACCGGCAATGATTGACAACACAATTCGCGGCCCACCGCGTTTTAGGCCCTCGATGCTGCATCAGATGGGGTGTTCCCAATTGCTCAAGTGGTAGTCAAACAATGCGATAGGCCATCCGGCGTGAAGCGAAGGGCCTTGCATGGACGTAAATCGGGATAGCCGACATGGTATCGAAGCGCTCTGCCACAGATTGCTCGATGACCGTGCAAATGCTGGGTCATGAGCGAGCATGTGAGCATGCG
>CAZUHK010000233.1:0-3914 GCA_964620345.1 uncultured Planctomycetaceae bacterium
CGCCGGGAGCTTCAACCACGGCTGCCAGTGGGGCCGGGGCTTGAAGTGGGCGTAGGCCAGGCGCCATCGGCCCCCGTCGGGGTGCGAGCCGTAGTCCTGCGGGCAGTCCGGGCCGTACAGCAGCAGGTCGCCCGCGGTGCAGCGCGTCTCGCCGTCGCGGTGGACGATGCGGCGGGCGCCGTCGATCGTGTAGATCATCAGGTGATCGCCCGCCCCGCCGGGCCGGCGCACGCGGTATGTCCGGCCCTGGTCGAACTCGCCGGCCCGCACATGGCGCACCGGCTCATGATCGAACACCTGGCTCGCTGCTCGTTTGGCCATGACAGGATTGTATATTTCTTTGACGCCCAGGGAAATGTCATTCGGCCGCAAGCTGACGCATAATGCATCGAGGCCCTCAACGCCGGGTGACACGATTGTGAATTCAACCAGGGAGCAACGCCATATGGTCCGCACCGCCCGCCGCGCACTGAGCGATCCACAGATGCAGCATTATGAGCGTGAGGGCTACCTCATCGTCGAGCGGATGTTTGATGCCGACGAGGTGGCCGACCTGACGCAGACGTTCATGGACGCCGTGGCCGACGGCCCGGTCCAGGGCCTGTCCGATCACGATCGCATCGGAGATAACAGCGATCCGCTGTGGCACTACGCCCGGCTGATGAACCCCCACCTCAACGCGCCCGACCCGGCGGTGCGCGATCTGGCGATGCGGGCCATGCTCGACCGGCGCATCGGCGACGTCGTGGCCGACCTGTTCGACGAAGAGCCCCTCGCCGCGCAGTCGATGCTCTACTTCAAGCCGCCCGGCGCCCGTGGGCAGGATTTTCACCAGGACAACTTCTACCTTCGCATCAAGCCCGGCACGTGCATGGCCGCGTGGGTCGCGCTCGACCCGGCCGATGCGGACAACGGCGGGATGTCCGTTGTGCCCGGCTCGCACAAGCTCGAGGTGCTCTGCCCCGAAGAGCGGTCCGACAACGATACCTTTTTCACCGGGCACCACGTCGACCCGCCGGCGGGCATGCCACTGCTGCCCACCGCCATGCGCGCCGGGGACGTGTTGTTCTTCAACGGCTCGCTCATCCACGGCTCGTACCCCAACAGAAGCACCGACCGCTTCCGCCGAAGCTTCATCTGTCACTACGCCCCGCGGTCGTGCGAAGAGCGGGCCGGCTGGTACCGCCTGTTCGACTTCGACGGCAACCCGGTCAACCGCGGCGAGGCCGAAGGCGGCGGCCCCTGCGGCGACGCCCTGCCCCAACCGACCAAGCCCCACTGACCCGCATCGTTCACCCGGTGGCCGGTGGTGCTGCGAAGGGGCGGATGATCCGCATCGGCGTCGGGATTTATTTTTCGAGCGTCACGGTCCCGAAGCGGGTGGGCCGATGCACGTTCCGTTCGTAGGGCATCATCGCGCCGGTGTGGAAGCCGCGGCCGGTGTTGACCCACTGCGACCACTCGTTGAAAAGAGCGGTGCTCATCAGTTCTTCGTGCGAGCCATGGGTGACGAACGGCTCGGTCGCGGCGGTGCGGATCAACTGCAGACCGATCGGCTTGCCCGCCGGGGGGCTTTCCAGGCCGAACGACTTCCAGGGGATGGCCATTTCGAAGGTCCACGCCCCCTCGCCCAGGCCGGTGGCGACCTTGGCGTTGCTGTCCCATTGGGTGTCGAATCCGCGGCCGGCCAGCAGCACGCTCATGTGGCGGTAGTCCCAGCCGTTCTTGCTTCGGTTGAATCCGGTGCCGTCGAGCAGCGTGCGACGGGGATTGATCGCCAGCCGGTGGTAGGTTTCCTGATCGCGATTGAGGTCGAGCAGGATTTCGACCGCATCGTCGAAGACGATGGCGGTGTTGTCGGCCTCGCGGACCTTGGCGATGGGGTAGTCGGCGGCCATCGCGGCTTCGCCGCCGACGTAGAGGTTTTCCTGGTCGTAGGTCAGCCAGACCTTGGTCGGGTAGGCCGCGGTGCGATAGGTGTGTCGGATCATGAAATCGGTCAGGGGCTGGCCTGGCCATTCACCGTCGCCGAGCCGGCCGTCGATTTTCGGCACTGTCGGCGTGCGGACGACCGATGCCTTGTGCTCGCCGCGCTCGGGCAGATCCACCGACCAGTCATCGCTGCGGAACGGCGAGGCCGGCAGGCCCCGCTCGTTGAACAGCGTCACCGGGCTGCCCTCGGGCATGGCGTAGCGCACGGCCTTGGGCTCGGGCACGTGCTCGGACCAGGCCACCACGCGGTCGTCCTTGATCCTGGCCTGTGCCCAGTGCCAGTAGCGGTCCTCGCCGGCGATGGCGAATCCGAGCAGGTCGCTGGTGCGTAGCCGCAGCAGCCCCCCGCCGACGGTCAGCCCCCCGTCGACGTAGTCGAATGTGATGTGTGCTTTGCCATCGGCGAACGCGACGGACTTGAACAGCGGTCCGGTGGGCACGGCTTTCTTGCCGTAGGCCCGCACCAGCGCCGCCAGCGCGGCCCGATCGCCCAGCGTCCGATGCTTGATCGCCTCGTTGTCGGTCCCCATGAAGTCGGCGGTCACGACCAGTTCAGCGTTCGGGGTATCCTTGACGATGCGGCGCTGCACGTCCTGCCGCAGCGCCTGCGGGCCGATCTGCCGCGGCACGCGGTGCTTTTCCACCGAGCTGCTGGGGACCTGGACGAGGATGAACGGCATATCCGGTCGGCCAAACGCATCACGCCAGTCCCGGACGATCGCCGGCAGCAGCAACTGGTAGTCTTCGACCACCGCGAACCCCCACGAACGCAGTGATGCCTCGTGGAACACCACGCCCGCCCAGGTCATCTTCTCCAGGGGCTGAAGATAAGTCTGGTATCCGATGCCCGGCGTGCGTTCATCGCCGCCGGGCGCGTCAATCTTCAACGGCGGCAAGGGCTCGGGCGTACGGCGGCGCTGCTGACGCGGCAGATCCTTGTAGGCCGCCAGCGCCTTTTGGTAGTCGGCCACGAGCTTCGGGTACAGATCCAGATACGCCTGGCGCCGATCGATCGTGATCGCCTTGAGTTTCGGGTCGGCCGCCAGCGTCTTCTCGCGCACCCAACCGATCGGCGTACCGACACTGGAGGAGATCGCCACGCAGCCGACCGGCACGTCCAGTTCCTGGTGCATCGCCCGGCCGAAGTAAAAGGCATGGCTCGGCATGGCCCCGGCCGTCTGGGGGCTGATGACCGTCCACTTGCCTTCCCACCAGAGGCGCAGCTGCGGCAGCTCGGCCGCGGCGATCACCGCGTCGGAGTCCGGGTTGGTCGTGCGCTCGATCTTGCCGTGCAGGTGTTCGGGCACCGGCGGGCCGAGCACTTTCACCGGTCCGGCCCGGCCGACCGTCAGCCACACCTCGCCGACCAGCACGTTCTCGATCGCCACGGCCTGATCGCCCGCGGCCACCTTCAGCGTTCGGCCTTCGGCGCTGGCTTCGAGCGGCTTGAGCGTGACGGCCCAATGTCCCTGGTCGTCCGCCTCGGCCTCGACAGTTTGCCCGGCGAAGGCCACCTTCACCGGCGCCCCCGCCGGGGCCTGGCCCCAGACCGCTACCGGCTTACCGCGCTGAAGCACCATGTGATCTCCGAAGCCCGGACTCAAACGCAACTCGCCAGAGCTCGGCGAAGCCGCCAGTGTCGCCCACAGCCACGTACACGCAATCAGCAGGTCCTTGAGGTTCAAGATAAGTCTCCAATCGTCCGAACGTTTCAGTAGGATTTAGCCGGGCGGACCCGCCGTCGGCCCGCACGCTTGATGCTGCCAGTGAGATGGACGTACCCACGCGGCAAATGTGTCATTCAACGGCAACATCTCCGCGAGATTTAACAGATATTGTCCCATCGGGTGGGCGAAATCAAATCCAGCGTGTGCGAGCATAAATCCTGGCGGGGTCAGGCGGCCTGTCTTTGGGCTTGCCAG
>CAZUHK010000234.1:0-3893 GCA_964620345.1 uncultured Planctomycetaceae bacterium
TCGGATCATCCCAACCCCATCCGCCAATCAGCCAAGGTAAATGTCTTCACCCTGCAGCGGCGCGCCGGCCGCTTGCTCCGGGCGGGCAACGGGGTTACACTCGTACGTTCCGGCTTGGATCAGCGGCCGGTGGTCGGCCGGTGGCGTGCATCGGACGCCGACCGATTGGGAAAACACCTGCCTTTCCGCTCACCCGCGGGAGGCGATTTTGTTTAACCGAAGCGCCCTTGGGCGGATGGATCCGCCTCGCGTCGTGTGTCACGTGAGGTTCTGCTGATCGGCCCACCGCCGGTGTCGCTGAACGCGTTTGGAGCAAGCAAGCATGGCATCCCTGGTCAAGAGTCTGATCGACGCGGGCATCCACTACGGCCACCGCACCGCCGGGTGGAACCCCAAGATGCAGCCGTACATCTACGGCAAGAAGAACGGCATCCACATCATCGACGTGCGCCAGACGATCAAGGGCCTGCTGCTGGCCAAGCGGTTCGTCGCCCGCACCGTCGCCGACGGCAAGGACGTGCTGTTCGTCGGCACCAAGCGCCAGGCCCGCCCGGCGATCGAAGGGATGTGCGAGCAGGTCGGCCAGCCGCGCGTCACCGAGCGGTGGCTGGGCGGCACGCTGACCAACTTCCGCACCATCCGCTCCCGCCTCAAGCGCCTCGAGGAGCTCGAAGCGCTCATGGACAGCGAGGAGTGGGAGAACTACTCCAAGAAGATGGCCAGCCAGTTGCTGCGGGAGCGCAAGAAGATCGACCGCAACCTCGGCGGCATCCGGGCGCTGGACAAGCTGCCGGGCGCGCTGGTCGTGGTCGATGTCCGCCGCGAGATCAACGCCCTGCGCGAGGCCCACTCGCTGGGCATCCCCACCGTCTGCCTGCTGGACACCGACGGCGACCCGGACCTGACCGACATCCCGATCCCCGGCAACGACGACGCGATGCGGGCGATCGAGATCATCATGCAGCAGCTCGGCGAAGCGGCGACCGAAGGCAAGACCGCCCGGGCCCAGCAGTCCAAGGCGACCGACGAAGGCGACGAGGCCGACCAACCCAAGCGCCGCTCCAGCCGCGCCCAGTTCCGCGCCGAGGACGAGGTCGACGCGCCGGCCGCCGGCGAAGAAGCGCAGGATCTGTCGCCCGAGCAGACGGTGGACCAGAGCCCCAAGCAGGCCGACCGCACCGGCGAGCCGACCGGCCAGGCCCCGCCGCAGCAGACGCCCGTGGCCCCCGGCGGCGATGAGCACGCGGCCAAGCCCGCGCCCCCCGCGGCGCTCGACGACGATGCCCACGAGCAGACCGTCGAGCAGCCCGAGAACGAAAACGCCCAGGCGACGAAGTAAACCCCGCCGTCGGCCCGGCGACCGCGCCGCGGCGATGGCTTGACCACCGATCACAAGACCACAGGAGAACTCGACCATGGCCATCAGCGCCAAGGATGTTCAAGCCCTCCGCCAGCGCACCGGGCTGGGGATGATGGAATGTAAAAAGGCCCTGACCGAGACCGACGGCGACGTGGACGCGGCGATCGAGCTGCTGCGCACCAAGCTCAAGGGCAAGATGGACGAGCGCGCCGACCGGGCCGCGGTCGAAGGCGTCGTGAGCGTCGCGACCCACGGCAACAGCGCCACAATCGTCGAGATCAACACCGAGACCGACTTCACCGCGCGCAACGAGGCCTTCATCAAGGCCGCCGATGAAATCGCCGCCGCCGCGCTCAACCTCGAGCCCGGCCAGATCAAGCCCGACGATCAGATCACCGAGCGGATCGACTCGATCCGCATCACGACCAAGGAAAACGCCAGCTTCCGCCGCGGGCACAAGCTCGTGGGCCCGACCATCGGCCACTACCTGCACCACAACAAGCAGATCGGCGTGGTGGTCGCCGGCGAGGGCGAGATCGACGCCGAGACACTCACCGGCATCTGCCAGCACATCGCCGCCCACGTGCCCACGCCCATCGCCGTGGACGAGGCCGGCCTGCCCGAAGAAGACAAGGCCAAGGCGCTGCAACAGGCCAAGCAAGAAGCCATTGAATCGGGCAAGCCCGAGAACATCGCCGAGAAAATCGCCCAGGGCAAGTACGGCAAGTGGGTCAGCGAAAACACGCTGCTCGGCCAGCAGTACGTCAAGGACATGGAAGGCAAGGCGACCGTCGGCGACATCCTGCCCAAGGGCGCGAAGATCGTCAACTTCGTCCGCTACGCCGTGGGTAGCTGAACCCCGGCCCCCAATCCAGCGCGAAGGCCCGGCGGAACTGAAGAACTAAACACCGCGCGGCTGCCAGTGGCTTTGCCGAAGCTCGCTGGGCGAGACGCCCAGTTGCTGCTTGACCAGGCGCGAGAAATGGTACGGCGTGGAAAAGCCCGCGCGGTAGGCGATCTGGCTGACGTTCAGGCCCGTGTCG
Source organism: uncultured Planctomycetaceae bacterium (assembly GCA_964620345.1). Classification (GTDB taxonomy): domain Bacteria; phylum Planctomycetota; class Phycisphaerae; order Phycisphaerales; family Zrk34; genus CAZUHK01. Next base: position 2,404 of record CAZUHK010000234.1, read on the forward strand.
CGCAGCAGGTCGGCGCCGCGCTGCACCCGCACCCGCCACAGGTAACGCATCGGCGTGTGGCCGATGTGCTTGGCGAACAATCGCACCAGATGGTTCTGCGTCACGCCCGCGGCCCGGGCGACGTCGGCCAGTTCCATCGGCTCGGCGAAGTGGCGGTCCATGTATCGCCTGGCCCTGGCGACCGGCTCGGGCACGGGGCGATCGGGCTTGTCCATCTCGGCGGCGGCGACGTAGGCGTGCCAGAACGCCACGCCCAGGTGCAGCAGCACCGCATGGTCGCCGCTCAGCCGCCGCCGCATGACCGACAGGCCCAGCTCCAGCACGTCGCCCATCCTTCGCGTCATCGGCTGATCGAACGGCAGCTTGCGCAGCACGGCCTTCAACCCGCGCGGCACCGGATCGAAATGCAGCGCCACCCAACTGTGGTGGGTCGGCTTGACGCGGTCGAACCGGAAATACTCGGTCGCGCCCGGCGCCAGGCAGCAGACGTGGTCGGCCGCGAGGCGATGCGCTCGGCCATCGATCGTGATCGCGGCGCTGCCACGGTGGATGACGACCAGTTGCACGTCCTGCTGAACGCGCGGGCCGAACGCGCCGCCGGGCTCGTAGTCGACCTCACCGAACACCGCGTCGTGCGGCAACGTGCGGCGCAGCAGCTTGTCCAGGGCATCGCTCATTGGGGCCATGGCGACATCATCGGCAAACCGCCGCGGCGGGCAAGCGTCATCGGCGCGATTGCTCATGCCATGTGATACCCTGTTGGCTATGAATCGAGCTGTCTTTCTCGATCGCGACAACACGCTGATCCCCAACGACGGCGACCTGGGCGACCCGGCGGCGGTGAAGCTGATGCAAGGCGCCGCGGCGGGCGTCGCGTCGCTGCGCGGGCTGGGGTACAAGATCGTCGTGGTGACCAACCAGGGCGGCGTGGCCCGGGGCCGGTACGCCGAGGCCGACGTCCAGGCCGTGCACGAGCGGCTGAGCGAGCTGCTTCGCACGCAGGCCAACGGCGCGGTGGTCGATGCCTATTACTTCTGCCCGTACCACCCCCAGGGCACGGTGCCGCGGTACAAGCAGGAACACCCCTGGCGCAAGCCCCAGCCGGGCATGCTGCTGCAGGCAGCCCGCGACTTGAAGCTGGACCTAGCGATGTGCTGGATGGTGGGCGACGCACCGCGCGACATCGAGGCGGGCAAGGCCGCGGCCACGCGCACCGTGCTCATCCGCAAGCCCGACGCCCAGGGCGAGCAGCTCACGCTCGACCCATCGCAGCGGCCGGACTTCGAGGCGCAGAACCTGGTCGAGGCGGCGCGGCTGATCGCCCAGCATCTCAAGCCCCAGACCGCGATCGAGGCGCACATGGCGCCGGCCGGGTCGAAGACGACGTACCCGGCGGTGCAGCCGCTGGGCGCGTCGCGGTCGTCGGTGACGCGCGATCCGATCGCGCCGCGGCCGTTCAAGCCGTGGGACATCCAGCCGCGCACCGATGC
>CAZUHK010000235.1:0-3889 GCA_964620345.1 uncultured Planctomycetaceae bacterium
GGGCAACACCCACCCATACCAGTCTCCCGCGCCCGCCCTAACGGGGGAAGCTCAAGCGACCGATCACCACAGACTGGACATCGTTCCATCTTCACTACCTCCGCTGACCCACCTCTCCGGGCAAGCTCAGCTCAACCCCTGGCTGAGCTTGCACCACCTCATGACTCGGGGACCGGGCCGATCGGCGAGCCGGGGGTTGGCCCCTTCGGGGTGGCGAGTAGGCCAGGACGGGGCGACAACACAAGCATCAACGCCACGCGCCGATCTGCTCTTCCAGAAGCTGTATCTGAATCCCCGGTGAGACTTGCCCCGAACTGGCCGTCGATCCGGCCTTAACCCAACTCACGATCATCACAAACATTCAAGCACATCACTCTCCTTTTGGAGTGTACTTCTCATCGTTCCTGCCGCGCCTAAGAGCAAGAGCTCCAAGGCCTGCAAGACCCATCAACAGGGATGAGGGCTCAGGGACGGTTTGCGTGTCCTGGAACTGCTGGAAGTCGTGCTGTTGGTTGTTGTAGACGAAAAATCCGCCTTCTACTGCACTCAGGATGTGGTTTGGTGAGTATGCAACGCCTGTTCCGCTTGGCATATTCGTACTCACTGGACTACCCAAAATCTGTCCTGTGTTGTCATCGATGCGGTAGAAAGCTTGACCTGTCTGTAGCAGATCATCGATAGGATTGCCATTTCCGTCTTCAGTCAGCGTGATATACTCTGCCTGATCAGGGCCAGTGCCGATCAAAAAGTCGGTTGTACCGTCAATTGCCACTGTTACTGTGTTATTATCTCTTGATGCGATGATGCGATCGTTTACCTGATCATAGGAGATGTCGGTGATGTCGCTTACTCCTGTAGTAATTCCTCCCTTGAAGTTGCCGTCAAGGTCATAGAAGTTGACATTTCCATTATCCGTGAGTGCGAGCTCAGCACCATATTTGCTTGAATCGATAGCTGAGATGCCTGTGCTACCGATGCTTCCCCAGCTCTTATATGGAGTTGATGCTATGGGTCCGGCACTATCCTGGTAGAAATCAACCCTTCCAGAATCATAGAGGACAACGAAAGAATCGATAGAGGAGACAAAGTCTGCTCCTGCAATATCTCCAGATGCTCCTGCATGTGGATCAGCAATAGCCTGATCATAGGATGTGTTCGTGTTCACGAGAGTCGTGGGATCGATCGTAGCTCCTTGAGCCTTTCCGCCCAATGCGCCAGCAGCAAGCACTGTTGCAATAGCAGCAGCAGTCTTTGCCTTCTGCCCTGCAGCAGAAGCATAATCAGAAACACGATCTTTCATCCTGCCAAAGAATCCTGCTTCTTCTTGTACGGTTGATTCGAGATTATCCATGGTGGTTCATCTTCTCCCAGTCCTGTCCGGCTGGCTTGCGGTTGCCCCGCCTCGTGATCAGGCCGCGACAGTGGACCTGAATACCCAAATATAGCACAAAATCCGGCCGGGGCGAAATGAAAATCCCTGCCGCCGATTATCCGGACATCGCCGCGTCATGCTCCTGTGGCTCGCGTGGGGCGTTTTGAGCGATCGAAGCGTCTGCCGGCCGTCAGGTGTGGCTCATCAGGATTGTCGGGGGATAGGAGAAGATGCGTGGTGAAAGGAGCCACGCAATGGCATACCCACCACGACCGACGCCTGGCCAACCACGGGAGCGCCAGCAAGAGCAGTCAGTGCTGGACCGCCGGACAGCCCGAGCCATGGAGATGCGGACGGGAACGATGCTTTGCCCCCAATGCCACAAAGCCGGCGATCTTCAGCCGGGCGAGGCATGCCCCTACTGCGGCTACTACCTGCGGTGTGATGGGTGTGGGGAGTGAACAATGGCGAAGAATCCGCAGACACGCGATGCGCAATTGCTGTTGAACGGTCTGGCCAGGAGCCATCGGCACCCATGTGCTGCAGGCAAGCAAGGTGGCCGGCAAGGGCGTTCTGAAAGCCGGTGCGGCCACGGCGAAGCACACGGCTCGGGCCCTGGCGGACGGTGCCAGGAAGGCCTCAACCGAGTTCCGCAGGCAGGCGCGCGCGTTTGATTGAACCTTCGCTGCTGAAGCCTTCGCGGGCCTCGGCGGCTTTGACAGATCCTGTGAAGGAGTGCGCGATGATACCGAAGCAAGACGATCAACTGGCGAAGCTACAGCAACTCAACGTGCGACAGGTCGCAGAACTGCTGGGTGTCCATCCTCGGACGGTCTGGCGCTTGGTTTCCTCAGGTGATCTGCCTGAGCCGATTCACATCGGGCCGAAGATTGTGCGATGGCGACTGGTGGATATGGAAGCTCACCTTGGATCAAGCCGTCGCTAGTAGATTGCGCGGTGGGCGATGCGGCGATACGATGTGATGCAAACGCACGTCTGCGAGGTCAAGCGATGGCTTCAGTCTATAAACGCAAGGGCACGAAGCGCCGCAAGGGCGCCAAGTGGATGATCAGTTGGTACGACGCAGAACAGGGCCGGTGGCGCGATAGCGTGGGCTACAGCGACAAGGACGCCTCACTGAGTCGTGGCCAACGGCTCGAGCGTGAAGCGGCTGACCGTGCTGAAGGCATCGCCAACCCCTACGACGAGCAACGCAAACGTCCGATCAGTGAACACCTCGCGGACTTCATCGCCAAGACCCGTTCGGCGGGCCGTGATGACGCATATGTCAATCAACTCCAGACCCGTATCGAGCGTATCATCGATGGCACGGGGGCCAAGCGGCTGCACGAATTCGATCCGGTTCGCATCGACCGGTTCCTCGACGGCCTGCGCCATCGCGAGCGTCCGCTCTCCGGCCGGACCCGGAACGAATACGTGACGAGCACCAAGTCGTTCACGAAATGGGCTGTTGAGTCCGGCCGGATTGCTTCGGATCCCTTGGTGGGGCTGAAGCGTCGCGAGCGACGGTCAGTCAAGCACACCCACCCGCGGCGTGCTCTGAAGCCGACCGAAATCACAAAGCTGCTTAACGCGGCCCAACGTCGGCCTCGCAGAGAGCTGATGATGATCCGGACGGGCCCGAACAAGGGTGAACTACTGGCGGATGTAAGTAAGGAAGCCCTGGCGAAGGCGGACGAGATCGGGCGTCTGCGTCGCTTGGCCTACTTGATCGCGGTGTGGACTGGCCTGCGGCGTTCTGAAATCGCGGCACTTTGCTGGGGTGACATCGAGCTCGATACGGCGGTTGCCCGGATTCATCTCCGGGCCGAGACCACGAAGAGCCGAAGAGCAGATTCAATTGTCATCCACCCGCAGCTTGCGGAAGAGCTTCGGGCCGTTCGACCGCAGCGAGCTTCGAGCAAGACGCCGGTCGTGAGCCAGGTTCCAAGTATCCGTGTGATGAACGCCGACCTGAAGCTGGCCGGCATCGACAAAGGCGACGAGACATCGGGCATCGTGGATTTCCATGCGCTCCGAAAAACGCTCGGCACGATGATGGCCGCGGCCGGCATGAGCCAGCGTGCCCGGCAGGCACACATGCGGCACACCGATCCGCGACTCACCGAGTCAACGTACATGGATGAGAACCTTCTGCCGATCGCAGCCGAGCTCAGCCAGCTTCCTCCGATCCCTCGCCGCGATGACGATGGCGAGGCCGAAGCGATCCCGCTTCGCGCCAACGGAACGACCGACAGTGCGGTGGCGGAACAGCCCGGCCGGCGCGCAGGAAATATGCAGGAAACCAGCGGCTCTACAGGCCATCGACCGCCATCACGTGACATGGACGCCGAGTCGGACGACACACGCATGGTCGCCCATGACCCTCACGCACAAGTCCGTTGCGTGTCACGACTTGCCACCAAAGAACAAGCCCCGTCGCCGTCTGGCAACAGGGCTTTGGACAAAGCGGGTGATGGGATTCGAACCCACGACATTCACGTTGGCAACGTGACG
>CAZUHK010000236.1:0-3879 GCA_964620345.1 uncultured Planctomycetaceae bacterium
GATTATCAGCGCCGACTTATAAATCTTCGCCCCTTATGTTGATGGCGTTCGTTTCGGTGACCTCTTCTTCAACCTGTGCTTCGGTTTCCTCGGCCAGCGCGGGCGTTATAACGAGTGCGAGTGCGGCGGCAGCGGCCATGGCGAAACGGAACGCTGAGGTGACGGGGATCGTGTTCATGGGTACTCCTTTTGAAAGTAAGGGCTCTGGTTACCGGAACCGGTGTCCGGCTTCACTAGGGATTGGCCCGCGGCGTGACGGTGGGGACAAAGCGAGTCAAAGATTCTCAGTCTTCGCGCACGGGTCGGCCGGAATGATGCGATTCGTGCTCGTACCACTCGGGCTGGGGTTCTTCGGCGTCGGGCTGCAGGGTGAAGGTGATCGATCGGATCGTCCGTTCGCCGGGACGAAAGCTCTCGTCGAAGCTGAAGGTCACCTCGACGATATCGCCCGAATCGCGTTGCGCGATGACCTCCGCCCAAGCCGGGCGGATCAGGGGCGTGATGCCGCGCGAACCCTCCCCTTCCTTGCGCATCGCGTTCAGACGCACGAGTTGCGGGTCTTCGATTTCGGCGTCCCGGATCTCGTAGCCCCGTTGCAGTTGACCCACCAGGCGGTGGATCGTGAGTATCTCCGCACCGTCGCCTTGCCCACCAGACCACATGCCGACCAACGGGCCGATCGGCTCATCGGAGACGCGTACCCGGCCGATCGGCGGAACCCGCCAATACTTCTCGCCGTCGGACCCTGCGATGATGGACACGGTGCGCCCCATGGGCCCGGTCGCCTGGACTTGGCCGACAAATCGCCCGCCCGCGGCAACATCCAGCGTCGCCGGCACACGCTGACCATCATCGGTCGTGACCGTGACGTTGTAGCGGCGGTACGTCGCCGACTCCGCCGCCGCCACCACACGCGCCATCACCGCGTAGGCGGATTCCATTCTTTCACTCGGCCAGCCCACCCACAGGGCGATCAGGATCGCCGCCGCCAAGCCCGCCGGTCCCAGCCACCGCACTTGCCGAATCCGCCCGATCACCGCGGGCCGGCGCTGGGCTGCCTGCTCGCCGCCGACGGCTTGCAGCACGCGATCCACACGCTCGGCGCGCCGCGCGTCCGACTCCCCCGCGGTGCACAGCAGCGCGTCGAGCATCCGCTGGTCCGCGTCGTTCGGCGGCAGGTCCGAAGGGTTCGGGTTGGGTGGCGGCTGTGTCTTCACGATGGGTCGCCCTCCGGGGGTGCGAGCACCCCCTTGCCGGTCATGCAGTCCCGCAGCATCTCCCGCCCACGCTGCAGGCGCTTCTTGCAGGCCTCAAGCGTCACGCCCACCCTGACCGCGATTTCCTTGATCGGCAAACCACCCCAATAGCAGTGCTCCAGCGGCCCGCGGTAACGCGGCGCAAGCCCTTCCAGGCAGTCGAGCAGGGCATCCATGACTTCCCGGAACTCCAGCTGCGGCTCATGGTCCACATGGTCAAAGTGCTGGTCCAGCCGTAGTGCGGCGAGCTTGTCCAGGCGGCGCCACTGCCGGGCCTCGTCCCGCCGCTGCGAATTCATCAGGTTCCTCGCAATCCCACGCAGCCACGGCCCGGCGGGGCGGTCGGGATCGAGTCTTTCCAGATGGGTCCAGGCCTCGAGCATCGTCTTCTGAAACAGGTCGTCCGCCGTCGCGGCCTGCCCAGTGTGGGCCCGAAGGTACGCAAGCAGCATGTCGTGATGCTCACGCACCAAGCCTTCAAAGCGTTCACGAAGTTCGGCCATTCGCTGATTCATACAGGGTTGGTCGCCACCCGGGGCTTGGGGACAAGATAAATCCCTCGGATATTGCTTGACCCGTGCCGCTCAGTCAAACACCGCCCGCCCGGGGCGACCGATGCCCGCAGATATTCGATACCCTCGGCCAGCAACCCCAGCTTGCGACCCTGCAGATTGACCGGGGAGAAGAACGTCCCCCCCGGGGGCCCCGCGGTCGGCGGCGGAGCAAAACGGGACAGATCCGAATGCCATTAACTTAAGCGATAACCAATTGTATTTGAATGGCTTATGTCTATCTCCCCGTGGAGCATCCTTCCCACGGTCAATCGCCGACTCTCGCTCGATGGTGGGCGACATTTCTTGGGGAATTCGTGCATTCGCATTCGACACAGTTGCACTAACCATCGAAGAGTGCCCGCCAAGATTGTCATAAGTATCTCTTAACAATTGGATTATGCCTTAAGTTGATGGCGTTCGGGACAGATCCAGTATTGCGTTCAGTTAACTGATAGGAAATTTGATTCCAGGCGGGCCGGGGTCAGGGGCTCCTGCTCTGCGAAGCAGCGCTCTCCGCTCTGCGAAGCGATACGCAGAGCACGAGTCGCTGCGCAGAACGAGTTGGGGGATGAGCGACTGTCTTGATTGTCAAGCATGTTTTGGCTCGGCCATGTTTGCGTTGCGTCGGATTAGCCGAATCGCGGCAAGGCCCGCAATCAAAACGCCGATCAGCAGTAAGCCCCTGTAGAACGCCCGATCCACCCGGTTGTTCGACATCGTTTCCAACGTTTTGAGGCGCTGGTCCAAAGCCGCCGAATCAAGTGTCTGATTGGTCTGTTCGAGGAGTGCGGTCAGTTTTTCCGCCGCTTTGCCGGTTTCGACCGCCGCATCACGAACATCTTTCATATCCAACGGCTCGCGTGTTTCACCGTCTTCACGATCGAATCGCCTGACGACATGATCAATCGCGTTGACTGTCCCGGTAAGCTCATGCGCCAAGCCCGTCGAAACTTCGATCGTCTTTTCAAGGTCCTGCAACACCCCACGGAGATCGCCTTCCCGGGCTTGGATGTCATCGAGCAACGCTTTGCGCTCGTCGGCGAGGCGATCGAAGGTGTGCTCGACCGTTGAAGCACTCAGCCGACCGACGGATTCCTCCAGCCGCTTGACTGCGGCAGCCACATCGTCAGGCAGGGCGTTGCTTCGTTCGGCCAGGGCATGGCTCAACTGGCGAAACTCATCGAGCGTCGCGGCAAGGTTTCGCATCTCCGGTTGGTCGGCGATCCGGTATGAGGTCAACTCCGCCTGCTCACCGAGGACGAAGGGATATCGGCCGGCAAACCAGATCAACCGCTCGCCCAGCAGGCGGGCGTTGTCGACCGCCGTACTGGCTTGGTCAAGTTCCCGTAACAGACTCGCGGCGTGTGTACGTCGGTCGGCGGGTGATCGGCGGGCATCGGTGAATTCCTCGAATCGCACGAACGCTACGACCGTACGATCCGGGTTTGCCTGGACCCACGCATCGATCAAGCCGCGAAGTGTCTGCTGGTCTTCGTCGTCCACTATGCGGCTGGCGGCCTGCCAGAGGTTTCGCTCAGCTTCCTTCAATCGCGCCGTCGCGATGGCACCGGTCTCCGGATCAATGCCCGCAGGAATCCAATGGATTTCGAACGACCAAGTCTGCAGTGAACTGACCACGAGCAGATCGAGCAGGGCCACGTCGGGATTGGGACCGGTGGCGATATCGATCGCAGCCCCGACGCCGTTCCGCAAAAAGGATTGGATCAACCATCGTGCCCGTGGGTCGTCCTTGGCCTCTGCCAGCATCAGATAGCACGCTTCCCCCATCGCGGCGATGTACTCGTCAGCCAGTTGCATCACCAGCGCCTGCACTTCCAGATCGGTCCGTTGGATGGTGTGGGATTGTGTAAGGCCATCGGTTGACCGCTCGGGGGTGATCGCGCATGTCATCGAAGACGTCGCGATCAGAAGCAACGTCGCGCATCGCCCGAAGCAGCGGGCTGAGTTCACGATGACTTGACTAGAATTTACGATGAAGTTGTACACCTTTTTTCCGTTAGAGCAATTCGCGCTTTTTGTGGCCTTGTGTCATACTGTGGTTTTCAGGC
>CAZUHK010000237.1:0-3838 GCA_964620345.1 uncultured Planctomycetaceae bacterium
CCGCTCTGCGACTCATGCTCTGCGTAGCGCTTCGCAGAGCGGAGAGCGGCGCTCCTGCTCTGCGAAGCGGCGCTTCGCAGAGCAGCACGAGTCCGCTGCGCAGCACGAGGTTCTCAGTGGTGAATCTTTGGGGTTAGGGGTGTCAGGAACCTGAAATGAGCAACCTGCCGTCGACTAACGTGTTCCTGACACCTTGTCTTCTCCTTTTCTTCTCCCGCCGCAGGCGGGCGCGGCCGATGCTCACTCGGGGCGTGTGGGCGCGGCGGCGCCGGCATCGACGACCCACCACCAGGTGTAGTCCCAGGGCAGGCGCCCGTGGGTGAGCGTGCCATTGCCGTCCGCATAGGTTCCTTGCGTACCCTGCGAGGTCGAGCCGCGAATAAAGCGATCAGGATACATCGCCCGCCCGTGCCAGACGACGCTGCCGTCGACGCGGGCGTGGTTGGCCCCTTCGAAGCGGCCGCCGCCAGCGACCACGCGGTGGTTGGCCTCGTAGGGCTTGTCGGCCTCGGCCGGCCAGACGCCTTGAAATGTCGAGTTGCTGAAGACAACGTCCGCAATGAGCGTCAGGTCGCCGCCGTCGGAGACGCGCCCGGGGCTTCGCTCGATGTTCGTGGGCGCCGAGCGGTGAGGCGCGTCGGGCGCGCGCAGGGAGTAAGTAAACAGGTATGACGTGAACACCGCGTCCGACCAGGAGAATTCGTCGGCATCATCCCATGATCTGAATCGGAGCACGGGCCGCGAGGGACACTGCACGACGCCGTCGCTGAAGCCGTACGCTTGAACAGGGCCCAGCGGTCGTGGCGGTCGTAGTGAAGGGCATCGGGCACGAGATGATTGGCGTTGCTCCCGTGGGTCACATCGTGGTTGGTCTGGTAGGCCGGCGGCAGACGACCGGCGTAATCGGAGGCGTAGTGAAGAAGCGCTTGGGCCATCTGCTGCTGATGGGCGGCGCAGACGGCGCGTCGCACCGCCTCGCGGGCCTTGGCCAGTGCCGGGAACATCAGCGCCAGCAGCAACGCGATCATCGCCGTCACGACCAGCAATTCCACGAGCGTGAACGCCCCGCGTCGCGAACGGCACCCGCGTCGAACTTCGCGCGTCATGTTGAACCCTTTCCCAGCAACCGGCCCCCGCGCGCCTTGGCGTCCACGCCCGACGGGTCGCGGCCGAGGCCTTGGGCCTGTGAGTTGATCGACACCGACTCAATCATAAGTCGTACGCACCGGCCGGATCAATGACAATATTGCGAATTATGGTATAAATCTTGCGTCATGCATCATCCGCCGCTTGTCCAACGCCGCATCATCGTCGCGATCGATGCCTCGCTCGAATACGGCCGGGGCATTATCGGGGGGATCGTCGCGTACAGCCGCGGCGTCGGGCACTGGACGCTGGAGCTACAGACACGCGGCGGGCATCGGTACGGTCAACTCGCGGGTCGAGGCGACATCGACGGGATCCTCATGATCTGGCCCGGCGATGTCTCCATCGGCGAGGTGCGGCATCGGGTGGTCAACGTCGGCGACAACGCCGGCCGGTCCGAGTTGCCGACGATCTGCGTCGACAACCGCCGCGTCGGCGAGCTGGCGGCGGAGCACCTGCTGGAGCGCGGCTTCGAGCGGTTCGCGGGATTCGTCCTGCCGGCCCATGAGGGCAGTCTGGATCGGTATGCCGGCTTTGCCGAAACGGTCGAGGCGGCGGGCTATCGTTGTCGGCGATACGCGGGGTCGCTGGGCCCCGGGGCGATTGATGGACTGGCTCCGCCGGCGGCGGCGCGGCCGGCCGCTGGGCGTGATGGCCTTCGCCGACGGCTACGCGCTGCAATTGGCCGAGGCCGCCTGGACGCTGGGGTGGGCGGTGCCGGATGAGCTGGGGATCGTCGGCGTGGACAACGACCCGCTGTCGTGCGAGTCCGGCCACGTCTCGCTGTCGAGCGTCGCCCAGCCGCTGCACCGGATCGGGTACGAGGCGGCGCGGCGGCTTGACGGATGGATTGAAGCGGGTGTCGAGCCGCCGGGCGATCGGTCGCTGCTTGAGCAATTGCCGCCGACGGGGCTGGTGGTCCGCGCCAGCAGCGACACGTGGGTGACCGGCGATGAGAAGGTCGCCGCCGCGCTCGCCTTGTTCCGCGAAGGGCTGACCGGTGGCGTGACGGTCGGGGGCGTCGCCGAAGCGGTCGGGCTGGGTCGGCGTCAGCTCGAACGGCGGTTCAAGCGGGAGGTGGGCCGCACCATCAACCAGGTGCTCACCCGAGGCCGACTGGATCGGGCCCGCATGCTGCTGGCCACGACGGACGATTCGGTCGGCGCGGTGGCGGGGGCGTGTGGCTTCGGGTCGGTCAGCTACTTCTGCAAGATTTTCCGCGAGCACAGCGGGCAGCGCCCCGTCGACTACCGCCGCGCCATCGCCGGCCGGTGGACCTCGGCGGGGTGAGGCGAAGCGGCGGTCAGCGTGCGCGCAGCGTCAGGTTGATTTGTTCCATCGCGGTCGGTGCCGAGGGCGTGACGATGTGTGTGGAGCTGGTGATGGCGATGGAAATCATATGACACCGTTTGCGTCCACGGGCCGGTCCGCATCGGCGCGATTTGTACTTGATTCAGAGGCGGGTTGGTGGGATGATCAAGCATCGGAATTTGGTTGTGAACCAGGGAGCGGCACATGATCGGTTCATGCGAAGTAAGTGGGCCGGTGCTCGGGGCGATCGTGGCGGTGGTGTTGGCGTTCGCGCCGGCTGGCTGGGCCGCGACCGAGCCCGGCGTTGGCTACGTGGATCTTTGGGCCACGATGGATGATCCGATGGCCCTGATCGGCATCACGTGGGAGCCGGCCCCGCAGGTCTCCCCCGAGCCGACGGCGACCCACGCGGTGCCCGAGCCGACGTCGCTGACGCTGGTCGGGCTGGGCGCGGTGGGGTTGCTGGCCCGCGGGCGTCGCGGACAGCGGCGCTGAGTCCTGCGGTTCACTGGCTCAGCGCTGGGCGTTGCGGTAGCTGCGCGGGCTGCGGCCGGTGGCCTTCTTGAAACGCAGCGAGAAGTAGAACGGGCTGGCGTAGCCGACCGCGTGGGCGATCTGCTGGACGGGCATGGCGGTCTGTTCGAGCAGTTGGCAGGCCCGTTCGATGCGTTGGCGTTCGAGGTATTGGATCGGCGTGAGGCCGACCTGCGCCTTGAACAGGTGGCTCAAGCGCGACGGGCTCAGGTGCACCGCGGCGGCGAGGTCTTGCAGTGTGATGGGCGTGGTCATCCGCACGCGCAGGTATTCGATCGCCTCGGTGACGCGCTGATCCAGCGGCCGGCCGCCGGTGAGCGGGTTGGCGGCGTCGGCCCAGATCAGGGCGCGCTCGATGGCGTTGTGGGCCAGCAGTTCGGCGTGGGCCAGCGGCGTGTCGCCGAGCCGCGCCGCGTCGCGCAACGCCGCCAGCACGTGCGCGGCCGTGGGCGCATCGGTGATCGAAAGCTTGCCGATGCCGGCGCCGGCGCCGTCGATCGCCGGGAGCTTCAGCCACGGCTGCCAGTGGGGCCGGGGGTTGAAGTGGGCGTAGGCCAGCCGCCATCGGCCCCCGTCCGGGTGCGAGCCGTAGTCCTGCGGATAGTCCGGGCTGAACAGCAGCAGGTCGCCCGCGGCGCAGCGCGCCTCGCCGCCGCGGTGGACGATGCGGCCGGCGCCGTCGATCGTGTAGATCAGCAGGTGATCGCCCGCCCCGCCGGGGCGGCGCACGCGGTACGTCCGGCCCTCGGCGAACTCGCCGGCCTGCACATGGCGCACCGGCTCATGATCGAACACTCGGCTCGCCGCTCGTTTGGCCATGACGGGATTGTATATTTCTTTGACGCCC
>CAZUHK010000238.1:0-2525 GCA_964620345.1 uncultured Planctomycetaceae bacterium
CACTGGCCCAATGGCTCACCCGGCCAGCCGTGCAGCGGGAGTAGGACACGAGGCACAAGTGGCGTTCGTGCCTTTTTCGTGATCCGGGCTGGCGGTTGGTCCGATTCAACGCGCTCATGGCTGAGCCACCCCATGCTTGACGATCGAGGCAGGTGGTCAGTCGATCAGCCGGTTCACATCCAGGTCCGCCCACCTGTGACCCTTGATGACTTCGACCACCTGCTCGGCCAGGTGCACCGCGGCCAGGCCCGCGTCGGCGTCGACCTCGGGCAGTTCGTCGCCGCGCACGGCCTCGATGAAGTTGCCCAGCTCCGCCAGCAGGGGCTCCTCGTCATTGATCGTCAGGTCCTCGAGCGTCACCATGTCGTGATAGTTCAGCTCCGACAGGTCCCTGCCCTCGGCCAGTTGTCGGCGAACTTCGAGCAGTTGCTCGATGTTGCCGGTGCGGCGGATCGCCCGGCCGCTCTTGGTCGCGTAGTCCAGCGAGACGTAGCCGTACTCGCTGAACACCCGCAGCTTGCGCTCGGTCTTGAGCGCCAGCCGGCTCGCGGTGAGCTTGGCGACGCAGCCGTCCTCGAACACGATGCGGGCGTCGGCGATGTCCTCGTGATCGCCCAGGATGCTCACGCCGCACGCATCGACCTTCGCCACCGGGCTGTTGCGCGCCATCTTCAGCACGATGTCCAGGTCGTGGATCATCATGTCAAACACCACGCCCACGTCGACGCTGCGGAAGGTCATCGGGCTCACCCGATCGCACTCGATGAAACGCGGGCGGAAATCCCAGCTCGCGATCGCTCGCACCGCGGGGTTGAACCGCTCGGTGTGGCCGACCTGCAACAGCACGCCACGCCGCCGCGCGTCGGCCGCCATCCGATACGCCACCTCCGCGTTGTGCGCCAGCGGCTTCTCCACCAGACACGCCACGCCCGCGGCCATCAGTTGCGTCGCCACCTGCTCGTGCTGCACCGTCGGCACCGCGACGCTCGCCGCCCTCACCCCCGGGTGCTTGTCGAGCAACGCCGACACGCTCGACAGACAATCGCAACCAAACTTATCCGCCAGCGACGCCGCCCGATCCTCGTCCGCGTCCACCACCGCCACCAGCTTCGCCGACGCCAGCTCGTGGTACACCCGCGCATGGTGCCGGCCCATGCGCCCCACGCCGATCACGGCGACGGGCATTGACTTGTTCGTCTTCGCTTGCATCCTGCTCAAAGTAACCACCCCGCCCCACCGGTCAAGCCGCCCCGCACGCCGCGCACCGAGTCACCATCGGTGTGACCGGGGAGCTCAACAGCACCATCGAGACCCGCAAACGCCTCATCAATGGCTACCGCCGCATCGAAAAGTGTCATTCGTCATTTGTCGTTTGCCATTCTCAAAGATATCCCTGCTCCTGGTATTCCTTGAGCCGGTAGTAGAGCGTGCGGACGCTGATGCCCAGTTCATCGGCGGTGAGTTCGCGGTTGCCTTGGTGGCGTTCGAGGGCTTCGAGGATGGCCTTGCGTTCGAGTTCTTTGAGCGGCATCGGGCTGTCGGCCTCGGAAGTCGAATCCTTTGGCGGCTCTGGTTCGGGCGATTCGCTGCCGGTGGCGCGGCGGGCGCGTTCGAGGGCCTGGCGTTTTTCGTACTCGGCGCCCAGGCGATCGACATCGCGGGCGCGCAGGCGTTGCTCGGCGCGGCTGAGCGCGACCTCCAGCTCGCCCAGGTGGGCCGGCTTGGTGAGAAACTCCACCACGTCCAGGTGGATCGCCTCCTTGGCCGCTTCGAGGTCGCCGAAGCCGGTGAGGATGATCGCCTGCACGTCGGGCCACTGCTGGCGGATCTCGCGCAGGCAATCCAGGCCGCTCATGCCCGGCAGGTTCAGGTCGAGCACGACGATGGCGTGCGGCGTCTGCTTGAGCGTGCTCAGCGCGGCCTCGCCGCTGCGGGCGACCGTGGCCTCGTAGCCCAGCTCGGGCATGGCCCGGCCGAGGATCTCGCCCATGCGCGGCTCGTCCTCGACGATCAGCACACGCTTGCGCCCGGTGTCGTTGGCCTCGTTCATGGCGGTCTCCAGTTTAACCGCCAGGCGACGACGGCGCGGCGTCGGCGTCGGCGGGCAGGTCGATGGTGAACGTGCTGCCCCGGCCCGCGCCGGCGCTGGCCGCGGTGATCGTGCCGCCGTGGTCGGCGATGATCGCGTGGCAGATCGACAGGCCCAGGCCCGTGCCCGGCTCGCCCGCGCCGCGCCGGCCGGTGTAGAACGGCTCGAACACCCGCGCCAGCGTCGACTGATCCATCCCGCGCCCGTTGTCGCTGATCGTCAGCCGCACGCGATCGGCCACGCGCCGGCCCCCGATGCTCACGCGGCCCGAATCGGCCGGCGTCGCCTCCAACGCGTTGATCACCACGTTCAGCACGACCTGCTTCATCTCCGCCTCCACCGCGTGCACCGCCAGCGGCTGGTCGGCATCGATCGCCAACTCCAGCGTTCGACCGCGGTGCTTGGGCAGGTCGGCCACCATCTTTACCACCTCGGC
>CAZUHK010000238.1:2535-3114 GCA_964620345.1 uncultured Planctomycetaceae bacterium
ACGTCACGCAACCGCACGGTCCGGCGGGCCTCGTCCTGCCCGCGCGCCAGCGACAGCAGCCGGCCGGTGATCTGCTTGCAGCGGAACGCCTCATCGCAGATGACCTGAAGCGCGTCGCACGTCTTGTCGTCCAGCGCTTCTTGCTTGAGCAGCGCCAACTCGGCGTGGCCGGCGATGATGGCCAGGGGGTTGTTGATCTCGTGCGCCACGCCCGCGGCGAGGTAGCCGACGCTCGCCAGCCGCTCGGAGCGGACCAGCTCGCGGCTCTGCTGCGCGACCTTCTGCTCGAGGCGATGGTACAGCTCATCGAGCTGGCGGGTCATGCCGTTGAAGTCGTGCGCCAGCGCCGCCAGCTCGTCGTGGCCGGTGGTGTCCAGCCGTTGATCGAAGCGGCCGGCGGCGATGCGGCGCACGCCGGCGGCGACGCGGCGAACCGGACCCATGACGCTGCGGTGCTGCCACAGGCCGATCACGATCGCGCCCAGCGCCACGGCGACCGCGAGCGCGCTGACCGCGATGACGGTGGCGTCGGCGCGCCTTTGGGCCGCGTCGCGCACCGCTTCGAGCAGCTTGAGCGCG
>CAZUHK010000238.1:3124-3811 GCA_964620345.1 uncultured Planctomycetaceae bacterium
CGCCTACGCCGAGCTCGACGCGCGCTACGCAGCGGGCGAGGGCGCGGCGCATCTCCGCCTCCAGCCCCGCCATCAGCCCGTAGGCCGCGTCCAGCTCGGCGCTCATCGATTCAAGGCGTTGGACCGGCGCCCCGGCGGGCAGGGTCTGCAACTGATCGACTGTTCGCCGCATCACCCGCAGCGTCTGAGCCCGCGCCTGGCTCGCCGCGTCGGATGCGTCGGCGGGCAGGTCCAGCGCGTTCAGGCCGGCCGTTGCCTGCTTGAGCTGATGGATCGCCACGTCGAGGCGTGGCTCGTCGATCCGCAGCACGTTGCGCGCGATGATCAGCGATGTGCCCACCTCCGTGACCGCCCGGGCGTACACGCGCTGCCAGCGGTCGTGGGCCGCCAGCGCCGCGTCCACGTCCGCGGCCAGCTCGCGCAACTGCCACACCGCCGTGCCGCCCAGCAGCACGATCCCCGCCACCAGTGCGGCCAGCTTGATCGACATGCTGCGGGAGAGCGTCATGGGCGGGTGATCGGTGAATCGGTTGATCGGTAAATCGGTGAATCGGAGAACGATGCACGATTCTACCGTGTTGCCGATCAACCGATTTACCGATCAACCGATTCATCCATTACCATTTCCGCCATGGCTAGTGCCGCGTCATTCCATGATATTCGGGTATAGGCGTTTTAGTTTGACGC
>CAZUHK010000239.1:0-3797 GCA_964620345.1 uncultured Planctomycetaceae bacterium
CAAGTCGCCAACGTCGCCAAGTCGCCATTTCTGTAAACCCGACAAGATTGCGCCCGGGCATTCTCCGCAACTTGGCGATTCATTCGCGCTTCCCCTGATTCAGAGGGCCCGGCTTGGAAAAGGTGGGGCAAAAGGGTGCGGCGAGGGGGTTGACTATGGCGTGTGGCGAAATTTCTGGTCGCTTGCGGCTTCGCGCGATCGCCGACCCCAGTGGCTCCGATGCCAAGCCGTAAGCAGCCAATCTTGACGCAAGTTGCTCTGAGTATGATGGCGATGCATTGCGGCATCGGCTTTGTTGGTCATAAGATACCCGCGTCGGTCGGGCCGGGGTGGATTAAACGGTCGAAAGCAGGTCGATGAGCAACGCCGAGCCGGTGATTTCGCTGAAGGACGTGGTCAAGAGTTTCGACGGCAAAGTCGTGCTCAGCGGTGTCACGTTCGACGTGTACCCCGGCGAAACGGTCGTGGTCATGGGCGGCTCGGGCTGCGGCAAAAGCACGCTGCTGCGGATGATTATCGGCACGTTCAAGCCGGACTCCGGCTCGATCAAGCTCTGGGGCCAGCAAGTCACGCAGATGGGCGAGGACGAGCTGAATGAGCTTCGCAAGAAGTTCGGCATCCTCTTCCAGAGCGGGGCGTTGTTCAACTCGCTGACCGTGGCGCAGAACATCTCCCTGCCCATCGCCGAGCACTTCCCGGACGTCGATGCCAGCACCATTGACATCATGGTGAAGATGAAGCTGGAGCTGGTGGGCCTGCGGGAGCACGGCGACAAGTTCCCCGCGGAGATTTCGGGGGGGATGAAGAAGCGAGCCGGCCTGGCGCGCGCCACGGCGCTGGACCCGCAGATTCTTTTCTACGACGAGCCGTCGGCCGGGCTGGACCCGGTGACCAGCGCCGAGATCGATCAGCTCATGCTCGACCTGACCAAGCGGATGGGCGTGGCGAGCGTGGTGGTGACGCACGAGATGGACTCGGCGTTCACGATCGCCGACCGGATGGTGATGCTCGACAAGGGCCGCGTGCTGGCGATCGAGCCGCGGTCGTGGTACGAACACCTGCGCGACGCGGACCCGGCTGCGCTGGATGAGGATCAGCGGCTGATCCGCCAGTTCATCCGGGGCGACCCGACCGGGCCGATCACCGACCGCAAGCAGGCCGACAACTACGAAGAAGACCTGCTGGGCGACGCGTACCTGCCGGGCGTGAGCCAGCCGTCGATCGTCGCCTCGCGCGAGGTCAAGTAGCCGCAGCACAGGACGGACCGCATGGCCAAAGACACCAGCAACGTGAAAGCCGGCATCTTCGTGGTGGTCGGCATCATCCTCACCTTCGCGGTGGTCGTCGTGCTCAGCGACTTCGATGGCCTGACCCGCGCCACGCGGCAGGTGACCGTGCGATTCAACCTCGCCGACGGGCTCAAGGGCCTCAAGGAAGGCGCGACGGTGACCATCGGCGACCACCCCGCGGGCGGCGTGCGGTCGATCGCCGATGCGCGCGACGAAGAGACCGGTCGCATCATCGGCAAGCGGGTGACCTTCGAGATCCCCGCCGAGTATCAGCTCTACGACAACGCGATCGTCAAGCTCAACCCGCCGCCGCTGGGCGGGGGCACGTCGTTGAACATCGAGTCGGTCGGCTACGACGCCTCGGACGAGGCCGAGCCGGCCGTGCTGTTCAACCACCGCTTCATCGTCCGCCTCGACGATCAGGGCGAGCCGGTCGCCTTGAACGAGGAGACGCGCGCCCTGTGGAACGATCCGCGGGCCCGGGCCGAGGCCAAGCGCGTGACCGTCGACGACCTGGGCCGCTGGAAGCTGGGCGAAAGCTGGGAATATGAGCCGGGCGAGGAGCTGCCCGGCGGGGTCGAGACCACGCCGATGATCGCCGACATGGTCCGCGAGATGGGCATCCGCGACATCGAGCGGCGTCGGATCCGCAACATCATCCGCCACGTCCAGACGCTCACCGCCGAGCTCAGCCGCGACCCGCAGCGGTACGGCAAGATCATCGAGCAGGCGCGCTCGCTGACCGCTCGGGCCGACGAGGCGCTGGCGAAGATCAACGGCATCCTCGACGACAATCGCGAGAACGCCAAGGCCGCGGTCGCCAGCGCCCGCGGCATCCTCGAAGACAACCGCGCCGACCTGCGCAGCGCCATCGCCACGGCAAAAGATCTGCTGGAGAAGAACAAGCCGGTCGTCGACGAGGCGCTGGCCTACACGCGGGACGTGATGAAGCGCGTCCGCGACCAGACGATGGACAAGATCACCGCCGCGGTGGATCACGCCTCGACCACGCTCGCCGGGGCGCGCAAGACGATGGAGCAGCTCGAAGCGATGGCGACCACGCAGCGGCCGATCCTCGAGCGGATGATCGCCAACCTGCGCCTGGCCAGCGACAACCTCAAGCTCGCGGTGGTCGAAATCCGCCGCGCCCCCTGGCGTCTGCTGTACCAGCCGACCGAAAAAGAGGTGGACACGGAGAACCTGTACAGCGCCGCGCGCAGCTTCCTGCTCGCTGCCGATTCGCTGGAGACCTCCATCGCCTCGCTCAAGGGCGTGGTCGATCAGCACGGCCAGCGGATCGACACGGCCGATCGGAATTTCAAACGAACGGTTGACAAACTGAAGCTGTCTGTGGAAAAATTCGATGAAGCCGAGCAGCAGTTCTGGGATGCGCTCAAGGATCAGCTTCCCCCGCCGACCTCTGACAAGTAAATCCATCGCTCAAGCCAATCGGGTCGAGCCGGCCGAAAACGGCTTACCCCCCGCCCCCCGAACGATGCGCCACGCGTTCGCGGGGCTTTTTGTTTGCGCCGGTGAGCGCGATGATGCGCTCAGCCCCCATTCGGGTTGCGGTGCGGCACCCCGAACCTTCGCCCCACGGGGGCACTCACCGGATTGCGGGAGGTCAAGCGCCCCGCATGCCGGGCTGGCAGAAACGGTTCACCTGCCTGCCGCGCCCGGCCGATACCTGTAACGATGCGACGCGTTGGGGCGTCTTAAACTGTGGCATCGTCATTGCGATCATGTGGCAAGAGAGTTCGTCCCCGTCCGCTATAATGCCCCAGGCGGAGTGAATGAACGCCCGCCGCAATTGGGAGCCCGCCATGTTTGAACGTTTTACCGATCGCGCCCGCAAGGTCATGGCCCTGGCCAACCAGGAGGCGCAGCGCTTCAACCACGAATACATCGGCACCGAGCACATCCTCCTGGGCCTGGTCAAGGAGGGCTCGGGCGTCGGCGCCAACGTCCTGAAGAATCTGGACATCGACCTGCGCAAGGTCCGCCTCGAGGTCGAGAAGCTCGTGAAGAGCGGCCCGGACATGGTCACCATGGGCAAGCTGCCCCAGACCCCCCGGGCCAAGAAGGTCATCGAATACGCCATCGAAGAGGCCCGCAACCTCAACCACAACTACGTGGGCACCGAGCACCTGCTGCTGGGCCTGCTGCGCGAGCATGACGGCGTGGCCGCGCAGGTGCTGATGAACCTGGGGCTGCGGCTTGAAGAGGTGCGCGAGGAGGTGCTCACGCTGCTGGGCGCCGGCTCGGCCGGCGAAGGCGCGCCCGACACCGACGAGGGCCCCGGGGACGGCCCGGGCGGCGGCGCCAAGCGCTCCAAGAAGAGCCAGACCCCCGCGCTCGACAGCTTCGGCCGCGACCTGACCGAGATGGCCCGCCAGGCCGAGCTGGACCCGGTCATCGGCCGGTCCGACGAGATCGAGCGCGTCATTCAGATCCTCTGCCGCCGCACCAAGAACAACCCCGTGCTCATCGGCGAGGCCGGCGTGGGCA
>CAZUHK010000240.1:0-3780 GCA_964620345.1 uncultured Planctomycetaceae bacterium
GCGCAATACCTAACAAGCGCCGAACGCGCTACGCTTGGGCTGAGGACGCTCTAGATGGCCGCGTCGTGGTCGTCGTTTTCGTCGTCGTCGCGGCCGGGGCGGCGGGACTGGCTTTCGAGCATTTTGCGCAGGTAGGCGTTTTCACGCCGCGTCGCTTCGAGGTCGAACATGAGGTACTTGATCGACAGGCGGAGGTAGTCCAACGACTCCTGCAGATCGGTCACGGTCTTGCGCAGCTTGTGCTGGCGCTGCTTGGCCTTGTCGGCCAGTTGTTCGAGCTTGTCGCGCTCGGCCTTGGGCAGCGTGGCGATCTCGCCCATCAGCTCGGCCAGCTTGTTCTGGAATGCTTTTTCGTCCATGGCGTGGTCCTCTCCATCCGGGCGATGCGGGCGGGGGTCTCAAGCCCGCCCGCGGGGTCTGGTGCGTCGTTTCGTCGCTCCGGGCAACTGTCCCGACAAGTGGCAAGGCCAGGGCCAGTGGCGCGGCGGGGTGTGGCGGGCGGGTGTAAGTGATGGGATGCGTTGCGATTGCGCGAGGCCACGGGCGGCGGGCGGCGGGCACGGGTCGTGCGGGTTGTTGCGTGGGGGCAGCGCGGGGCGCCTGGCTGCGGTGATGGGCGTGGACGGCAGACGTGGCCGACCTGGACATCGCGGAGTTGATGCAGCGTGCTGAGCAGGCGGACCCGCAGCCCTCGACCACTACTCCCATCGATCGCCACTCCGCCATCTCGTGGCGATCGACAACCAACCCAGTGCGACAGACGGTTAGGCGCATCACATCCGGGCTGCGATCTGCCCGCCCGCTGTGCCGGACATCGCGGCGGATCGGCGGCGGTTGCAAACCTTGCAATCGCGTTCTATCGTGGCCGACCTTGGCCACGGGCGGTGGTCGGTGGCGACCGGTCCGCCGGCCGGTTGGCTCGCATTACCCCGCTGGCCGCGGGAGCTGCCGGAAGGTCTATGGACTACGCCTTTTACATCGCATCGGCCTTGGGCGCACTGGCCGTGTGGATGATGATGCCCGCGGATCGG
The DNA here is from genome assembly GCA_964620345.1 of uncultured Planctomycetaceae bacterium. Lineage (GTDB taxonomy): Bacteria > Planctomycetota > Phycisphaerae > Phycisphaerales > Zrk34 > CAZUHK01. The sequence continues at coordinate 1,032 of CAZUHK010000240.1, forward strand.
CCCAAGCCCACCAAGCTTGGGGCGTTGCTGGGCGTGGTCACGCTGGGCGGGCTGCTGCTCTACCTGCTCAACCAGACCGCGCCCGAGGCCCGGCCCAACCTCTACTACTACGTGTTCACGATCCTTGCCGTCGCCTCGGCGGTGCGGGTGATCACCCATCCCCGGCCGGTGTACGCGGCGCTGTTCTTCGTGATGGTCGTGCTGAGCGTCAGTGGGCTGTTCATCGTGCTCGAGGCAGAGTTCATGGCGTTTGCGATGATCATCATCTACGCCGGGGCGATCCTGGTGACCTACCTGTTCGTGATCATGCTCGCGACGCTGCCTCAGGCCGAGGGCCAGGAGGAGCAAAGCCCGCTGTACGACCGCATGGCGCGCGAGCCGTTCAGCTCCGCGCTGGTGGGCTTCGCGCTGGTCGCTGTGCTCAGCAGCGCGATGTTCGCCCCGGGCGTGCCGACCCGCAGCATGGCGGAACTGGCTCGGCCGGCGGAACTGGTGATGGCCGACAAGATGCCCGGCCGGCTGACCAAGCTGCTGACCGCCGGGGGCCTGCTGACCGACGAGCAAGCCGATCGCGTCGCGCAGTACGGCGTGTACGGTGACGAGCTGCTTGTTTATGCCGACGATCAATCGCGGATCGCCGCCCTGCCGCTGGACGGTGATACACGCCTGCGCGAAGTGATCGCCGCGGCGCTGGGCAACATCGATTCGATCGGCATCAACCTCTTCGAGGGCCACCCGCTGGGCATCGAACTGGCGGGTGTGGTCCTGCTGCTGTCGATGGTGGGCGCGATCGTGATCGGGCGCAAGCAGTTGCTGGCCGAGCTCGACGCCGGCGGCCCGGCAACGCCCGGCGCCGGCGGGGCGACGGCCCAGCCGACCGAAGAACCGGGACCGGATTCCCCACAGGTGCTCGACAGCACCAGCGAAGGGGCGCTCAACCGCGGTTAGGCCGACCGTGGCGCACGCCCGGGCCGGGGACGGCCGGGCTCGCTGAGCGGCGGAAGATTCGCAGGGCGACGAAGCTCGACAGAACGCAAGCCACAGACGAACGCTGAACATGGACCCGATCACGCTCAACCACTACCTGCTCACCGGCGCGTTGCTTTTCGCGATCGGCGTGATCGGCTTCCTGAGCCGGCGGAACCTGATCGTGATGTTTCTATGCACGGAGATGATGTTCCAGGGCATCGTGGTGACGCTGGTCGCGTTCAGCCGGTATCACATGAACTTCGACGGGCAGGTGTTCGTGATCTTCGTGCTCACGATCGCCGCGTGCGAAGCCGCCCTGGCCCTGGGCCTGGTCGTGTTGCTGTTCCGAAGGAAGCAAACGCTCGATGCCAACGCATGGAGCATGATGGGTGGATAGGACAAGTGAATCAGTGAATCGGTTGATCCGTTGACCGGTTTATTGTTCGAGCGTGTCCGCCATCTGATTCACTGGTTCACTGATTAACTGATTCACAGTCATGCTTACGCTCGCCGCAGAAACCTCGGATGCCGCGCACCAGATCGTCCACGCCGTGACCGGCGAAGGCCTGGTCACGATGGCGCGGTTCGTTCCGCTGTTGCCGGCGATCGGCATGGCGGTGTGCGGGCTGCTGGGTTGCGTGCGATCTGAATCGACTCGCAAGCTCGCGGCGCCGGTCGCGATCGGCGCGGTCGGGCTTTCGTTCCTGTTCAGCGTGCTGACGATGATCGGCTTCGCCGCCGGCGGCGGCACACCGGTCACCGTCACCTGCTGGGAATGGATGACGATCGGCGCGTTCACCGCCGACTTCGGCTTCTACATCGATCCGCTGACGATCGTGATGCTGATGGTGGTCACGGGCATCGGCACGCTGATCACGATCTACGCCTCGGGCTACATGGCCGGCGACCCGGGCTACTTCCGCTTCTTCGCCTACATCTGCCTGTTCATTCTGGCGATGTCGCTGCTGGTGCTGGCCGACAACCTGGTGCTGCTGTACCTGGGCTGGGAGGGCGTGGGCCTGGCGTCGTACCTGCTGATCGGGTTTTACTACCGCAAGCCCTCGGCGGCGGCGGCGGCGAAGAAGGCGTTCATCGTCAACCGCGTGGGCGACTTCGGCTTCGCGCTGGGCATCTTCACCACCTTCGCGGTGTTCGGCGTGGTCAGCTACGACGCGGTGTTCGCCGGGGCGAGCGACGACGTGCTCATCGGCAGCTTCGAGGGCACGTGGAAGCAGCAGGCGGTTCTGATCGCGCCGTTCCTGCTGATGCTCGGCGCGTTCGGCAAGAGCGCCCAACTGCCGCTGCACGTGTGGCTGCCCGACGCGATGGAAGGCCCCACGCCCGTCAGCGCGCTGATCCACGCCGCGACGATGGTGGCGGCGGGCGTCTATCTCGTCGGCCGGATGTATGTCCTTTTCCCGCCCGAGGCGCTGGTGGTGGTGGCGTGCGTAGGGGCGTTCACGGCGCTGATGGCCGCCACGATCGCGGTGGTCCAGACCGACATCAAGAAGGTGCTGGCCTATTCGACGGTCAGCCAGCTGGGCTACATGATGATCGGCCTGGGATGCTACGGCTACTTCGCCGGCCTCGGCCACCTGACGACGCACGCGTTCTTCAAGGCCTGCCTCTTCCTGGGGTCGGGCTCGGTCATTCACGCGATGCATCACAATCAGGAAATGGACAAGTATGGCGGGCTCTGGAAGAAGATGCCGATCACGTTCGCGACGTTCCTGATCGCGACGCTGGCGCTGACGGGTTTCCCGTGGCTCTTCTCGGGCTT
>CAZUHK010000241.1:0-3770 GCA_964620345.1 uncultured Planctomycetaceae bacterium
CCTCCTGCTCGATCGGGTTCTGCGTGGCCAGCACGAAAAACGGCTCGTCGAGCGGATAGTCCGTGCCCGCGGCGCTGATCTTCCGCTCCTGCATCGCCTCCAGCAAGGCCGACTGCGTTTTGGGCGGCGTGCGGTTGATCTCGTCGGCCAGCACGATGTTCGCAAACACCGGCCCGGGGCTGAACATGAATCGCCGCTCGCCCGTTGCCGGATCATCCTGCAAAATCTCTGTGCCCGTGATGTCGCTGGGCATCAGGTCCGGCGTAAATTGGATCCGCTTGAAACTCAGGTCCATGCACTCGGCCAGCGACGAGACCAGCAGCGTCTTGGCCAGGCCCGGCACGCCCACCAGAAGGCAGTGACCGCGCCCGAAGATCGCGATCATCATCTGGTCGATCACCTCGGTTTGGCCGACGATCACCTTGCTCAACTGTTCGACGATCGCCTCGTGCGCCGCCCGCAGACGTGACACGGCTTGGACGTCGTCCATCTTCGGCGGCGCGGCTTGGGCAGACTTGGACATCGGCGAGATTCCTTGAATCGGCGTGACTCGTGAATCAGCCATTGTACGCGAAGTATCGTCGCGTTCGAGGACCGGCCCCACGGTCGGCCGGCGCAAAAAAGTGCCCCCCCGAGGTGGTGGCGGCTCGAGGGGGCGGAGGGGAGGTACAGGCCTGGGTCAGAAGCGCGCAATCAGAGACACGAGCTTCGTCATTCGCATCATGAGCATCCCATCGAGTTACCGCAGTTCAGGCACTTGTAGCACGTGCCGTTGCGGACGGTGATAGAGCCGCACACATCACACGCAGGGGCATCGCCCATCATCTGGCTGTTGGCGCTGTCGAGCGTGCTGGCGGCCGTAGCGGCCGTGGCGGTGGTCTTCGTGCCGACGCTCGCCAGCGGTGCCCTGACGCGCGTCACGGGCTCCAGCCGGTGCGAATCGCCGTCGCTGCCGTTGCTGCCGTTGCCGTTGCGGTCCGAGGCATCGGCCAGGGGCTTGAGTCGATTGGAAACGGCCGGCGCCTCGCTTCCCTGGCTGGCGTCGGACCGATCGTCCTGCTTCGAGTCCCTTCTGTCGGACGATTTGCTCGCCTCGGTCCTGGCCTGGCTCTTGGTTCGGGCCACGACCGATGCGGCGCTGCTGTCGTCTTTCTTTTCAAGTTTCACGCTGCCCCCGCGTCGCGGTGCGTTGGCGTCGCGGTAGCCATTGACGAACTCCATCCCCATCCAGCGGAAGATGTAGTCCACCAGCGACTTGGCGAAGGGGATCTCCTTGTTGTCGGTCATGCCGGCCGGCTCGAAACGCTGATGCGTGAACTTGGTCACCAGCGATTCCACCGGCACGCCGTACTGCAGTGCCACGCTGATCGCCGTGCCCAGCGAGTCCATCAGGCCGCCGATGGTCGAGCCCTCCTTGGCCATGGTGATGAACAGTTCGCCGGGGTTGCCATCGTCGTACAGGCCGACGGTGAGGTAGCCCTCGTGACCGGCGACGTTGAACTTGTGCGTGAGCGAGCGACGGGTATTGGGCAGCCGCCGGCGCAGCGGACGCTCCACGATCCGCTCGACGATCTTCTCGACCGGCGTCTTGTCCGCCGGGTCAGTCTCCGCATTCGCAACGCGGTCGGCGGCTTGGGCGACCTCCCCCAACACCTCTTTTTTTGCCGCTTCGATCGCGTCCTCGTCCTTCTCGCCGTCGTCCTCGGCCGAGGCGTCGGCCGTCGACTGAAGCACCTGGCTGAGCTTGCTGCCATCGCGGTAAAGCGCGTTGGCCTTGAGGCCCAGTTCCCAGCTCAGCCGGTACGAGCTCTTGATGTCGTCCACCCCCGCCTCGTTGGGCAGGTTGATCGTCTTGCTGATCGCCCCGCTGATGAACGGCTGAACCGCGGCCATCATGCGGATGTGCCCCTGAGGCGCGATGAATCGCCTGCCCGTCTTGCCGCAGCGGTTGGCACAGTCGAACACCGCCAGGTGCTCGTCTCGGATGTGCGGCGCGCCTTCGATCGTGCCGGTGCCGCAGATCATCACGTTGAGCATCTCGACCTGCGCCCGGCTCAAGCCCAGCGCTTTGAGCAGGTCGGTCTGGTCGACCAAGTTCATCCGCTCGATCGTTTCCTCGCCGAGCGTGAAAGCGTTGAACACAAAACTCAGCTCGATCGCGCCCGCAAGCGATTCGGTGATCTTCTGCAGGTCTTGTGAAGTGGCGCCTTTGGCCCGCAGGTAATCGGCGAAAGTGTCCGACGGATTGGCCGGTAGGTTGCCGTTGTCATCCGGAAGCGGCACGTCCAGCGACAGCCGGCCCAGGACGTGGGTCATCATCTGGTCGATCTGCTGTTCGTCGTAGCCCAGCGCCTTGAGCGCGGGCTGGATCGAGTTGTTGGCGATCTTGAAGTACCCGCCGCCGGCCAGCTTCTTGAATTTGACCAGGGCGAAGTCCGGCTCGACACCGGTGGTGTCACAATCCATCAGCAGGCCGATCGTGCCCGTGGGCGCGATGACCGACACCTGCGCGTTGCGGTAGCCGTGGGCCTGGCCTTGCTTGATCGCATCATCCCACGAACGGCGCGCCGCCCGCAGCAGGTCGCCGGCGTTGCTGACTTGCGCATACTCGCCGCCGTCGCTCTCGAGTTGAGTCGCGTCGATCGGCACCGGCGGGACGCTCAGGCCCTCGTACCAGCCAAGCTCGTGGTCCGAGCACTGGTCGCGATCCCGGCACACGCCGTACGCGGCGCGGCGGTGATTGCGCACGACCCGCAGCATGTGGTCGCGGTTCTTGAAAAACCCGGGGAACGGGCCCAGTTCCGCGGCCATCTGCCCGCTGACCGCGTAGCTGCGGCCGGTCATCACCGCGGCGATGGCACCGCCGATGTTTCGACCCAGTTCGCTGTCGTACGGGATGCCCGCCTGCATGAGCATCGCGCCCAGGTTCGCATAGCCCAAGCCCAGCGTGCGGTACTCGTAGCTGAGCCGCGCGATCTCCCTGCTCGGGAACGCCGCCATCAGCACGCTGATCTCCAGCACGATCGTCCACAGCTCGATCGCATGCTCAAAGCCCTCGATGTCGAAGCTGCGCGACTCGGCATCGTACAGCGTGAGCAGGTTGATCGACGCGAGGTTGCACGCGGTGTTATCCAGGAACATGTACTCGCTGCACGGGTTGGACGCGTTGATCCGCCCGCTATTGGGGCAGGTGTGCCACTGGTTGATGGTCGTGTCGAACTGCACGCCCGGGTCGGCACAGCGCCACGCGGCGTAGCCGATCTGCTCCCAAAGGTCGCGGGCGACCACGCGCTTGGCCACGTCGTCGTTCGTACGATTGCTCAGCTCCCAGAACCCGTCCTCGTCGACGCGCTCGAAGAACTGGTTGGGGATGCGCACCGAGTTGTTGGAGTTCTGTCCGCTGACGGTGGCATAAGCTTCGCCGTTAAAGTCGAGGTCGAGCTTGACGCCAAGTGTATCGAGCGTTTCGCGGTGTTCGGCGGGCAGATGTTTGGCCCCTTCGACCATCGCGGCGACTTTGAGCTCTTCGCGGACTTTCCAGTTCACGAAGTTTTCGATGTCGGGATGGTCCAGATCGAGGCAGACCATCTTGGCGGCGCGGCGGGTGGTGCCGCCGGACTTGATCGCGCCCGCGGCCCGGTCGCCGATCTTCAGCCAGCTCATCAGCCCGCTGCTCTTGCCCCCGCCGCTGAGCGGTTCGTTCTCGGCGCGCAGGCGGCTGAAGTTCGTCCCCGTGCCCGAGCCGTACTTGAACAGCCGCGCCTCGCGCA
>CAZUHK010000242.1:0-3593 GCA_964620345.1 uncultured Planctomycetaceae bacterium
AGCGTTGCGTCGCGTCTGTCGGGTGCCACACCTTGTCCGCTTTAGCGGCAAGGTGCGCGGGAGTCCGGACGGCATCACACCTTGCCCTTCGGGACAAGGTGTGGCACCCACGACGGGTCACCGAAAGATGCGCTAGTGCTTACGCCCAGCCGTCCTCGTTCGGCGGGCTCACCGCGGCCTGGTCGATAAACCGGGCCATCAGCTCGGCGCGGCTCTGCACGGCGAACTGGCGATAGATCTCGCGGATGTGCGAGTGCACCGTGTGGGCGCTGCGGTGCAGCTTCCGCGCCATTTCCTTCTCGCTGGAGCCGGCCAGGACCAGGCGCAGCACGTCTTTCTGCCGACCGGTCAGCGCATCGATGTGCTTCGCCACACGGTCGTGCACGAACACCCGCTCGACCAGCGGTTTGGCGAGCATGAAGATCGCCGCGCCTTGCCGGCGCTGGTGGTCGGTCGGGAAATCCTCCTGCTGGCAGACCCACAGCGAGATGTTGATGCACTGCTCGGGATTGATGCGCCAGTAGCAGGCCAGGCCGTTCTCAAAACCCAGCGGCTTGGCGGCCCGCTGATAGATCAACGTCGACCGCCAGACCCGCGGCGTGCAGATCGAGCGGTAGTCGGCGAGCAGCAGGTGGTCCGGCGCGTCATCGATGCGCCGGTGCAGCGCCTTCACGCCCAGCTCGGCCCACTCGACCATGTTGGTCGAGAACAAACGCTGGACCAGCGTGTCGTCCCAGTCGTAATCCGCCGGTCGGGTGAGGTAGCGCCCGCGGATGCGTTGCATCTGGCCGGGGTCTTTTTCGGGCAGGTGCCACAGCGAACTCTGGGCGATGGCGCACGGCTCGTCGCCGCGCAGGCCGATCAGCGCCTCGAGCAGCCGATCCACGCGCGGCCAGGGACGGTCCTCCAGCAGCGCCTTGGACAGGCGGTTGAGCACGTGCGGTTCGATCAGGGCTTGGGGTTGCGGAAGTTCCGACATGATGTCGCTTTCGCTGGCTTCGGCCGGGCCGACTTGTCTTCCAAGCGCATTTTAACCGTCGGATCGGTCCGGTCCAAAAGGCAAATCGCAGCATTGGGGTTGCCAAGTCTGTCGCGTGCCGCGGTCGCGGCTGTGCGCACCGCACTGATTGGCCTAATATGCCCGGCCGATGCCCGCGATGCTGCCGTACAAAATCGCCGTGCTGTGCTACCTGTTCGACGACGACGGTCGCCTGCTGCTGCTGCACCGCGCCCGCGAGCCCAACCGCGGCCTGTACTCGCCGATCGGCGGCAAGCTGCACATGGACCAGGGCGAAAGCCCCGCGGCCTGCGCCCTTCGGGAAATCCATGAGGAGGTCGAGCTCGATCTGGACTACGCCGACCTGCACCTGACCGGCCTGGTCAGCGAGACCGCCTTTCAGGGCCAGACCCACTGGCTGATGTTCCTCTACGAGGTGGTCCGGCCGGTCCGCATCACCCGCACGCAGTTCGAGGAGGGCACGCTCGAATGGCACGACCTGGCCGCGGTCGAGTCGCTGCACATCCCCGACACCGACCGGCACGTGATCTACCCGCTGTTCGGCAAGTATCGCGGCCGGTTCTTCCACGTCCACATCAACTGCCACGCCCCCGATGGCGACGGCGGGTACGACTGGCGGCTGGAATACCCCCGCCCCGGCTCGCCCGACGCGGTGGTGTGAACCTCACACGCGACCCGTTCTCTTGAACGCTCACACAAGCCAGAGCGTCGCGATGGCTACCAGGCCAAACTGCGGGGCTCGACCCGCGCGCCTTACTGGCAGCTCCACGCCACCGGCAACGAGAAGCTGCTCGAGAGCATCGGCCTGACCCCCCGCGATCGCCGCATGCCGTAGTCTCTGTTCAGTGCCGCGGCGCCGCCGCGCTGCCCGAAAACCCCAACACCTGCCCCGCCTTCAACAGCTCCGCGCGCAGGGCATCGTACCCCAGCGCCTGCGCCGCGCACCGCTCATCGATCGTCATCGCCGCCGCGATCGCGCAGCTCTCGCCGAGCACCATGAACACCGGCTCCATCCGCGCCGAGCCGAACGCGATGTGCGAACAACTCATCGCCACCGGCACGAAAAGGTTCTCGCACTCGCCCTGCTTCGGCACCACCGCGCGGTAGCTGATCGGGTACGGGTCGGTCGGCGGCACCTGCACGTCGCCCTCGTTGAGCACGCTGACTTTGCCCTCGATGTCGCCGACGAACCGCGTGCAGTTGTGGCTGTCCATGGTGTAGCTGCCCATGCCCACCGAGTCCTCGGCGACCGATCGCTTCGTGCAATCGTGCTCGGTGATGACGTAGTCGCCCACCATCCGCCGGCCCTCGCGCACGTAGATCTGGTGCGGCCAGTGCTCGGTGTCTTCAAACTCATCGCGCGGCAGGCCCCAACGCGAATACGCCTCGCGATAGCGCTGCGGAATCGCCGGGTCATTCGCCAGGTGCCAGTACAGGCCACGCTGGTAGGTCACGTGCGCCTGGAAGATCTTCTCGCGCGTTTGGTAAGTGCCATCGGGCCAGGCGTAGTTGGCGCCGATGAAATCGCTGGACACCGGGCCGTGGTTGTTCGTGTCTGTTTTGTGGTATCCGCCGGGCGTCTTGTTGGGGAGGATGTCGAACTTGGCCGGCACGCCCGCGGTCGGGTCGGCGTCGGTCGGGTCGAGCTGATCGTTGTAGCGGTTCTTCTCGCTGTTGAACCAGCGCGTCGCGAGGATGTACTGCTGCGGATCGAACCCGGCGGGCCTGGTCCAGTCGATCTTCAGGCCCGGGTCGTCGGTCATGCACACGCGGAAGTTGTAGGCCTGGATGCGCCGGTCGCCCTCGCCTTCGTGCTGGCGCTGGTCGGTGTCGATCACCCACGGCAGCAGGCCGCTGCTCGGGTCGCCCGCGACGCGGTAGGGATCGACCGGGTGGCTGAACTGGTGCTTGGGGTGGACCCGGATGCCGTTGAGCGTCTCGCCGTACTGCGCGTTGGGCTCGCGGCCGACCGCGAAGCCGACCTTCGCCGCGGCGAGCAGATCGCCTTCGTAAGTCGCGTCGATGTAGCGTTTGGCCTTGACGGTCAGCCCGCCGAGGCAGCGCAGGGCGGTGATGCGCCGGCCGGCCATCGCGACGTCGTCGAGGTAGGTCGCATGGTGTACCGGGACGTCGGCGTCGGCGATCATCCGCTTGAACACCGCCTCGGCGACGTGCGGCTCGAAGCGCCATTCTTCGTCGTGGCCGTAGTGCTTGCCGACCTGTTGATAGAAGCGATGGCTCGCGCCGCCGATGACGTGCTTGCGGCCGAAGTCGGTCCAGCCCAGCCCGCCGCTGGACATGCCCCCCAGGTGTTTGCCGGGGTTGAGCAGCACGGCGGTTTTACCGCGCTGCGCCGCGGTCACCGCCGCGACCACGCCCGCCGCGGTGCCGCCGTACACGCAGACATCGGCTTCGATCGTTTCGTCGCTGGGCGTGATCCAGTCCCGGTGAAAGTAATGCAGATTGCTCATGGAAGGGATGATAACGCATCGGCGCGATTGCGCCGTGCGCCGGCGTCGCACCCAAGGCGCCGGGCTTCGCTGCGCTACGCCCTCTGCCTTGGCTTGCCACGGTT
>CAZUHK010000243.1:0-3584 GCA_964620345.1 uncultured Planctomycetaceae bacterium
CGAACTCGTTGTACTCTTCGGAGGCGAAGACGTAGCTGAAGAACAGGTCGCCGCCGACCGAACCATCGCCGAACTGGAAATCGAATTGAAGAAACGCCGCATCGAACGTCGTAACACCAGCAAGGGCACTCAGCGTCGCATCGCCCGGCGTGTTGTGGTTGGTCGTGGTATTGTCCGCGGTGTTGGGGCCGACCGCATCGACCACGTTGCCCGAGCCGATGATGATGCCGGTGTCCAGCCCGATGTCACCGCCGAAGCCGGAGAACCCGCCGAAGGCGCCCGCGGCGCCGGTAACGGTCGGCGTGCCGACCACGGTGATGCCGGGGCCGAGGATGGCGTTCACCAGGTCCACGGCCGTGTTGTTCTGAACCACCGACCCGCCGTACGCCGGCAGGCCCACCGCGAGGGTCATCGCCACCACGGCCGAGCCAATCAATCGAATCTTGCGTTCCATCTTCGGTCTCCTGAAAGAGTGCGGCCCACATCGGGCCATGCCAGTTCATCTTCGGCGACTGCAACACACAGTCGCCCTCGATTTCGATTTCCACGTTACCAAGCCGAACTTCGGCTCCCGACTTGACGACTATTATGCACCACGGACCGGCGCGGTGCAATCGGGAATATTACTGAAAATGACTCAGTAAATTCCTGAATTTTGCGGGCCTGACCTCGGCTAAATCTATGAGATCACCTCAGTCGAGGGTAAACACCAATCCGATTCAGTCCGCCGGATCGGCCCGGAAATTCGTCGCCGTCGGTGAGCCGCACGCTCAGGGGTGAGCGTGCGACTGCGGGCCGGTCGCGAATCGGCCATCCTCCACGCACAAACGTGCGGGGGGGGGCGGGGGCGAGGATCGCTCCCGACGCCTTATCGCCCCGCCCGTCGGTGGGTGCCTGTCCCGTTTCAGCGGCGTCGACGTCGCAGGCCCAGCAGACTTCCCAGGGCCAGCAACGCCGCGGTGGCCGGCTCGGGCACGCTGAGGTTCACCACGTCCGTGCCGCCGGAAATGAACTCGCTGGTCAGCGAGTTGAACGACTCGGCGTCGCGGCCCCCGCGCCAGGCCGAGGCGAACATCTGCTGCACGACGTAGAACTCGTCGCCCGGGTCAACATCGAAGCTGAGCGTGACCATCCGCATCTCGGTCTGGCCGGCGGTGTCATCATCGATCAGCAGCGTCGAGGTGTCGACCGCGTCGGTGCCGTCGCTCGACTCAAGCACGGTGGGGAACTCAAACAGCAGTGTGCCGAAGTCGTCAAAGTATTCAAAATTCTCGGGCGTGAATACCCCCACGTCGGCGCCGATGCCGGTCTGCTGGTTGGTTCCATCGGTGGCGCTCGATCCGGTGATCGGGTCGTTCAGCTTGCCCGTCAGCGTGAACTTGATCTGCAGGGTCGTCGACGTGGTTCCGGTGTATTTGAACAGTTCAGAACTGAAGGTCTCGGCGATCGATGTGGCGTCGACGCTGGTGTTGGTGGTCGCGCCGGTAAGAATCGCCTCGTTGCGGTGGACCGCGGGATTGCCGGTGCTGGGGTTGATCTGGACGTCGCTGCGTGCTGAGCCGCGGAAGTCGGAGTACATGCTTGACGCCGACCCGAAGCCCTCGCCGAACCCGCCGCCCACGAAGTTGGCGTTGGTGATGGCGTTGAACTCAGAGATGTCCGTGACGCCGACATCAAGCGTGTCGGCACCCGTCTCGGACGTGCCGTACGCCGGCAGGCCCACCGCGAGGGTCATCGCCACCACAGCCGAGCCAATCAATCGAATCTTACGTTCCATGTTCTCTCTCCTGAAAGTTGCGGCCCACATCGGGCCAAGCGCGCTCATCTTCGGCGACTGCAACACACAGTCGTCCCCGATTTGCAATTCATGTTACCAGGCCGAATTTCGGCTCCCGACTTGACAACTATTATGCACCACGGACCGGCGCGGTGCAATCGGGAATATTACTGAAAATGACTCAGCAAAATCCTGAATTTTGCGGGCCTGACCCCCGGATAACACCATGAAATTACGATGGTTGAGGGTAAACGCCAGCGCGGTTCATCCCCGGCGCTCGGGTCGGGGATTCGCAGCGGTGTACGCCGCGCGTGTGGGCAGGACACGGCTTGGCCGGCGGGACCGCCACAACACCGCTCACCACTGCGGGTACACCTCGAACGGCTCTTTCTTAACGTAGGGGGAAACGGCGTCGAGGTCGTTGTAGACAGTTCCCCGGGCGGGGGGGATATGCCCCTTGAGGATCGGATCGTTCGTGCGCTGCTGCCAGCGGCGGAGCCGTCCGCGCATTGCTTCGAGTATCTCCCGGTAGTCCGCATCGTCGACAAGGTTATTGCATTCGTGCGGATCGAAGTACAGGTCGTAAAGCATCTCGTGTTCGACTTTGGGCGGCCAGCCGTTGTCCATCAGGAACGTGCGGGTGATGCTGTCGTCGACGTTCGGCAGCACGGGTTTGTCGCGCCCGCTGAAGCGTTTGATGTATTTCCAGCGCTTGGTTCGTACGCTGCGTTTCGGTTCGTAGGCGGAATGGTAGTTCACCTCCGCATGAACTTCGTCGCGTACCTCCGCCTTTGGATCCTTGGCGATAGGCATCAGACTGACCCCTTCCAGGCGCGCCGGCGGATCAATGTTTAGCATATCGCAGATCGTGGGGAAGATATCGAGATGGCTGACCAGCGAATCGCACACCTCGCCGCCTTCGAATCCGCGGGGGCCGCGCATGATCAGCAGCACGCCGGTGCCCTTGTCGGTGAGCGTGCATTTCATGCGGGGGAAGGCAATGCCGTGATCGGTTGTGCAGATGACCAGCGTGTTTTCCCACTGGCCGTTGCGTTCGAGGGCTTCGCGCACATGGCCGATCTGTTCGTCGAGCTTGCGGACGTAGGCGGCGTACCGGGCGATGTCCTCCCGCGTTTGGGGGGTGTCGGGGAATGGTTCCGCAGGCATCATGTAGCGGGCGTCGTCCAACGGATGCGCTTCGGGAAATTCGCGATGGGTTTCGCCGAATCCGACCGACATGAAGAACGGCTGGTCGGAATCGCGCTGGTCCAGCCACTGCGCAGCCGCGATATGCGGGGCCGGCCCCTCGGGATTCAGCCACTGGTCGTATCCGATTTCCGGCGTGCCATCATGGCTGTGGATGTGTTGAATGCCCGACAGCACACTGTAGTAGCCGTGGGCGCGCAGCGTATGCAGAAGATGCTCACCGTAATCGTTCAACCGCCACCCGATGTGGGACAGGCCAAACATGCCGTTCTGGTGCGGATAGGTTCCGGTCACCAGACTCGCTCGGCTCGGGGAGCAGGCCGGGCTTGCGCAGTGGCACTGCCGGAACAGCACGCCCTCCTCGGCCAACCGCTGCATGTGCGGCGTGTCGAACCGGTAGCCGTATGGCTGAATATACCGCCCGGTATCGTGAGAATGGATGTACAGGATGTTTGGTGTGATCATAAGCGGAGAAGGGGAAGCAGCGAAAATGGTCTCATGAAGGAACGCCACCAACTCAGAGTATCTTTCGGCGACCCGTCGTGCGTGCCACGCCTTGTCCGCTTTAGCGGCAAGGTGTGCGGGCGTGCGGACGGCATCA
>CAZUHK010000244.1:0-3570 GCA_964620345.1 uncultured Planctomycetaceae bacterium
GTCGTCGGCCACGCCCTTGACGATGCTCGCCATCCAGTCCGGGTCGAGCTTGCTGGTGCCGATGTAGTCCAGGAAGAACAGCGGCTCGGCGCCCTGGACGATCATGTCGTTCACGCTCATCGCGACCAGGTCGATGCCGACCGTGTCGTGCACGTTCATGTCGCAGGCCAGCAGCACCTTGGTGCCCACGCCGTCGGTGCAGGCGACCAGCACCGGGTCGCGGTAGTTGCGCTTGAACAGCTTTTCGTTGTAATCCAGGCGGAACATGCCGGCGAACCCGCCGTGCCTGCCCAGCACGCGCGGCGAATAGGTTCGGCGCATGTGCCGGCCGATCTGCTCGACCATCCGGTCGCCGGCTTCGATGTTCACGCCCGCATCGGCGTACGTCGTCGCTCGCTTGGCCATGGGCGTGAGCATAATCGAAGCGCGGCGGCTCCGCCCGGCGCCGGCCGTGGTCATTACAATGCTCACCATGCCGCCCGCGCTTGAATTCCTGGGATGGGACGCACCGCCGCTGCGGCGCGCGGTGGACCGGCTGGTCACGCCGCGCGCCGCCGACGGTCGGCTCGATCTGGCCGACACCGTTGCGGTCACGCCCGGCGGCCGGGCGGGGCGGCGGCTGATCGAATTGCTGGTCGACCGCGCCGCGGCCGACGGGCTGGACCTCGTGCCCCCGGACACCCGCACGCCCGAGGGCCTGGCCGAGCTGCTGGCCGGGCCGGCGCCGCGCGGCCGGCGCGTCGCCGGCGACGCCCAGCAGATGCTCGGGTGGATGACCGCCCTGCGCGAGCTGCCCGCGCCGGTGCAGCGGCGCATCGTCCCCCAGCCCCCGGCGGCCGACGACCTGCCCGGCTGGGCGGCGCTGGCCGGGCTGATCCGCGGCGTACACCTGGAGCTGGCCGGCGCCCGGCTGGGTTTCGCCGACGTGCCCGACCGCGCCGCGCTGGCGATGGGCCCGGCCGAGGCGGCGCGGTGGCGCGCCCTGGCGGAGCTGGCCGATGGCTATCACGCGCTGCTCGATCGGGCGGGGCTGATCGACCCGCAGCGCCACCGCGAAGATGCGATCGCGGCCGGTCCGGCGCTGCGCACCGAGCAGGTCGTGCTGGTGGGGGTGAGCGATATGACGCCGCAGCTTCGCGCGATGCTCGAGCCGCTGGCGGCGCGGGTGAGTGTGCTGGTCGCGGCGCCGGGGGCGATGGCCGAGCGCTTCGACGGGTGGGGCGCCGTGATCGCCGACGCCTGGGCCGATGCCCCGATCGCGCTGGGCGACGGGCGGGTCGCGGTGGTGGATCGGCCGGTCGATCAGGCGATCGCGACGCTGCGCACGATCGAAGGGTACGGCGGGCGGCACGGCGTGGATGCGATCACGATCGGCCTGGCCGACGCGGCGTTGACCGATGTGCTGCGTCACTGGCTGCCGGCGTACGGCGTGCCGGTGCGCGATGCGCAGGGCACGCCCATGCGTCGCACCGCGCCGCTGCGGCTGATCGAATCGGTCGCCGCGCTGATCGAGACGCGGAGCTTCGAGGCGTTCGCGACGCTGCTGCGACACCCGGATGTGGGCCGGTGGCTGGTCGGCGCGATGCCCGACGGCGAGCCGATCGAAAACATCGACCTTTGGCTGCAATGGGCCGACCGGTATCACGCCGACCACTTGCAGGCGCGGCTGTCGGCCCAATGGCTTGGCCGCGATCAAAATGCCCAGCGTCTGCGGCGCGTCTGGCAGGCGGTGCATGGCGAGGGGCTGGTCGGCGAGCTGACCGGTCGGCGGCCGCTGAGCCGGTGGGCCCAGCCGATCGTCGATCTGCTGCGCCGCGTGTACGGGGGGCGGGCGCTGCACCGCCACGCGCCGGCCGATCGGCTGGTGATCGAGGCGGCCCAGCGGATCACCCAGACCGCCGCGGCGCTGGCCGAGCTGCCCCAAGCGCTGGACGTGACCTGCCCGGCCGACCAGGCGCTGCGGCTGGTGCTGGGGCTGCTCGAGGGCGCGACGGTGCCGCCGGCCGGGCGGACGCAGGCGGTCGAGATGCTCGGCTACCTGGAGCTGGCGCTGGACGATGGGCCGGCGATGATCGTGACCGGCTTCAACGAGCCGCACGTGCCGGCCGCGGTCACCGCCGATGCGTTTTTGCCCGAGGGCCTGCGCCGCGCGATCAATCAGGCCGGCGGCGACGGCCGCGTGCTGACCGACAACGCCCGCCGATATGCCCGCGATGCGTGGGCGCTTTCGGTGCTGCTCAATTGCCGCGATGACGTTCACCTGATCGCCGGGCAGCGCGGGTCGGACGGCGACCCGATCGCGCCGTCGCGTCTTTTGTTCGCGGCGGACGAGGCGACGATCGCCCGTCGCGTGGCGCAATGGTGCGGCGACCCGTCGCCGGCGCCGCCGGTCCAGCCGCCCGAGCCGTTCGCCCCGGCTCAGGCCAGCGCCTTCGAGCTGCCGCCGCAGCGCCGCATCGAGCTCGGCCGGCCGCCGGACTAGCTGGGCGTGACGGACTTCCGCGCGATCATCGACGATCCGTATCGCTTCGCGCTGGGCCGATGCCTGCGGCTGGAGGCGATCGACGACCGGGCGGCGGAGATGGACGGCCTGGCGTTCGGCTCGCTGGCCCACCGCGTGCTCGAAGCGCTGGGCCGGGACGATGCGATTCACAGCGACGATGCCGACGCGGTGAACGCCGCGCTGCAGCGCCTGCTCGACGCCGAGGCGCGGCGCACGTTCGGCGACCACCCGCACCCGGCGGTGGTGATTCAGATCGAACAGATGCGCGAACGGCTGGCGTGCTTCGCGCGGTGGCAGGCGGCGCGCGTCGCGGCGGGGTGGCGGACGGTCGGCGTCGAGCTGGGCTTCGGTGGCCGGCGGGCCGAGCAGCCCGCCGGCCGACTGGTCGTCGACGGCCGGCCGATCGCCCTGCACGGCAAGATCGATCGCGTCGATCACCACGCCGCCGAAGACCGCTGGGCCGTGCTGGATTACAAGACCACCGACGCGCTCAAGACCCCGCGGCAGCAGCACGGCCCGCTCAAGAGCGGCCCGCGCGCCGGACAATGGACCGACCTGCAACTGCCGCTGTACCGCGAGCTGCTGCGGGCCTGGGTCGATGAATCGGGCCGGCGCGTGCTCGACGACGCGGCGATCGACGCGGCGGACCTGGGCTACCTGCGCCTGCCGCGCGACACGGCCGACTTCGACACCGAGGCGCTGGGCGACTGGAGCGACGACGACCTGGCCGCGGCGCGCGAGGCGGCCGAGCAATGCGTGCGCGTGGTGCGCGCGGGCGTGTTCGAGTTCGACCCGGAGCGCGGCGGCGGGTGGTTCGATGAGTTCGCGCTGATCGTGGGCGCGACGCTGTTCGCCGAGGCCGACGACGAGCAGGCCGCGGACGAGGGGGGCGAGTCATGACGCGGCTGGAACGTCAGGCCATGATCGCCTCGGCCGGGTCGGGCAAGACCTACCAGCTTTCGGGCCGGCTGATCCGCCTGCTCGCGCTGGGCGTGGCGGTGGAGAAGGTTTTCGCTTCGACCTTCACGCGGAAGGCGGCCGGGGAGATCGCCCAGCGCGTGCTCAAG
>CAZUHK010000245.1:0-3513 GCA_964620345.1 uncultured Planctomycetaceae bacterium
GTCCCGCGCAACCTGTTGCCCCCGTAGGGTTCGCTGTGCGAACGCAACGAATTGCCCTGTGTTGCCGATTGCGACATAAGCCGACGAGATCGCGAAGAACGCACGGGACAAGGGCACGCGAACCGCGCGCGGGTTGCGTTCGCACAGCGAACCCTACGGCGGCTGGCGTGGTCAGCCCGTCCGCAGATGGCTACGGGCTGGGCGTACGACTCACGATCAGGCCGGGAAAGTTGTTGTGCGCTCAACGTCATGGCCCTCGGCTATCGCCGCTGACCATGCCTCCCATGAAGACGAGTCACCCGGCCATGCCACCCGCCCGCTCTGGTTCGGCCACCCACAAGCTATCGCTTGAAGGTAGCACCTGCTTGCCGAGGCCACCCACCACAGCGTCTTCTCGCCCGCATGCCACCCGGCAAAGCTCAGCGATACTGCTCGTTGTACCGCAGCACCTCATCGGTGATCCGCCGGACGTCCGCCTCGTCGTAGTCGGTCCGCTCCAGCCCGCCGATGTCCGCCCCGTAGATCAGGTTCAGCCAGGTCAGTGCCGACAAGTCAAGCATCATCGGCCCGGCGTGGCCGATCGCGCCATCACGGAACAACGCGTTGTCGCCCCGGCCCACCAGCTTGTCCACATTGTCCAACTCGCCCGCGTCGAAATCCGCCTTCATCAGCGATGCCGTCTTGCCGTAGTTCAGGAAGTAGATCGTCGTATCCGGGTAGGCCTTGCGCAGCTCGGTCACTGCTTTGAAGACCCGTTCGCCGGCCGTCGTGACCATCTGGTCAAACTTGTCCGTCTTGACCTTCGGCCCGCGCGGCGTCCACGGCACACCAATGAAGAATCGCGTGTCGGGGTTGTGCTTTAGCGCCAGGTCGATCCAACGCCGGTAGTCCGCGACGGGGTCTCGCGACCCGCCCGCGGTCATGCCCAGCAGGTCCACCTTCCCGGTGGCCAGCTTCTCCGTGATCCGCTCCCGCCGCCGTTCATCCTTCCACAGCGATCCCGGCGAACCCTTCGGTCCGCTGGCGAACACCATCTCGGTCTGATGCAGAGGAAAGTCGTTCTCACGCGCGATCTGGTCGAACGACTTGGCCACCGGCACGAAGAAGCTGTGCCCGATGAAAAGGCAGTGCGCTCCGTCCCGGAACAGCACCCGTTCGCCCGACTTTTCGCCGCCCGGCTCGCTTGCCACCGCTTGCGCTTCCGCAGCCGTCCAAGCCCGACTCGAATCACACGCCGCGAACATCAGCCCCAATACCGCCCAGAGCATTGCCTTCCGCATTGCCGGTGTCTCCTATGAGGTCAATCGATCGTCGTGGGCGCTGATTCGGTTCAGCGGCGGCGGCGTAACACGGCCAGCACGCCCGCACCGAGCAGCGCCAGCGATGCCGGCTCGGGCACGGGCACGGCAAACTGCTGGCTGTAGGCGACGACCTCGTTCACGATGGCGGCGACGTCCGTCTCGTACTCCGTGAAGGTCAACGAATCGACGTCGGCACCGTAGAGCAGCTCCATCCACACCAATGCCGCCACATCGACCATCATAGGGCCGCCGTGCCCGATGAGGCCGTCGGCGAACAGCGCCTCACTCGCCGGCACCCCGTTCAGAGGATCGGGCGTGAGGCCGGTCACGTCGGGTATTTCGCCGTTCTCATACATCTCGTACAGGATCGAGCCGACCAAGCTGTAGTCGATGTAGTGGATCGTCGCCTCGGGGTAGGCCGCCCGGAGCGCCTGGACGGTCTCCCACTGCGCCGCCGCCGCGGTCGCGTTCGCCGCCGCGAACTCGGCTGCGCCGCCGATATTTGGCCCGCCGATCACCCAGGGCACGCCGATCATAAACTGCGTGTCGGGGTTGTAGCCCAGCGCCAGGTCGAACCACCGCGCGTAATCGTCGACGTCGCTTCCAACGGTCACCCCGCCCGGGCCGATGGCGGTCGTGAGGGCGAAGAGTTCGACGTCGCCGCCCATCAACACACTCTCGACCGCTTCCTTGTCCTTCTGATCATTCCAAAGCGCCCCCGGTGCACCTGATGCACCCGATGAAAAGACGGAGTTGAACTCGTGATCCACATAGCCATAGTCCGTCGCCAACTGGTTGAACTTGGCCGAGATCGGGACGAAGAAGCTGTGCCCGGCAAACAGCGAGTTCGCCCCGGTCGGGAAAGGTGCTTGGGCAAATGCCACGGATGGCATGCCGAAGAACATCGCCAGTACAACGGCGGCACAGGAACAACGAACGCGGTGGAGGGTTGGCTGCATCGTAACGACTCACTTTGTAAGGGGGCCTCGGTAAACAAATCTGTTATCCGGTTTCAAGAACAGTTGGTCCCCTGCGCGACGGTGGGGACGCGGCCCGCGAAAGATTTTCAGTTGCTCTGTTGACACCATCTTGCACGGCGGGTGGTCCGGCGGACACCGGATGGCGTGGGCCAGGACCATCATGCCGGCATCGAACATCAGGCCATCCGTGCTCATGCCCAACAGTTCAGCGCCGATGCCTTGTCATATCAAATGGGACATCTGAATCACCCGCCGGATATCCCGCCGAAGCTGCGCTGCGCATCGGCGGGCTTGGGAGGGTGATTCAGAGGTCCGAAATGGTTTGAACAGCGCAATGATCAAGACAAATTAAAAAGGTGGCCGTCATGCAGACGCGCCACCTAGGGTTGTTGGATTGTGTTGGTGGGCTCAGCGGCTGCGGCGCTGGTTCCGGCGTTCGCTCATGCGGCTGCTGCGTTGCTCGCGCAGTTCACGTTGGCGCTGCTGACGGGCAGCCTTCTCTTGCTCGTCGAGCTCTGAGCGGTAGCGGGTGAGCGTGCGGTCGGTGCCGCCTTCGTCGTTGCGTTGCCAGTGAGCAGATCGGCCTTGCTCGTAACCTTCGGGGCCGACGCGGTGGACGTCGCGGGTGTAGCCGTCTTCGGTCTGGGTACCCGTGGTGGTCCTGGTGGCGGTGCGGCCGTCGGCTCCGGTGCGGGTGACATCACGCACGTAGCCATCTTCGGTCTGGGTCACATCGACATCCTTCGCGACCGTTTGACCATCCGGCCCCGTGTGTTGGCGGGAACGGGTATACCCGTCCTCGGTACGCATCCCTTCAGCGGAACGGGTTACGGTCTGGCCATCGGGGCCGGTGCGGATCACATCGTGGGTGTATCCGTCTTCGTTACGGGTCCCTTCAGCGGAGTGCGTGGCGATTTGGCCGTCGGGACCGGTGACGCTGGCATCCCGGGTGAAGCCGTCATCGGTGCGATTAGACTGGATGCTGGTGGTGGTGGATTCCCCTTGCGGGCCGGTCCGGGTCGTGTCGCGGGTGTAGCCATCTTCCGATTCACTGACGGCGGTTTGGCGCTGGTAGGTTTGGCCATCGTTGCCCGTGATGGTGATGGTATGGACGCCGCCATCTTCGGTCGGCGTGGTGGTGACCTCACGATACTGGGTGCGTTCAACGGTTTCGGTGACGAACGCCATCAACATAAGCGGTAAGTGGTTCTTGGGCGAGTGAGATAGGTGTA
>CAZUHK010000246.1:0-3496 GCA_964620345.1 uncultured Planctomycetaceae bacterium
TGCTCCGCAAACGCAAGAAGCAGTCGCGACTGGTGGAGAACACGTTGGCCAGCCTGCGGCAACTTCAGGATGTCGCCTAGCGACGATCTCACACAACCAATCCATCAAGGGCCGCTGGTGCAACAAGCATTGGCGGCCCGTTTCGTTTCTTGAACCAGAGGAGACAACCTATGGCAGTGAAACTTTCTGTCGGCCTTCAGAAGAAGGTCGGCCTGCCCGAAGGCGTGCCCGTCGCCACGGGCCTGATGGACGCCCATGCCGGCGCCGTCGGTGCCGGCATCAAGCCCGGCACGCTGGTCAAGATCATCGGCACCAGCACCTGCGACATGATGGTCGCGCCGCTGTCGAACGAACTGGCTGACATCCCCGGCCTCTGCGGCATCGTGCCCGGCTCGATCCTGCCCGACCACTACGGCCTGGAAGCCGGCCAATCGGCCGTGGGCGATATCTTCAACTGGTTCGTCAACCACCTCACCCCGCCCGAATACCGCAAGGGCCGCAAGAGCCCGCACGAACAGCTCACCGCCGAGGCCGACAAGCTCAAGCCCGGCGAGTCGGGCCTGCTGGCGCTGGACTGGAACAACGGCAACCGCACCGTGCTGGTCGATCCGAGGCTGACCGGCCTGCTGATCGGCCAGACCTTGCGCACCACCGCCGCGGAGATTTACCGCGCGCTGATCGAGGCCACCGCGTTCGGCGCGCTGACGATCATCAAGCGGTTCGAAGCGTACGGCGTCAAGGTCAGGGAAGTGGTCAATTGCGGCGGCATCGCCGAGAAGAATCCCCTGCTGATGCAGATCTACGCCGACGTGACCAATCGCCCGATGAAGACCAGCCGCTCGGCCCAAACGTGCGCCCTGGGCGCGGCGATCTACGGCGCGGTCGTCGGCGGGGCCTACCGTAAAGTCGAAGAGGCGCAGAAGCACATGACCGGCACCCGGGACAAGGTCTATCGCCCGCACAAGCCCGCGGTCGAAACCTACGCCCGGCTCTACCGCCTCTACAGCGAACTGCACGAGACGTTCGGCACGCAGAACCACCGCGGCGAGCTGTATCGCACGATGAAAGACCTGATCGACCTGCGACGGGAGGTCCGCGGGTAAGGCCGTCGTATCTGCTACCATTCGCCGCCCACGGATTTTCTTTGACGAAGGTGCAGCGATGACGACACACGATGTAGTGCTTATCCCCGGCGACGGCATCGGCCCCGAAGTGGCCGGCGCGGTCCGCCGCGTGCTCGACGCGGCCGAAGCGCCGCTGAGATGGCACGAGTTTTCCGCCGGCGTCGCGGCTCTCAGCGACGGGTTGGACGTGCTGCCGGCCCAAACGCTCGACGCCATCCGACAGCACGGCGTCGCCCTCAAAGGCCCCTGCACCACCCCCGTCGGCAAGGGATTCACCTCCGTCAACGTCGGCCTGCGCAAGGCGCTGAAACTCTATGCCGCGGTCCGCCCCGTGCGAAACCTTCAAGGCGTGCCAACCCGCTACGAAAACGTCGACATCGTCGTTATCCGTGAAAACACCGAGGGCCTCTACAGCGGCGCCGAGCTCGAAGTCACCGCCGGTGTGGTCACCAGCATGAAGGTCGCCACCACCGGCGCCTGCGATCGCATCGCCCGCTTCGCCTTCGACTACGCCCGGCAGCGCGACCGCCATCGCGTCACCGTGCTGCACAAGGCCAACATCATGAAGCTCACCGACGGCCTGTTCCTCAACGCCGCCGAGCGGGTGCACCGCGAGCAGTTCGCCGATGTCGAGCACGATTCGCAGATCATCGACGCCGCGTGCATGCGCATCGTGCAGGATCCCACACGCTTCGATGTGCTGCTGTGCGAGAACCTCTACGGCGACATCGTCAGCGACCTGTGCGCGGGGCTGATCGGCGGCCTTGGCGTGGTGCCCGGGGCCAACATCGGCGACGATCAGGCCGTGTTCGAAGCCGTCCACGGCTCGGCGCCGGACATCGCCGGCAAGGGCGTCGCCAACCCCATGGCCCTGCTGATGAGCGCGGTGATGATGCTCAACCACCTCGCCGAAACCCGTGGAGATCAGCGGTGCACCGCCGCGGCCGACCGCATCAAGCACGCCTACAACCAGGCGCTGGCCGACGGCCGCAAGACCGCCGACCTCGGCGGCGACCTGGGCACCCAACAGTTCGCCGACGCGGTGATCGAACGGATGTAGCCATCACGCCACGGCCGCGGCGGCGTGCCCTACGAAGCGACGCGACCTTGTCGCGTTGCAGGCCACGCGCCATCGGCGGCGGCACGTGCGACAACGTCCCGCCGCCCAGCAGCGCCCGCCGCAACGCGGTGCAACCGCGTCGCTTCGTAGCCGCAACGCGGTCCAACCGCGTCGCTTCGTAGAGACGCCGCACCTTCACGCTTGCGACAACATCCATTCGACGTGTTTCTGCAACCCCTCGGCCAGCGGGGTGGCGGGCATCGAAAGCCCGTGCGACCGCGCCTTCGAATCGTCGTACGCCCGGTGGCACGTGAAACCGTCCATCGTCGGATTCGCCTCGAGGAATCCGCTGATTGATGTTTCTTCGATCCTCAACTCCACGCCGAGCACATCGGCGATGATCCGGTAGTACACCCACGAGGCGATCACGTCCGCACCCGGCGCCATATAAATCTCACCCACCGCCCGCTCATTGTCGGCACAGCCCAGCGCCATCGCCGTGAGGTCGTGTACACAGATCGGCTGCTGCAGCAGGTGCCCGCCGCCGATCAGCTTCAGCGGTTCGCCGGCGCGGAGTCTGTCGATGAGCTTCGGGTCGCGCCCGTGCAGCGGCAGGCAGCCCAGTTGTGAGCCGGGGCCGTAGATGTGCCCGGGCCGCAGCACCGTCCATGGCAGGCGATCGGTCCCCGCGTCGATCAGCGCCTGCTCGGCCGCACGCTTGTTTGCGCCGTAGGGTGATGAGGTGAAGTGCTCGTAGGTCTCATCCACCCGCCACGGTCGCCGCTCGCCGCTGATCACGCAGTCGGTCGAGATGAACGCCAGGTGCTTTGTTCGGCCTGCGAACACCTGCATATCCTGTCGCGCATCGTCCGCGTTGAAGCCGATGCAGTCGATCACCAGCTCCCACGTCACGCCCGCGTCCGCCACTGCCTTTGCGAACGCCGCCGCGTCGTGCCGATCCGCCGTGATCGCCGTCGCCCCGGCCGGCACCGGCTTGTTGCCACGCGACAGCCCCCACACCTCATGCCCCGCCGCCAGCGCATCACGCACCATCGCCCCCGAAACGAATCCGCTGCCGCCGATGACGAGCATCTTCATCACAGCAGCTCGTTCAACACGTTCTCCAGGTATTCCTGACGGCCGCTGGCGACCTGCGTGAGGTTCTTCTCGTGGGCCAGCTTTTCGAGGTCGGCCAGACCCACGTCGCCGGACTCGATCCGTTTGCCCAGGTCCGAATCCCACGAGCCGTAGCGCTGGGCGACGAAGTCGCCCAGCCGACCGTCGTCGACGACCCGCGCCGCGGCCTTGAGCC
>CAZUHK010000247.1:0-3488 GCA_964620345.1 uncultured Planctomycetaceae bacterium
CGGGTAGAACACCTCGACTTCCAAATCCATGGTATTACGGTTGTCTCTGTTGGAATCCTCACTTTCACGCGATTGTTCTCGAGGGCGGTTTCGATGAGGAGGGTACGTTCTTTTTCATCCCGTTCTCTGGGCTCCAGTCGATGGTCGAGGTATTCCGGCGTTGGGTGATCAAGCTCCTGGTGGGCCGCGGACTCCTGAACGAAGACTTTGCCCGAAACCTTCTATCCTGGAGACACTCCGGTTTCAGTATCGACAACAGCGTACGCATACTCGACGAGTCCTCCCAGGAAAGCCTGGCGGAGTACATAGCACGGCCGCCGATCTCGCTGAAGAAGATCCGCTATGAGCCATTTAAGGGGAAGGTCCTGTTTCACACCAAGTACTCAGAGTATTTTAGGCAGAACGTCCATCTGTTCGATGCCTTAGACTTTCTCGCCGAGCTCACTCAACACATTCCGCCGAAAGGCTTGCAGCTCATCCGGCGCTACGGGCTCTATGCCTCCCGCACAAAAGGGCGCTGGGAGGCAATGCCGTGGGTTGCGGAGCGGGCGCCTGAGGGGTGGAGCGCTACCCACCAACGCGGCGTAGCCGCGGAGAACCTTGGCTATGCGCCACTGTCGGATGACGGCGAGGAAGTCAACGTCGATGCGCGCAAACGTGCATGGGCGCGACTGCTTGCGAAGGTCTATGAGGTCGATCCGTTTGTGTGCCCAAAGTGCGGTGCGGACATGAAGGTGATCGCCGTCATCGAGGATCCCGACGAACTGAAGCGTATCCTCCGACATCTGGTCAAGATCGGGCGTTCCCCACCCGGATTTAATCCCGATCAACTCAACTGACAGCTTTCTCGGCCTCGCTCCTCGGGATAAGTGTGTCCGTCTCCCACCACAATCGTTTCTGCAACATCCCTGATCTGTCCGTTTCATGCGTTTGCGTAGTCGAGTAGGCAGCAAGTACGCCGCCAGCGCACCGCGAACCGCGATTCTCGTCGTGATTTCGTCGAATCTTCCGCTTACCGGCCGTTTTCCGGTTGCGCTCGCGGATAACTTTTCCTATTATTAAAATTTGCCGGCTTCGATTTCCACGCCGTCCTGTGTGTGTAGAAGCACGTCCACTCGGAAAGAGCGTATGGGTTCCCGTTCGAAGTTGCAAAGCTTCTATGGGTGTGCGAATGTGCAAGAGAAGATGCGCGGGTACAATATTCAGACTCAGCTTGCGCTGGTTGTGACGCTAAGCATCGTTGTGGCAGTTTCTCTACTGTTTGTCCTCGCTTTAGGCCGTACCGGAGAGCTGATTCGCTCCCAGGAGGAGGCCACGGATGAGGAGGTCGTCCGCGCCATTCGGGGAATCATGGAGGACCGCTTGGCGGCGGCGGAGCCGGCTCTGCGTGTCGTGGTTCAGGACCGGTTGGTGCAGGAGCACCTTGCCCGGCGAGATCGGGATGCGCTTTTGTCGCACCTCCTGCCCGTCTTCGAGTCGACACGCGGCTTTGTATCTCGGTTTCACATTCACCTTCCCGACGCGACCTCCTTCTTGCGGCTGCATGCTCCGGAGCAGTTCGGCGACGATTTGTCCGAGATTCGAGAAATGGTCGGAATCGCCCAGGAGCAAGTACGGACGGTTCGTGGTCTGGAGTTGGGGGTCCACGGCCTGAGCCACCGGGTAGTCATGCCCATTCGACACGAGGGTGTACCCGTTGGGACGGCGGAGTTTGGTCTTGCCTTCGACGAGGCGGCACTTAAGAGATTTCAAGAAGGAAAGTCCGGCGACTATTTTCTTTACCTCTTCGACGCCGGAAGAGAGACACGCCTTTCGGGAACGGCCGCCGAGGACCCGTGTCCCCTCTCGAACGAAGACAGGGAAAGGTTACTCGAACACGCCTATTTCGCCACGAACTCTTGTTCCCTCCGGGAGCGCGTGCTTGTTCTCCCCCTAGACGATTATTCCGGGAGGACCGTTGCTTTTCTGAAGGTCGTTTCGGACCGTAGTATTATCGAGTCCGGGCTCCGATCCATGCGCTACCAGCTGTCGATGCTCGGCCTTCTCGCGATGGTAGCGGTGCCGGGGGTTGCCTGGTTGCTGCTCGGGAGGCTGCTTACGCCCCTCTCGCAGATAGTCTCTCAGACTCGTCATATTGCCGATCGCATAGCAGAGGGAAATCTCGACTATCGGGGTGACGTTGAGCTCTCGTCGCAGGATTTCCGGGACGTTATCTTCGAGATAAACCGGATGCTGGAATCGCTCCGGGCGGCGGGATATCAGAGGCAGGCAATTCTCGAAGGCTTTCCGGGGATGCTGTATTACGTGGATCGAGAGCTGAACGTACTCTGGGCCAACCATGCCGCTCTGCAAATTCGCCCGGACCTGGTGGGGAAGAACTGCCGGAAGGACTACAGCTCCTCGACCTTTCTCGCCTGCGAAGAGGGCATTCTGAGCGCCGCCATGCAAAGCAAGCACATCGAACGGGCTACCTTCTGGTTTTCGAAGGAGGGTAAAGAAAGGGGGGCGTGCTGGGAGTATGCGGCGGTGCCGGTCGTCCGAAACGACGGGGCGGTGTGTAACATCGTCATGATCGCCTGGGACGTAACCGAGAAGATGACGATAGAGGAGGAGCTGAGGACGCTGAACGCCACTCTCGAGTCGCGCGTTGTCGAGGAAGTTCGGAAGAGAGAGCGGCAAGAGCAGCTGGTGTATCACCACGCGAAGCTTGCCGCCATCGGCGAATTGGCGGCCGGTATGGCGCACGAGATCAACCAGCCGCTGAACACGCTCGCCTTCGCCTTCGAAAACCTCGTGTCCGGAGTATCGAGAAATCCGGATACGGAACGAATCTTGCGCGAAAAGCAGCCGAAGATTGAGGAGAGCATCGGGCGAATCCAACGCATAATCGACCACGTGCGTGTCTTCTCCCGAGAGCAAGCCCAGGAGTTCACGGAGCTCTTTAGCGTGAACGAAGCGGTACGGAATGCGCTTTCCCTCGTGGAGACGCAGTACCGAGTTCACGGCATCTCCCTCGAAACCTGTTACGCCGACGGCGATCCCAAAGCGCAAGGGAATCCATACGAACTCGAGCAAGTAATACTGAATCTTCTGTCGAACGCTCGAGACGCCGTCAAGGCGGCCGCCGCCCGGGGTTGTTCCGATGCGCCGCGCATAACGGTAAGCGTCGGGGCCGGCCGATCGGGGTCCGAAATCCTCATTCAGGACAATGGAATTGGAATAGCGCAAGGTCATCTCGAACGCGTAATGGAGCCGTTTTTTACGACTAAGGGACCGAAAGAGGGTACCGGGCTCGGTCTTTCCATTTGTTACGGGCTTCTCGAGCGGATGGGTGGTGCGCTCAGAATAGAATCCCAGCTTTCGGTGGGGACGAGCGCGTGGGTCGGCATTCCGTATGCCCCTACCGCGGTCTCCCGGGGAAGGGCGGAGAAAGGAAAGCGATGAGCGGTCTGTCCATCTTGATTCTTGACGACGAGAGATCCCTGGCT
>CAZUHK010000248.1:0-3484 GCA_964620345.1 uncultured Planctomycetaceae bacterium
GCGTGGGGTGGGCGTGGTTTGGGGGCTGAGGCGACGGGCAACCATGAGATTCGGCTAACCCGGATTATCCACCACAGAGCAAGCCGAAGCTGCGTCTCGACACGAACCGAATGCCGCGTCCCCGATGGGGCCTGTTTACGTCAGGCCCCTCTTCTCGTCGGTCGCCCACCGGGGCAGCAACAACTTGACGAGCGACACGGCCGCTCATCTGCGCGTGGCCGATGGAACAGGTGCTCCGACCGGTTCGTCGGCGGCCCCAGTCGGTCTTCGGCTGGATCGCCACAGCCAGGACCAGATCATCCATTGGTGCAGCAGGACGGTTCGCCACGGGCCGTGTGTCGTGTACTTGCGGGCGGACGTGACGGCGGACAGGCGGCTGACACGGACACGACCGAGTCGGCGCAGACGCCAGACCAGATCGAAATCCTCCATGGCAACCAAGGGTCGGAACCCGCCGAGACGTTGGTAGGTGCTTTGGCGCAGGTAGATCGCCTGGTCGCCGTAGGGCATCTGCCGCCATTTGGATCGCAGAGCCGTGCCCCATTCGACGAGCCGCAGCGGGGTGTTTACCTGGTCAAACGCCATGCGGAATGCGCCGGCGACCGCGTTGGGCTGGCTGAGCGTGCGGTGGATTTCGCTGGCGTAGCCGAAGGGCAGGCGCGTGTCGGCGTGGAGGAACAGCAGCACGTCGCCCTTGGCCTGATCGGCCCCGCAGGCAAGCTGCCGACCGCGGCCCGGCTCGCCTTGGATGATCCTCGCGCCATGATCGCGGGCCTGTTGCAGGGTGGCATCGGTGCTGCCGCCGTCGGCAACGATGATCTGAACGCCCGGGCACTGGCGGGCGGAGCGAATCGCGCCAACGATGGATGTTTCTTCGTTGAGGGTGGGGATAATGACGCTCAGCCACGGCTTCGGTTCGGCGTCGCCGCCCGCGCTGATCTGTTGCCAGTGTTCAAGGTCGGCCGGTTCATCCACATCGGGCAGTTCAGCGAGCGGGTAGACGCGCAGGCCAAGGGACTCGGCGCGGGCCAGCGTCTGGGCCAGGACGCTCTGAGTTCCCCAATCGATGCCGACGAACAGATCGGGATGCGGCTGGTTCATCCCGATGAGGTAATACCCGCCGTCGGTAGCCGGGCCGATGACCAGGTCGTGGTCGGCAAGGCGGCGAAGGGCTTCACCTAGCAGGTCATGGCTGATTGATGGACAGTCGCTGCCAATGCAGACCGCTCGGTGCATGCCGTTGGTGAAGGCATCCGTGAACGCCCGTTGCAGTCTTTGACCGAGATCGCCTTCGCCTTGGGGGATGTATGGACGGCTCGAACCGAACACTTCGGCCATCTGTTCGCTCGTGCCACCTGTGTGGCGAATCTCGGATTCGCATTCGATCGACGCCGCGGCGCGGTCGACGGTGGCGAGCGTGCGCCGGGTCATCTGACGCTGAAGGTCGGCTGCGCCTTCGGGGCCAAGCGCGGGGATCATGCGTGTCTTGGTGTTGCCCGGCTGCGGCAGGCGGGAGAAGACGATGATTCGGTTGTGCTCGGTGCCGCGCAATGGCCGAAGCAGCCGTTCACGCGCGATGGTGCTGAGTATCTTCGTGCCTGCGCCGACGACGCCGCGAACCGTGCCGGAAATCTTCGACTTCCCGATGCGCCGACGGTAGGACACCGGCACCTCGGTCATGCGATAGCCGGCCGCCGCAGCGCGGGCCTGCATCTGCACGGTCCAGCCGTAGCCCAGGTCATCCATTTGAAGCCGGGCCAGGTGATCGAACCGGATCGCCCGAAATGGCCCAAGGTCGGTGTATCGCACGCCCCACAGTCGCCGCAGCAGGCCCGTCGCCAGCGCATTGCCGAACCGTTGAGGCAGGGTGAGTGAACCAGGGTCGGCATGACCGAGCGCGCGCGAGCCGATGACCATGTCGGCCGAACCCGCGACGATCGGCTCCAGCAGGGCGGGCAGGTCGCCCGGGTCGTCACTGCGGTCGGCATCCATGAACGCGACGATGTGGGGTCGGTGGCCGGACGCCAGATGGGTCAGCCCGGCCAGGCAGGCCGCGCCATAGCCACGGCGCGGTTCGTGCACCACGGCTGCGCCATGATCCGCCGCGATGGTTGCGGTGCGATCGGTTGAGCCGTTATCGACGACCACGATCTCGTCGAGCCAGTCCGGCAGCGATGCGATGACGCCGCCGATCGCCTGGGCCTCGTTGAGGGCGGGGATGACCAGGGCTATGCGCTGGGCGCGATGCACGATGGCGTCTCCGGGGTTGAGCGATAGGACATAGTCCGTTTGGCTCGCCGCAGTTCCCATGCGAGCAGCAACCAGACGGGCACGAACTCGAGCCACACGATGCCGTAGTCGAACCAGGCCGCGTGGCCCATGGCGTCCAACGGGAAGCGAATGTAATACAGCGGCAACGTCACGGTCAGCCCCAGCAGCGACCACATCGGGCGCAGTGTCAACAGCGGCAGAACCCACAGATAATACCAGGGGAACTGCGTGGGGCTGAGCAGGAATAGCGTCGCGGTGATGATGATCGCACCATCGACAAGGCCTTCGAAGGTGGGGCGGCATCTGCGAAGGCACAGCGCCAGCACGCCCAGCACGACAGCGGCGATGGTCAGTCTTGCAAGCAATTGCGCGTGAGTCGGCGAGAGCAGCTTCGCCGCCTCGTGAACGAGCAGGTAAGCCGAGTCGTTCATCTGCCAGCGCTGGGCGTAGGCGGTGAAGCCGCTGGCCGAATCGAGCCGACCCAGCAGGATCGGCAGGGCCAGCACGGCGGCGGGAATGGCGAAGGCGACCGCCACACCGACGCCACGTCGCCAGGTTGTCCAGCCATGACGCAGCAGCATTGGTAGCCAGAGCACCGGCCAGAGCTTCGCGCCCGCGGCCAGCCCAAGCACAAGCCCGCCGGTCTTGTGCAACCGCCAACGCACCGCCCACAGCGCCGCGAACAACCCCACGACCAGGACCAGTTCCATGTGCCCGGCGTTGAACACTTCCTTGATCAGCAATGGATTAAGCCAGTAGATGGCTAGGCCGAAGCTCACCGATGAACTGCCTCGCAACAGGAACAGCAGCAGGCACAGAACGGCCAGGTCCAGCCCCAGCCAGACCAGGCGCAGGCCCCGGATATCGAAAGGGCTGATCCAGTAGCCCGCGGCGAAAGCGGCCTGTGCGGTGGGCGGGTAGATCGTCCGCAACCACGGATGATTGACGCGATCGACCACCACACCGGATTCACCGGCAAGGCGCAGCAGATCGTCGGGAATGTCCGCGGCGCTGTGCCGCACCTGCTCGGGCGAATGAGCATACGGGTTGTGACCGTGGGCCGTGACCGCGCCATCCCACAGGTAGCGGTAGAAATCGTCCTCGAGGATCGGCACCGCCCCGAGCTGCGCCAGTCGCATCAGCAGGCCGACGGTGATGACAGCCAGGAGCAGGCCTCGGGTCGTCCGGCGGCGACGCAGGGCGAGCAATGTCG
>CAZUHK010000249.1:0-3467 GCA_964620345.1 uncultured Planctomycetaceae bacterium
ACGATCCTGCGTCCTGCCACTTGACAAAAGAGGCTTGCTCATAGATGGCACCCGCACCGGCCACGAAGCACGCAAAGAAAAGATTTGATCTTCCCTTTGTGGACTTCGCGTCCTGGTGACCTTCGTGGTGATCGAACCCCGCCTACTGCGCGTTTGTCGCCGCGGGGTTGGCCAGCACCTGCGTGTTATCCCCGTGCAGCGCGTACCAGGCGAACCAGCGGGCATAGATCATCGGCACGCCTTCGGGCAGCGGCGCGCCTTCGGCGAACGGCTCGGGCATGACGCGCCATCCTTCACCGACCTGGGCCGGCCAGGCCGCGACCATCGCCGACAGCGCCAGGCCCGCGGGGTGATCGTCCGACGGCAGCGGCCGCACCGGGCAGATCGGCACGCCCTCGCGGAAGTCCTTCATGTAGGGCGCGTGCTTGTACAGCTTCTTCGTCGCGTCCACGCCCTGCATCACCGTCGTGTCCGGGTGCGTCGCGGCCCAGTCTTCCCACCGCGTGAGCGTCATCGGCAGCGGCGTGAGGCGCTGGCCCACGGCCGGCCCGGCGATCGCCACAAGCCCCGCCTGCGACCAGAGCGACTGGTCTTCGATCCGCGCCGCCCGGTCGTACATCACCAGGTTCTGATTGAACAGCAGGCCGCTGTAGCCGAGCTTGAATGCCTCGCCGCCGCGCCGCCGGCCCAACACCGCGGCGGTGCGGCTGATCGGGCTGAACGTCACCGCGATCGGCTCGCCGCCGAGCGTGTCGTTGATGATCTCGTGCCAGTTCATGTAGCGGATCGGGTACGCCCGCGTCTCGCCGTTGAGCGCCACGCCGATGACCATCTCCCGCCCGGCCATCGCCTTGGTCCACGCGCCGCTGCGCTGCTCGTTCATCCGGTCGATGTCCGCGACCGTCCAGGTGCGCGGGTTGTCCACCACGAGCCGGCCGTCTTTGGGCAGGCCCGAGGCGACCAGCAGGTCGCGGTTGATCGCGAGTTTCGACAGGTCGTAGCCGTAGCTTTCGATGTGCTCGCCATCGCCCAGCGTCTGCGCCTGCATCCTGGTGAAGTTTCGGTACTGCAGCGCGAAACCGACGATGAAGATCAGGCAGGCGACCGCGGCGAAGATCAGAAACGATCGCTTGCCGCGCGGGTCGAATCGCTGGGTGGTCCTGGGCGAGCCGTCCGAATCGCCCGTGGCCGGTGTGGTGTCGGCGGGGGTGGCCATGGCATTCATTTCATGCTGGCCGCCGGCAGACCGTCGGGGGCGGCGGTTGGCAGTTGCTGAAGCTGATGCGTGGGCGGGGGCTCGGCCTTGGGCTGGCGATCGATCACCATCAGGCCCATCAGCAGCGGCAGGTAGATCACGCTGGCCAGGAACAGCTTCCTCGCCGCGGCCACGGTGCGGTGCCGGCGAAGCCGCAGCGACAGGTGCAGCATCCACAGCCCCAGCCCCGCCGCGCCCGCGGCGTAGACCCCGCCCGACAGCCCGACCAACGCCGCGGCCAGCGTTACCGCCAGCAGCGTCAGGCAGTACAGCACGACCGTCATCGCCGTCAGCCGCCCGTCGGCATCGACGCTCGGCAGCATCCGATACCCGCCCCGCTCGTACTGCTGGCGATACATCCACGCCAGAGCCAGGAAGTGGGGCATCTGCCAGGCGAACAGGATCGCGCCCAGCACCCACGCCCCGGCCTCGAGCCCGCCGCTGGCCCCGGCCCAGCCGATCATCGGCGGCACCGCGCCGACCACCGCGCCGACGAGCGTGTTCAGCGTCGTTCTGACCTTCAGCGGCGTGTACGCGCCGACATACAACACAATCGTGGCCAGCGCCAGGCCCGCGGCCGGCAGGTTCACCCCGACCGCCAGCAGCCCCACGCCCGCGACGCCGCAGACGATCGCGAAGACCATCGCATGGCCCGGCGTGATCCGCCCGGCCGGCAGGGGCCGATCCGCGGTCCGCGGCATCAGCCGATCCCGCTCGACCTCCAGCCACTGGTTAAGCGCGTTGGCCGACCCCGCGGCCAGCGCCACGCCCAGGCCCACCCAGGTGAGCGTGAGCCAGTCGAACCGGGCCCCGGCGGCCATGACATAGCCGACCACC
This sequence comes from uncultured Planctomycetaceae bacterium, assembly GCA_964620345.1. Lineage (GTDB taxonomy): Bacteria > Planctomycetota > Phycisphaerae > Phycisphaerales > Zrk34 > CAZUHK01. Next base: position 2,093 of record CAZUHK010000249.1, read on the forward strand.
GCGGTGATCACCACGAAAAAGCTCAGCCGCGCCTTGGTCAGCTCCGCGTAGATCGCCAGCCAGTGCCGCAGCACCACCGCCGCGCCGGCGGGCCGAGTCAGGATGGTGATTGTCGCGGTGGTCATCGTGGATCGCTCACGGGCGGGTCAGCGGCAGATACTAGGGATTGGGTTTATGACGAGCAAACCCGCCGGTGCAGCGCCGCTGCGCAAACCGCTCCGCTCATTGCCCGACGCTTTGGAACACCGCAACAGCGCTGCCCGCGTCCGCGCTCATGGTGCGGACCGGTGAACCGGCACATCGGCCGATCGCCTCCCCCGATGCCTGAAATCGACGAACCTGATCGATTCATCCCAGTCGGGCGTGCCGCAGAAGTCCCTTCGTGTGACGAACGGGCAGAACGGCCAGATGGCCCCGCGCCGGGCCGCCTCGGCGTTCCGGGCGACGGCCAAAAATTTCCGCAAGATCGTGGGCCATCAGCAACCGTGGATGCTCAAGGCGCACCTGGATGAGCGGATTGAGGAGCACGACGCAGGCGGCAACGTTGCCACCACCGGCCGTGCGGGATCGATGCACCACGTGCGAGCCATCGCCCACTTCCAAATCACGGTGTGATATCATCTCATCACTCGCCCGCGATGTTCGCCGCGATCAACCTTTGCGAAAGTGACACGCCATGAACCGACCATTGCCCCGATTCGCCTGGATCATCGCCATGATTCTCGCACCGCTCGCGCTGCTCGGATGCGCAAGCGGCCCGACCGAAGGCGAAGGCGCAGCGCGGGCCGCCCCCGCCGACCATGCACGCGACGAAGCGCTCCCGCCGTTCACCGACGTGGTGTACGGCAACAACTACGGCAAACACGTCCACCTGCAAAGTTTCCACGGCAAAACCTACATCGCCCTCTCGGCCGCCGACGACGATGAGCCGTATGTCTGGTCCGTCGATCACGAGACCGGTCAGTGGCAGGGCCCCGTGCAGGTCGGGGTGAATCAGCTCTCGCTGGACGACATGCACGGCAACCCGAGTCTGGTCGTCGACAACGAGGGCTACATCCACGTCTGGTACGGCAGCCACGGTCCCCGCCACACCTCCGAGCAGGTCTACGCCCGCAGCAAGCATCCCGAAGACATCTCCGACTGGATCCATCCGGCGTTCGACACCGACATCACCTATCCCATGGCCTCGGCCATGAGCGACGGCACGATCTGCGTGCTCTACCGCGCCGGCGGCCACGGCATGCCCGGCTCCGCCGCGTGGGAGATGCGCAAGTCGCACGACAACGGCCTGACGTGGAGCGAGCCCCGCGTCATTGTCCAGGGGTAACCGTTCACACTCCTTGGCGAGTTGGCAGGGGATGATCCGATAACCATG
>CAZUHK010000250.1:0-3463 GCA_964620345.1 uncultured Planctomycetaceae bacterium
GTCACTGGCCCAATGGCTCACCCGGCCAGCCGTGCAGCGGGAGTAGGACACGAGGTAATTTCTGACATTCGCACCACCCTGTCGCTCATCCCGCCCCCACGGGCGCGCGCCATTCCGCCGCCCCCGGTGCCCCACCCGGCCGACCCGACCGGGTACAATCACCCCACCGTGAAACACTTCGCCAAACATCACCCACCCATCCCCCGCCCCGCCGACGCCGGCCGGCCGGCCCGACACGCCCTCATCGATCGGCCCAAGCCCGCACCAACCCGCTCCGCCACCCCCCCAGAATCCCCACACACTGCCCACAACACGCGATTCACCAGAAACTCGGTTCCAGGCATTTATTCTTCTCCAAGCGCATCAAAAGCGCATATCAGCGCCGACTTATAAATCATCGCCTCTTGTGTTGATGGCGTTCACTCCCGGATGGCCTAGAATTGCTTGACCGCGACAGTATGATAGGGGCGATGCGAATCGAGGGCACTTAGAATTGACTTTGATCGTAGGTGACAATCAGGACTCACGACTGAGCATGGTCAGCGACATGCTCATTCAGCCCGTCTCAGGCGCTCCAGTAACATGGAAGGATTGGGGCATTAAGGTTGTGATACCTTATCCGCAACTCTGTGTTGGATGCGCGGGTGGCGATCTACACGCAGACCAAGCTATATACCGCTTAAAGCAAGAAACCGCAACGTGGGCGCAGGCAGAACAGGTCATTGACCTCTTTCTGCATTATCACAAAGCTTCGCTAAGGGACCCCGATAAATGTCCTACTTCGTTCCTTTTGGCGTTCGGCGATTCTCTAAAACCCATTACAACCATCCGGTCAGGAATCGTACAACAACACGGGGACTTCGGATGGATCGGTTCGCAGCGTGCTTTCAACCGCTTTCAAAAGGCGCGTGCGTCGCATCGTGGGGAAGAGCAGACGCTTACTAAAGCTATGCAAGAGGTTATCGACGATCCAGTGATTGACGAGGTAGGGGGCATGCCCTACCAAGTTGTCCATTCCCGAGAGCACCCGGAGAGCCAGGATCCAGCTAGTTTTCATTATCCGGTGCGCTACCACAATAAGAAGCCAGCGACAGAGCGCAGCGACAACGATGGTAAGATTAGCTGGACAGCGGGACCTAGCTCAAGTGGGTCCTACTCCATATTCGTTATGCGTGCCACCAAGCACGATGGCGAAAGAAATGCTGCTTTGTACTTTCCACAAGGCGGTTTCGGCATCTATTACTCGCCACAGAAGGGCGGTATTTTGCGCCCCGAAGTTATCCCAGACTCCGAAGACAAGGATTTTGCTCAAATCCTTAGAGATCGGCATGGAGCTGAGTTATTTTGCTGGCCTGGCCGCAAAGGATATCGTATCAGTGCAAATGTGGAATACTCTGGAAGCATGTTACCCATCGCGCCACGCATTGTCCGGGTAGCACTTGAACCCCCCCCAGTTGATAGCAAACCGCCCGATGGCCCAATTGTTCGTGGCGACCTTATCTGCAACTGCTGCGGACATAGCAAAGGCAGCCCACTCGAATTTGCCGAACGTTTTGTGCAAAAACGCATTGTTGAGAATGACAACGAACTTACGCGTCTATGCGCTGGATCTGAAAACGCCGGTACTATCGGGTGTACATTATCGTTAGATATTGGACGAACTTACCGTCTGCGATTTGGATGCCTTGAGCATCCATTGAAGCGTTTGGTTATCGCGGTGCAGTTGTGGCAGCCGAAACCGTAAAAGGTGGACCGGAAAAGAAACGATGAAAGCCGGGTCTGCCGGTGGGCGTTGGGATTGGGGATCAATCGTCCCGATCGGGTATCTGGAACGTTCGGCGACACGCTTTGCAAGCAGAGCCGGCGTGTCGGTGATTCTCGCAATCGAACTGGGTAAGGACAAGTCCGTGGCCTGCACCTGTCGCGGGGCGAAGGTGGAGGCGACGTATCAGACGGTGGGGGATACGCTCCCCGTGAGTGAAGGGTGCTCGAGAGCAGGTTGCGGCCGTATTGGCCGGCTACGGCTTGGCATCGGAGGTACTGGGGTCGGCGATGGCGCGAAGCCGCAAGCGGCCAGAACTTTCGGGGTAAATGGGGTAAAGAGGAGACATTGTAATTTTTGATCTTGCCCGGGTTGCGTCCGCGGCGCCGCGGACCTCCGCGGGTTGGCGCACAGGCGGCCGCCGGCGGGCCGGATTACTCCTGCCGATGCTCGTCCATGTCCGGCGAGGGCAGGACGCGCAGGTGGTCGGCCCTGACGAAATCCTTTTCGATGCCCGGCCCTTGCCATCGCAGGCGACAGGCGTAGCCGCCGTTGCCCTGCATCCATTCGATCTTGATCGGGTGCAGCCCGGCCGACAGCTCGACGGTGGCCGAATCTTCTTTCTCGCCGCGCATGGTCCACGAGTCGACGAGCCGCTCGCCGTTGATCCACAGCCGCACGCCATCGTCGCTCGAGGGGTACAGCGTGTATCGTCCGGCCCGGGGAACGAGGAGGTGGCCGGTGTAGCGGACCGAGATGTTCTGGGTCGGCATGCCCTTGATCGGCAGGTTGTCCGAGTGAAGGTTGACGATGTTCACCCGCGTCCGGCCGATCTTCTGCTCGAAGTCGGTGCCCTTGAACACGTCGGCCCGCAGGCCCTCTATGTAAAGGCCCATGGTCGCGGCGTAGCGCGCGGCCCATAGCCGCAGCTCTTCATCGGCCGACACCTGCGCGCCTTCGACGTAATTGCGCATCGTGTTGAACGCCAGCGGATCGCCGAGCAGTTCGGCCCACTTGGCCTGATCCTGCCCGGCGGCGTCGGCGACGACTTGGACGAGGTAGCCGGCGATGTTGCGGTACTCAAACGCATCGTCGTGCTCGACCAGGGGGAACAGTGTCTGGAGGATCGCGGGCCGGGGCTGGGGCGCCAGGTCGATCAGGCCGGCCGCCATCGGCTGGTGCAGATCATCACTGACGCCCGCGGCGAGGCGGCGGGCGAACAGGGGCGCGGCCTGGTCGTCGCGCATCCGCACCAGCAGCTTGGCCGCCTCCACGGCGGTGGCATCCTCGCGCTCGCGCACGGCCTTGCGCAGGAAGATTGGGCCGACCTGGCCGGAGTCGATCAGCTTGCGCCGGGCGACGCGGCGCGACTCGGTATGCTCCGAGCCCAGTTGCTGCATGAGATAGTCCATGCCCGACGCCTCACGACGGGCATTGGCCATGCGGCTGATCAGCGCGTCGATCTCACGCCGCCGCGGGTGCATGCGGTAGTTGCTGCGCAGCTCGAGCGCCGCGGTGTAGGCCCGGTTGAACTGAGCATCACTGGCCAAGTTCTCGACGTGCTCGATGTCCGCGTCGACCTGTTCGTCGGGGGCGGGGTCGGGCGCATCGTCGTCCGGCTCGGCCGCCGGTGGGGGCGGGGGTTGGGCCTCGGGCTGCGGCTTGGGCAGCGCCTTGAACCAGAATCGGTACAGCCCCACG
>CAZUHK010000251.1:0-3457 GCA_964620345.1 uncultured Planctomycetaceae bacterium
CTGCCGGGGCCGCGGACCGCGGCCCGGAGGGCATCCGCAAGATAGTCCAGGGCCTCGTTCGTCAGACGGGGATGAATCGGGAGGGTTATGTGGCGCTCAGTTACCTCCTCCGTGACCGGGCATTCTCCCGAACCGTGTCCCCGGTCGGTGTAGGGCTGGGTAAGATGGATCGGGATGTAGTGGGACCAGGCCTTGATCCCGTAGCTCGTGTAGAGCTCCCACATCGCGTCGGTCTTGGAAACCGGGACGCCCTTCTCGAGCTGGATCATGTAGACGTGGAAGACGTGCTTTCCCCGGGGGTCGATGTAGGGTGTCTTAATCCCGGGGATAGCTGCGAGCCGTTCGGTGAGCGCCGCGCCGAGGGCCCGGCGACGGTCGTTCATCTCGTCGAGCTTCCCGAGTTGGACGAGGCCGACGGCCGCCTGGGCGTCGGTCAATCGATAGTTAAAGCCGATGTCGTCGAATTGAAGGTGCCAGTAGCGTTTCTCCATTGGGAAGCGCTCTTCGTCGATCGAGAGGTACTTTTCGCTTCCACCGTAGATCCGGCAGCAAAGAGAGCGATAGGAGAGGATCCGGTCCCGGAATACCTTATTAGAGGTCGTAACCATTCCCCCTTCGCCGAGGGTCGACATGTTCTTCTGCTGCTGAAAGCTGAAAACCGCGATATCCCCGAGGGTGCCTGTCTTCGCTCCCTGCCATTCTGCCCCCGGTGCGTGGGCACAGTCGTCGATGACCGGGACACCGTGCTTCCGGGCAATCGCCATAATCGCGTCCATGTCGCAGCACTGCCCGAAGAGGTGGACCGGGACAATCGCCTTCGTCTTCGGGGTAATCAGCGCTTCGAGCTTCGCCGGGTCCAAGTTCATCGTCGTCTCATCGATGTCGCAGAAAACGATTCGGGCGCCCCGATCCGAGAAGGCCGTTGCCGTTGCTATCCAGCTAATCGGGGTGGTGATGACCTCGTCTCCCGGGTGGATGTCTACGGCGATCGCGGCAAGCTGAAGCCCCGTCGTCGCGGAGGTCACCGCGAGGGCGTACTCGGCGCCGCAGTAGTCGCCGAAGGCTTTCTCGAACTCGATAACTCTCTTTCCGCAGGATGGGGCGTTGTCCTTTAGGACGTCCATTAGGATCGCGGCCTCGTCCCACCCGTAGCTGGTTCCGTGCTTTACTTCCAATTCGTGTCGTACCTGTGGTCCCGCCATACATTCCTTCCTCTGTTTTGCTATTCTGAGATTTGTCGTGTTGCTACCGCTCGCTCGATGGTTTTCTGGAGGGAGGGCATCGGGGTCCGGAGTATTCTCCTCGCCTTGTCGACCGATAGGATGCCGTTTCTGTGCCGGGGGGCCCGGTTCGGATCCTCGGGCGGACGACTCTGCCGCTCTACCAGCTCCTGAGATATCCCCAACGTTCGGACCACCCGCCGGGAAAGCTCGTAGCGGCTCGCAGAATCGGTGGCTGCAACGTGCCAGATCCCCGAAGCGTCGTCCCGTCCGAGGAGCTCCAGAATAACCTCGCAGAGGGTCAATACATCGATCGGAGAGCGAAACTCAAAGTCGGGAGCCGGGACTATGGTGCCTGCGGCCACTTTCCCGGCGAGGCCCGCCAGAAACCCTCCGGATCCGGTTACCGGAAACCCCAGAATCAGGGAAACCCGGATGACGGCCGCTTTAGGACACTCGGTGAGGACCGCTTTTTCGGCCTGCGCCTTGGTATATCCGTAGTAATTGACCGGAGCTGGGCTGTCTTCTTCGGCGTAACTCGGCTCTTCGCCGGAGAAGACCGCGTCGCTCGAGAGATAGGCGTGGCGCGCCCCGGCCTGCCCGGCTGCTGCTGCGATGTTCTCCGCGGCGATCACGTTGGCCCGGTAGGCCTCATCCCGGTGGGTCTCGGCGTAGTCGATTGTGGAGATGGCGGCGCTGTTGACTACGGCGACCGGCTTTTCGGTATCTACGAGGCTGTTGACCGCCTCCGGGTCCCCGGGGTCGCATTGGCGGTACGCACCGACAGATAGGGCTCTCGGGGGCTCACCCCGGCCTGCGACTACCACCTCGTAGTATTGCTCGGCTGAGGCCGCAAGATGCCCCCCGACGAATCCTGTGCCTCCGAAAACAAGTAGCTTTCCCTCGGTCACAATCGTTTATCCTTATTCTACCGAAAGCGCGTAGGTCGTGACATGATGGTAGCTCTCTCCGGGGCGGGTAATCGCACTCGGAAAGTTGTCGTGGTTCATCGCGTCGGGATAGTGCTGCGTTTCGAGGCAGAGAGCGCCGTGCTTTTCGTAAACCTTACCGTCGGCTCCGTCGACTCCTTCGAGAAAATTACCGCTGTAGAACTGTACCGCCGGCATAGTCGTCTGCACCTCCAGGGTCCGTCCGGTATAGGGGTCCTGAAGTCTTGCGATGGGCGTTAGTCCCGACTCGGGGTTTTCCTTGCAGTAGCAGTGGTCATATCCTCCGGGGACCTTGTCGATATCAAGTCCGATTAGCTTCGGCTCCCGAAAGTCCATTGGAGAGCCGGCGACTTCCCGGATTTCGCCGGTCGGAATGAGCTCGGTATCGACGACGAGGTACTTCGGGCAGGGGAGGGTCAATTTCTGCTCCAGGATCGGCCCGGAGCCGGCACCCCGAAGGTTCCAGTAGGCGTGATTGGTAAGGCTCAACGGCGTCGCCTTATCCGTCGTCGCCCGATAGTCCAGCTCGATAGTGTTATCGTCTGCGAGACTGCAGCGAACCGAGATCGATACGTTTCCCGGGTACCCCTCTTCACCGTCGGGACTCTCCAAGGTGAAAACGACTCCAGAGCAGCCGGCATCTTCGAAGGTTTCGGCACCCCAGATGCGCTTATCGTAACCGATGTTGCCGCCGTGGAGGTGATGCTTCGGAGCTTGACCCTTAGGGACTCCGTAGATGTCGTTTGCCGACACGTGATATGTCTTTCCGTCGACAGTAAACGACGCGCCACCGATACGGTTGGCGAAGCGACCGACCAAAGGGCCGAAGTAAGGGTGGCCGGCCTCGTAGCGGTCGATGCTGTTGAACCCGCAGAGGATGTTGTCGACGTGGCCGTCCCGGTCCGGCATCTCGATCCGGGAGAGAATTCCGCCGTATGTGAGAAACCTTACCTGTAGTCCTTTTCCATTGGTCAATTCGATCTTGTCGACAGGAGTTCCGTCGAAAAGGGTTCCGAAAGAGGATCGCTGAGCGCTCATGTTCGCCTCCGTATCGTAGTGATGCTTTCTCATTGTGTAATATGAGCAATCTTATGTCAATGGATTGATTACATTAATCAAAAAATGACGGCATTCGGCTCGTCTATTTGGTCGGGAGGATCGAAGTAGCCCCTCGCCGAATCACGACCCAGAGGTAGCCCAGGATTGCCACGGCGCCGACCGAAGGGAGAGAGAAAAGGCGGATTGAGGCTGCGAGGCCCAATCCGTCGGCAGTCAGCCCGAAGAGAA
>CAZUHK010000252.1:0-3428 GCA_964620345.1 uncultured Planctomycetaceae bacterium
ACCGCCGCCCGCGCGTCGAGCTCGGCCTCGGCCGTCGGCGTGCGCTCGCGGGTGGTGGGGCGGCAGGCGGCGTCGGGCAGCGGGTTGCCGTCCCTGTCCCGGCCGAGAAACTTGTTCTTCGAATCGTTGTTGTACTGGTAGATGGACAGGATCCCCATCCCGGCGGCGAGAATGCGGCTGATCTCGCTACCCGGATCGGTGATGGGCCCCTGGTCCTTCAGCCGCTTCTCCGGCAGGTTGCGCTCTGGCTGCGGGCAGCGCGCATAGTAGCGGCCGACGATGAGGACGCCACCCCCCAGTGGCAGAAGGTGATCGAGTTCAACCCCAGCGCCGGCGAGGGCGACGTGGTCGGCTACGCCATCACCGTGCCCGACCCGTCCCAGCCGACCAGCACCTGGCGCGGCGACCTGCTGCAGGATCGGACCATCCCGCTGACCGCCGGCGGCTCGACGCTGCTGCTGATCCGCGTGGTGGACATCTCCGGCAACACCAACCTGATGGCCGAGGTCGCCGGCCTGGAGCGCTGGGACAACGGCGCGGTGGATGGCGTCGGCAGCGATGTGGTGGCCGACCGCTACGTGGATTCCAACGGCAACACGCCCGGCATGACCGACGGGCGGATGGAAGATGACGATGTGGTGTGGCTCTACGTGCCCCGCCTGAAGTGACCCCTGTGACAACCCTCTTCAAGGAGACCCCAATGACCCGTGCTCTGACTGTTCTGACCGTCCTGGTTCTGGCCACCGCCGCTTTTGCCCAGGACAACGATGGAGCGTCGGCCAACGCGCAACTGGCCGAACAGGTAACCCAGGCCCTCGAGGCCAGGGACATCGATGCGGCGGTGACCGCATCGCAGCAGCTGTTCGCCAGCCAGACGCACGATGAGGCGTGGACGGACAACCTGACGCGCTTGCCGAAGCTGTTGTTCCGTGCCGACCGCGCTGACGAGGCCCTGGCGTTCCTGCAGGCGCGACTGGCCGAGACCGACGCCGATGAGTTGCCGAGGCGCGGGCTGTCGTTCACCGCCCGCCGATTGGCCCGGCGTGCGACCGAGCCCGATCAGAAGCTGGCCTTGACCAAGGTGGCGACCCAACTGTCCCCCGGCCATTCATACCTGTTCAATGACTATGTCAAGATGCTGGTCCGAGCCGAGCGGACCGACGAAGTGTTGGCCGCCTGTCTGGCCCGCGCCCAGGCGGGTCTGGCGTCGTTCGAGTCGATGCGGGCCCAGCGCCTGGCCATTCTCGCCGGCGTGGATCGGCCCGATCAGCACCGCGCCGAGGCGGTGGCCTATCTGAAGGTGGTGACCGACCCCCAAGCGGCGTTGCAGACGCTGCCGGTCGTGCTGCCGCCGGATGATGCGGCGCTGTGCGCCGCGGTGCGTGCCCAGAAGGTCTTCAATGGCGTGAAGCTGTCGCTTCGCCGGGACACCGGCCGCCTCCACCCCGAAACCCTCACCGGCCTGGCCGAGCAGTTGACCCGGGGTGGCGATGCCCGGCCGCTTCGGATCAGCGATGAGGCCCGGCAACTGGCCACGGGTCTGACCGACGCCCAAGCGCCCCTGGCCGATTACCTGGCGAACCTGCTCAGCGGCGAATACGCCGCCGCGTTCAACGCCGCCTACCGCCGAGCGAAGCAGGTCAACAGCGACCGGCGCTACATCGACTGGATCAGGGCGGCGGCCGGGGCCATCCGCGCCCAGGACCAGCACTACAACGGCCGGGCCCTGGCCTTCATCCGCTACGTCAACGGCGAGTCCGACGAGAACCCGGTTAAGGAGTGGGTCCAATGAAAGCGCTGCCGATCGCCATCGCCGCCGGCGTCCTGGTGACCGCCATGGCCGTCTCGGATCGGCCGCCGGTCGAATCGACCCCGCAGCAGGTGCGCGTGCCGACCGTGCCCGCCGTGGAGCAGACGATCGGCATGCCGGCCCTGGCCGCCCGGGTCGCCCGGGCCCATTCGATCGCCATGCCGACACTCACCGCGTCCGACCAGCAGGTGCGCTCGCTCGATGTCCAGGCCCGGGCGCAGGAGTTGAGATCGCCCGAGTCGGCGTCGGTCCGCTCGGCGCAGGTGCGCACGAAGCTGCCCGATGCCATCGACACCGGGGCGATCGAGGACGCCGACTACATGCGGATGATCCTCACGCTGGTGGACGATGCCAGATTGCGCGTGGTGCTCAAGGAGTGGAACGTGCCGATCCGCGAGGACACCACGCCCGTCCGCGACCTGCCGGCGTTCTTCACGGCGGTGGGTTGTGTGGTCTGGTCGCCCAAGCCCAGCCGGGCCGAGGCGATGGACGGGTTCGACTGCGATGTGAAGATGGCCATGTTCATCGGCGATGACCGGGCGTCGGTGCGGTATGTCCGCGAACACCCCGAACAGAAGTTCCTGGTGGTCATCGACGCCCGCCGCCTGTCGGCCGAGGCCCTCAAGGCCCTGGCCGGCGACAACATCGTGGCGGTGGTGGTCGGTCACTACGAGGGGGCCGATGCGACGGTCGCGCAGTTCGCCGAGGCGGCCGAGCGGGCGCTGGTCGTGCGGCACCTGACCCGCCTGGTCAGCGATGTGCCGGTGCTGCTGGCCGTCTCGCCGACCAACTTCACCACGCACCGACGCGTGGCGGGCTGGACCGATGCGTTCGGCGATCAGATTGACGGCTTTGACGGCTGGGCGATCTACAACCTGCACCTGTTCCCCGCCATCCTCGAGTCGAACCCCCGCAACCCCCGGAACTCCCGGAACTCCCGCAACCCCCGCAACCCTCGCCAGTGGGCGTGTGAGCGGTTGAATCTGTCGGCCGACAAACCGTGCGTGCTGCTGGACTTCATGGGCACGCCCGCGGTCAAGCCGGAGATGGCCGGGTACGTGAGGAAGGTCTGGGAACACAAATGGCCGCTGCTGCGCAAGGCGCTGGCCGACCAGGGCTGGCGCGGCATCGCGATCTACAGCACCACCATCGCCGACGCCCGGATGAAGGCGAAGGCGGTATCCAGGGCCGGGCCGTGATCGACATGAAGGTGAAAAACCTGTTCTTCGATCGCCAGGCCGTGCGGGACCGGACGGACCGGGCCACGCGGCGAGTGCTCTCGAGGTTCGGCGCGTTCGTCCGCAGAACGGCGCGCAGCAGCATCCGCCCCCGGAAGAAAGTCAGTCAACCGGGCCAGCCACCGAGTTCGCATACCGGTCTGCTGAAGAAGTTCATCTTCTTCGGCTACGACCCCGCTCCCGGAAGTGTGGTGATCGGGCCGGTGCGGCTGAGCCAGAAGGGACGAGGCGAAGCGCCGCACCTGCTGGAGTACGGCGGCTCGACCAAGGTCGAGCATCGAGGCAAACGCAAACGGGCGAAGGTGCGGCCCAGACCGTTCATGGACCCGGCCTTCGAGAAAGAACAACCCAAGCTGCCCGCCATGTGGCGCGACAGCATC
>CAZUHK010000253.1:0-3419 GCA_964620345.1 uncultured Planctomycetaceae bacterium
CTCGCCCTCATTGCTGTGGCGGTCTTCGTGACCGTCTACTATCTGCTCGGCGGGGCGATCACGTCCATCGGGCTGCTGTTTAACATGGTGATCATCCTCGGCATCATGTCGATGATGCAGGCCACGTTCACCCTGCCGGGCATCGCGGGCATCGTGCTGACCATCGGCATGTGCGTCGACGCCAACGTGCTGATCTTCGAACGCATCCGCGAGGAGATCAACCGCGGCTCGGACACCGAAGCCGCCCTGCGCCTGGGCTACCAGCGCGCGTTCAGCTCGATCCTCGACTCCAACATCACCAACCTCATCGTCTGCCTGATCCTGTATCAGACCGCCACGGTCGAGGTGCGCGGCTTCGCGGTGACCCTGGGCGTGGGCATCTGCGCCACGCTCTTCACCAGTCTGTTCATGACGCGGGTGATCTTCGAGCTGTGGCGGCGGGCGTTCGGCTTCAAGGCGATCCGCGGGCAGTTGCCGGTGAAGGTGCCGGCGGTCGACCGGCTGCTCACGCCGTCGGTGCGATGGATCGCCAAGCGACCGGTGTTCTTCGCGATCAGTGCGGTGCTGGTGGTCGGCGGCATCGCGCTGTCGGCCGGGCGGGGCCGGGACCTGCTGGACATCGAGTTCCGCGCCGGCACGGAGGTGGCGTTCGAGCTGGCCGGCGAGAAGACCATGACGCTCGACGAGGCCCGGGCCCGGCGCGAGAAGATCGGCCGGCTGTACGCGGCCGACCCGGCGACGCTCGAGGGCGCCGACGGGCAACTGGCCCAGCGGCTGCAGGCGCTGGTGACCGAGCGGCGCGAGGCGCTGGCCGGCGACCTGATCGCCGAGGCCCGCGCCGAGGCCCAGGCCGCCGCCGCGGCGAACGACACCGAGCCGGCCCCCGTCGATGAGCAGGCGATCCGCGAGCACGTCGAACGGATCACCGACCTGGCGCCCATCGGCACCTCGACGATGGTGAGCGTGGGCGATGAGGTCGGCGATGGCGCGTTCAACCGCTTCTCGCTGGTCACCGTGGTCGAGGACGAGCAGGTGGTTTCCGGTGCGGTGAAGATCGGCTTCGCCGACGTGCTGGACGTGCAGCAGCGGTTGAGCTTCGATCAGGACGACCTGGAGCGCTACGGCAGCGCGGCGCCGGTGTACCCCGTGCCGCCGGACTTCAGCCGCTCGCAGTTGCGCAGCGCGATCGCGCCGATGGTGGAAGATTTCCGCGGCGGGGCGGTGGTGCACATCACCGGCATCAGCCCGGCGGTGAGCGTGGCGGCCGTGAACGAGCGATTGGGCCGCATGCGCTACCAGCCGGACTTCGAGAAGCTGGCCGGGCGCGAGCGGCGAGTGGTGGGCGTGACCGCGGTGCCCGGCGACGCCAGCCGCTTCACCGCGATCGCCGTGCTGGTCAGCGATGCGAACGTGAGCTATTCGCCCACGTCGCCCGCGGTGTCCCAGAACCAGTGGGAGCAGATGGCCGACGAGGAGTGGCGCCTGGTGCGCACGGCGCTGCGGAGCGAGACGTCGCTGAGCAAGGTGAGCAACTTCACCCCGTCGGTCGCCCAGACGCTGCGCGATCAGGCGGTGGTGGCCGTGGCGCTGTCGCTGCTGGCGATCGTGGCGTACATCTGGTTCCGCTTCGGCTCGCTGCGGTACGGCCTGGCGGCGATCGCGGCGCTGGTCCACGACGTGGCCATCGCCCTGGGCTGCGTCGCGGCCACGCACTACCTGTTCGACAGCGCGATCGGCGAGGCGCTCAAGCTCGGCGAGTTCAAGCTCAACCTCGCGCTCATCGCGGCCCTGCTCACGATCATCGGCTACTCGCTGAACGACACGATCGTGCTGTTCGACCGCATCCGCGAGAACCGCGGCAAGCTCGAACGCGCCACCCACCAGATCATCGACCTGTCGATCAACCAGACCATCAGCCGCACGCTGCTGACGTCGGCGACCACGCTGCTGGCGGTGGGGATGCTCTACTGGTTCGGCGGGGAGGGCATCCGCTCGTTCGCGTTCACGCTGACGATCGGCGTGATCGTGGGCACCTACAGCTCGATCGGCATCGCCGCGCCGCTCGTGGCGATCGGCGGCCTGCCGCACTCGCCCCAGCCCCAGAGCGACGAACAGCAAGAACCCGCCGACACGCCCAACACCGCCCCCGCGACCGCCTAAGCGCCCCGCCGCTCGCGGCTTCGCGCTGCCTCACCGCGCCTGCGCCCACCGCGCGCCCCAACCCCCGCGCGGCGCGTTGGCCTTGCGGGCACCCGCCGGTCGATGGTTACAATGAGCGGCCACGTTTGCCACGCCGCTCGCAAGGAGAGCTCGCATGTCCAGTTCCACCAAGCTGACCCTCGCGGCGATCGGCCTGCTGATCGCGATCTCGGCTGCCTACTACGGCCTGCAGGGCGATCCGTCCGATGTCAGCGCACAAGTGAAGCTGCCGGACCCCGATGAGCCCGGCGCCGCCGCGGACCCCTTGGGGCCCGATCGGCGCGACCCGGCGCTGACCCGCGACGACGCGGATGCCGCGGGTGATCTGTCGGCCCTGATCGCCCGCAGCCGGAGCAGGCGCGTGGTCAGCGTCAGCGAGGCCGAGCATGACGCCGGGCCGTCGCTTCGGGTCGATCTGCTTGACGAGCCGACGTCCATCGAAGCGCCGGCCCAAACCGACGGGCCGACCACCCCGACGCCCGCCGCAGCGGCGCCTCGGGCCGACGCCGAGGCCCCGGTCGAGCTGCCGATCATCGACGACGGCCAACCGGTCGATGAGGTCACCGGCGAGCAACCGACCGACACCGGCGAGGCGGACGTCACGCCCGTGCCGGCGGACGTGCTGGTGCAGCAGACCGACGTGCCGCCGCGCCAGCCGCTGGACCCGGACATCGGCCCCGGCGACGAGGGCGATGAAGCCCAGCCCGAAGACGATCTGCCCGCGGGCGGCGGCGACGGCCGGACGTACACCGTCGTCGAGGGCGACAGCATGTGGATCATCGCGAAGAAGACCCTGGGCGCCGGGCACCGCTGGCAACGGATCGCCAAGGCCAACCCGCTGGTCGATCCGAACCGGATTCGCCCCGGCGACGAGCTGCGCATCCCGGACAGCGAAGGCGCCGCGGCCACCGAGGCCGACACCGACGACGCCGGCGCGATCCCCCAGCCGCGCCGGGTCGCCGAGCCGACGCGCGAGGATCCGCTGGGCCTGGGCCTGAATCGCGATGTGCGGCAGATCACCGTGCTCGAGGGCGACTCGCTGTGGGTCATCGCCAAGCGCGAGTACGGCGATGGCACGAAGTGGCGCATTTTGTGGGACGCCAACCGCGACCGCATGAAAGACAAGGACGACCTGCGCCCGGGCCAGAAGCTGATCGTGCCGCCGCTGCCGGACGAGGATTGACCCGCGTGTGGCGTCGTGCCCCGGCGGCCGGGCCGCG
>CAZUHK010000254.1:0-3372 GCA_964620345.1 uncultured Planctomycetaceae bacterium
CATCCTTCAGCGACCCGTAGCGCGTGCCACACCTTGTCCGCTTTAGCGGCAAGGTATGCGGGCGTGCGGACGCCATCACACCTTGCCCTTCGGGGCAAGGTGTGGCACCCGACAGACGCGCCCCAACGCTGCAACCTGCGCTAATCCCGGCGTGACACGTGACACTTCTAATGCGATAATCACCGCGACATTTCTATGAAGCGATCACAACGTCGACGCGGGCGCTTGCCAGCGAGCGGGATGAGCATTAGATTTAGGGCTCCGTATTGCCCCTTTGACCACCTGCCCGATCGGAGCAAGGTACCGATGACCAACTCACACGCCGGCAGCCCGGCGCTGATGGACGCCGACAATTCGGCCAATCTCAAGCAGGCGCTTTCGCATCTGGAGGCCGGCCGCAAGGCCGAGGCCGAACAGGATCGGTGGACCGCGATCGAGCGGTTCGAAGACGCCTTCGAGAACGCCCCCGGCCACGAGGAGATCTGCTTCCGCCTGGCCTATCACCTGGATCTGGTGGGCGAGGGGGCCGAGGCGCTGCACCTGTACGAGCAGGCGTGCGCCGATCCGCCGGCCAAGATGAACGCGCTGGTGAACCTGGCGGTGATCTACGAGGACGCGGAGAAGTTCGCCGAGGCCGAGCGCTGCCTGCGCCAGGTGCTCGAGACCGATCCGAACCACGAGCGCGCCCGGCTGTTCATGAAGGACGTGCTCGCCTCGCGCCGGATGTTCTACGATGAGGATCAGCAGCGCACCCGGGAGAAGCAGAACACGCTGCTCGAGACGCCGGTGACGGACTTCGAGCTGTCGGTCCGGGTCCGCACCTGCCTCAAGAAGATGAACATCCGCACGCTGGGCGACCTGCTGCGCACGACCGAGGCGGAGCTGCTGGCCTACAAGAACTTCGGCGAGACCTCGCTGCAGGAGATCAAGGCCATGCTCGCCCAGAAGGGCCTGCGCCTGGGCCAGGCCGTGGAGGACCGTCAGTCCGAATCGCAGCAGGAGGTCTACGACCAGCTCGCCGAGGCCGGCCACCAGGAAGTACTCAGCCAGCCGGTCGCCGAGTTGGACCTGAGCGCCCGCGCCCGCAAGGCCCTGAGTCTGCTGGGCATCCAGACCGTGAGCGATCTGATCTCGCGCACCGAGGCCGAACTGCTGGGCATCAAGAACTTCGGCCTGACCTCGCTGAGCGAGATCAAGGAAAAGCTCGACGAGCACGGGCTGTCGCTCCGCCAGCTCGAAGAGTGATCGGCCCGGCCGGCCCGGCGCGGTTCTGTCTGCCCCCGCTGCACCCGGCGGCCGCGGAGGGTCGATGAACTGTGGTGTCCACGATGATTCGACGCGCTTGCCAACTCGCCGGGCTGCTGTTCGCTGCGACCGTCGCGTGCAGTTGCACTACCAGTGAACCGACCAGCGCGATCGGCCCGGCCCTGCGCGGCGAGCCGATCATCCGCGTCCGCATCCTTCGCGACGCCGCGGATGTGCTGATCGATTCCAGCCAGCAACTGCGCCTGATCTGCCTCGGCGGCTCCGCACCCGGGGCCACGATCAGCCCGCCGGTCACCATCACCCGCCGAGCCGATCGCTGGCTGATCGACGGCAGCCCACGCGACGATCTGGCGGCCCACGCGATCGAAGTCGCGGGCATCGAAGACCAGCCGATCCGCGTCAACCAAACCGCCTACCCGCATCGCATCGTCCTTGTGCCCGATCGCGGCGATGCGGCGCGGTTCGACGTGGTCAATCACGTGCACCTGGAGCGCTACCTGCCGGGCGTGCTGGACCGCGAGCTGTACGACGACTGGGCGCTGACGACCTACCAGGCCCAGGCGATCGCCGCGCGCAGCTACGCGATCTACCAGATTCTTCACGCCGGCCGGGACCGGCACTTCGATGTCGAGTCGACCCAGGCCTCGCAGGCGTACGCGGGGCTGACCGCCCACGCGCGATCGCTGCGGGCGGTGCTGGAGACGACCGGTCTGGTTTTGACCTACGCCGACTCGATCATCCCGGCGTACTATCATTCGACCAGCGGCGGGGCCGGGGCCAGCCCGACCGATGCGTGGGGCGCGCCCAGCCCGTACCCGCCGCTTGCGCCCCAGCCCCGCCCGCCGTGGGATGCCGACTCGCCGCACTTTCAATGGGGCCCGATCCAGCGCGACCTCGCGACGCTGCGCCGCCGCTTCATCGCCTGGGGCAACCGGCGCAAGGCGGGTATCGCCAAACTCGGCTATATCCGTGAGATCAAGGTCGCCAAAGTCAACGCGGTCGGTCGGCCGGCGCGCTTCGCCATCACCGACCACCACGGCAAGACGTACACACTGAATGCTGAGGCGTTCCGCACCGCGTGCAACTTCTCCCGGCCCGTTCCGCTGGACGCGGGCAAGCGGCTCAAGAGCGCCTACGTCCGCATCGAGCTGCGCGGCGACCGCGTCGTCTTCCGCGGCCGCGGCTTCGGCCACGGCGTCGGACTCAGCCAGTTCGGCGCCCAGGCCATGGCCAGCGCCGGCCGAGACGTGATGGAAATCCTTCAGACCTACTATCCCGGCGCCGCGGTCCAGCGGGCATATTGAGCCGATGGATGGACCTGCGCCGATCAAGCGATCAACCGCCTGCTATCATGCCGCCATGCTTCACATGACCCCCAAAGAGATTGTCGAGCAGCTCAACCGTTATATCGTCGGCCAGGATGATGCCAAGCGCGCCGTGGCCGTGGCCATCCGAAACCGCTGGCGGCGGCAGCAGCTCGATCCGGACTTCGCCAGGGAAGTCAGCCCCAAGAACATCGTGATGATCGGCCCGACCGGTGTGGGCAAGACCGAGATTGCCCGACGCATCGCCTCGCTCACCGGCGCCCCGTTCATCAAGATCGAGGCGACCAAGTTCACCGAGGTCGGCTACCACGGCCGCGATGTCGAATCGATGATCCGCGACCTGATCGAACACGCCATCGCCATTGTCCGCGAGGAGCACGCCCGGCAAGTGCAGCAGCGCGCCGAGGCGGCGGTGGAAGATCGGCTGATCGACCTGCTGCTGCCCGGCTCGTCGCACGAGTCCGGCTCCAACGGCGGCTACGTCGCGGAGGACGACAGCGCCGAGCGGCGTGAGGCGGCGCGACAGCGCATGCGCGAGCAGCTTCGCGCCGGCAAGCTCGACGAGCGCGAGGTTGAGATCAGCACCACCCGCAAGGCGGTGCCCGTCGCGATGTTCTCCAACATGGGCCTGGATCAGATGGACCCGGACATGAGCAAGATGTTCGAGAACCTGATCCCCGACCAGACCAAGCGCCGCCGCGTGAGCATCGCCGAGGCCCGCCGGCTGCTGGCCGAGGAAGAGACCGAGAAGCTGATCGACCGCGAGAAGCTGACCACCGAG
>CAZUHK010000255.1:0-3340 GCA_964620345.1 uncultured Planctomycetaceae bacterium
AAGCCACATGCTCCACCGCTTGTGTGAGCCCCCGTCAATTCCTTTGAGTTTTAGTCTTGCGACCGTACTCCCCAGGCGGTGCACTAAACACTTTAGCTTCGATCCCGATGTCGTCAGAGACTCCAGGATCTAGTGCACATCGTTTACGGCGTGGACTACCAGGGTATCTAATCCTGTTCGCTACCCACGCTTTCGTACCTCAGCGTCAGAATCGGCCCAGTCGCCTGCCTTCGCCTTGGGTGTTCCTGTAGATATCTACGCATTTCACCGCTACACCTACAGTTCCGGCGACCTCTACCGACCTCAAGGATGGCAGTATGCCCTGCGATTCCACGGTTGAGCCGTGGGCTTTCACAAGACACTGACCATCCCGCCTACGTACGCTTTAAGCCCAGTGATTCCGCGCAACGCTCGGACCGTTCGTATTACCGCGGCTGCTGGCACGAACTTAGCCGGTCCTTCCTCTGAGTCTGGTCATGATTCCTAGACTCTGACAGAAGTTTACACCCCGAGGGGCTTCATCCTTCACGCGGCATTGCTCCGTCACGCTTTCGCGCATTGCGGAAGATCCGTTACTGCAGCCTCCCGTAGGAGTCCGGGCAGTGTCTCAGTCCCGATGCGGCGGGTCATGCTCTCACACCCGCTACCCGTCTTAGCCTTGGTGAGCCGTTACCTCACCAACAAGCTGATAGTGCCTTGCCCGATCCCAGAGCAGTAAACCTTTGCCCGCGGGGCCATGCGGTCCTGCGGGGTCATCGAGCATTACCACGGATTTCTCCGAGCTATTCTCGACTCTGGGGTACGTTAGCAAGGTGATCTTCACCCGTTCGCCACTCTACTCGGGGCCGAAGCCCCTTTCGCGTTCGACTTGCATGTTTTAGCCATGCCGCCAGCGTTCGCGCTGAGCCAGGATCAAACTCTTCAATTAATATCTCGGCCACCGGCCCGGATAGGCCGGCGATGGCTTCGAAAGAAGGTAAGATCCGGAAATCCCCACAAGGGGGACCGGTCTGTGTCGCCTCAAAGCGACGACACATGGCTCATACACTCATTCAGAATTTCCGGTTGGAAAAACTAGGCGTCACGATTGGATGTATGAACCGAGCCACGATGGTCAAAAACATCGTGGCGGGTATTCACGAGTCGAACCGGCATGACGCTCCAGATCGACCCGCGCTCACATCCTCGCGGCGTCCCAACTGTTCACTTGTCAAAGAACGTGTCGGTCGATCCAGCATGGTGCTGGTCACATCGGCCGACGCCGATCCGCCATTGAGGCGGAGCCGAGGAATCCTACTGATCTTCGGCCCCCTGTCAAGGGCTGCGGGTCAGGTTTTTGGCAAATTTTGCCCCGGCCTGTTCGCCGGGGCGACGCCGACCGGATGCACCGGCCTAGCGTCATGGATGTCTGCCAAGCCCGGTATATTACCACGTGTTAACTTAAAAGCAAGTCCACACCGCCAACAAAATCCGGGGGGCGTTCAACCACGGGTAAAGTCGGTGTTTCGCGGGTCGGCCGCGGCGATCACGGCCAGGTGAACCCGATCGGCGCCTTGGCGGCACACGAGCCGCGCGCACCGCCCTGCCGTCGCGCCGGTCGTGGTGATGTCGTCGACCAGCACGACCGTCCATCCCGCGAGGTTGACCGGTTCGATCGCGAAAGCGCCTCGGACGTTCGCGTGCCGATGGGCCTGACTGTGAATGCGGCTTTGCGCCCGCGTCGGGCGCACGCGGCGGATGATCCGGCCCATCGGCCAGCGGCGCCGCTGCGCGAGGCGCTGACCGATCAACACCGATTGATCGAAGCCCCGCCAACACCGCCTTCGCCAGTGCAGCGGCACGGGCACGACCACCGCGCGGTGGATCGGCGGCAGCGCCTGGGCCAACCAATCGCCGAACCAGCGGCACCACTCCCATCGCCGGCCGAACTTCATCGCCAGCACCCACTCGCGGACCGGCGACTTGTAGGCGCCCAGCCGGGTGAGGGCGTGCCACGCGCGGCGCTCGTCGCGGCAGCGGTTGCAGCCGCTGCCGGTCACCTCGCCCGGGCCGACCGACGCGCCGCAACGCGGGCAGTAAGCCGCCGGCGCGTCGATGTGCCACTGGGCCAGCGCCGCGGCGCGGTCACCGACCGGGTGCGGCGAGGGGAACAGCACATCGAAGGTGTCCACAAGCGACATGCCGCGATTGTACCGGCCATGAACGCTCGGCCCCATGGGCGTACACTGCATCGCATGAACCTGATTCTGTTTCGACACGGCATTGCCCAGGACCGCTCGGCGGACCTGACGGATTCGGCTCGCCAACTCACCGACGAGGGCGTGACCAGGACGCGCCAAGCCGCGGCGGGCCTGGCGGCGATCGCGCCCAAGCCGGACATCATCCTCAGCAGCCCGAAGGTTCGCGCGATGCAGACCGCCCAACTCGCGGCCGACGCTTGGAGCATGGACGTGGTCGTGTGCGAAGCGCTCGCATCGGGCGACGTGCCGCGAATGCTCAACGCGATCGCGCATCACGCGGAGCGGACGATTCTGATCGTCGGTCACGAGCCGGACTTCTCGGAGATGATCGAGACGCTGGTGTTCGGGCGGGCGACGGGGACGGTGGATATGAAGAAGGCCGGGGCGGGGATGGTGGAATGGTCTGGGGTGATCCCGGCCAAGCTCGCGGAATCGCATGACCGGGCTTTGGGGGTGTTGAGGTGGCTGGCGACGCCGAAGATGTTGCGAAAGTTGGGGTGAGGCGAAGCGGGGCGGAGGCGATGCGTTCAAGGGGTCAATCGAAGCGTTGCCGGCGTCCGCGTTTTTTTTCACCGGTTTCTTTTTTCGCTTTGATGCGGCGTTCCTTGCTGGCGCGGGTCGGACGGGTCTTTCTGCGGCGCTTGGGCGGGGTCATGGCACGCTCAATCAGACGGACCAGTCGCTCTATCGCCGCGATGCGGTTGTCGAGTTGGGAGCGGTGCTCGGAGGCGGCGATGGCGATTTCATCGTCGGTGATGTACCGCGACGCCTGGCGCCTGAGGCGGTTGGCGGCGGTCGGGCCGATGAGCGCGGCGACCTGGGCGAGATCGACATGCAGCACGGCCTTGGTGTTGAGCTTGTTGACGTTCTGGCCACCGGGGCCCGAGCCGCGGGCGAACGTCCAGCGCACGGCACTGGGCGGCAGCGGCTTGCCGGGGGCGATTTCGATGCGGTCGGTCGGGTCGGCCATCGGATCATCCTTGCACAAATGCTTGCGTCTGGCGACGGTTTGGCTGACAATCCCAAACACTAGAGGTTCACACGGAGGTGACCTTGTCGACGCCACCCACCCGCGTCCGCCGCACCGTTCTGGCCAAAGC
>CAZUHK010000256.1:0-3324 GCA_964620345.1 uncultured Planctomycetaceae bacterium
GAACAGCGCCACGAGGATCAGCGCGTCGAGCGCGGCGTTGAGGCCCTTTTCCAGGTTGTCGCGGCCGAGGTTGGGCCCGACGGTGCGCTCGGCGATCGGCTCGGACGAGAGCTGGGCCTTGAGCGAGCCGGCCTTGAGCGTGCGGACGAGGTAGTCCTGCTCGGCCTGGCTGAACCCACCGCGCCCGCCGGAGATCTGGAACTGGCTGGCCAGCCGCGAGTTGACGTTCGGGGCGCTGATCAGTCGGCCGTCGAGGATCATGCCCATCTGCCGGCCGACGTTGGGCCCGGTGATCTGGCTCATGTACCGCCCGCCGGTCGTGTTCATCTGCACGCCCACCGCGGGGAAGAAGTTTTCATCCACCGTGCGGGTGACGTTGGACACCCCCCAGCCCTCCTGCTCGGAGCGCTGGGTGATGCTCTTGTCGGGCGTGTTCCAGGCCAGCACGAAGAACCCGTCGCCGTACTCGGCGCCGATCGCGCCGCGGTCGGCGAAGGACGCCGCGACGATCTGCTGGCGCTGCTGGGCCGACTCGGCGGTGCTGAGCGTCTGGATCAACTGCCGCGCCACCTGGGGATCGAAGAACCGCCCCAGGTCGCGCACGCGGACCCAGACCATCTGCCGCCCGCGGAACGCATCGGGTCCGGCGGTCTGCAGTTCCTCGATCATCGAGGCGATCTGCTGCTGGCTCACCGCGTCGGGCCGGGCGCGCGATGGATCGACAAAGCCCTCGGGCTGGACCAGGATGCGAAACGCCAGCACGCCGGCGCCGCGGAGCAGACGCTTGAGGTCTTCGGGGTCGTCCAGCCGGCCCTTCACCTGCTGGTACGCCTCGTAGTGCTGGCGGTACTCGCTGATGTCCTGGGCGCGGGCGGGGTGGGTCTGGAGCAACGCCTCGAACGCCGCGGCGCGCGGGCTTTGCTGGTTCTCCCCGCCGCCGACGACCCGCGCCGGGCGGTTCATCACCCGCCGAAGCTCCGCCACGCTCACCGAGGTGTTCATCAGCTCGGCGAACTTGTCCTCGAAGGCCTGCTCGGCCTGAATCTTCTGCGCCAGCAGACGGTCGCGCGTGGCCTGGTCGTCTTCCCGGAAGCTGGCCAGATCGGCCTCGGCCGCCTCGAGCTTCTGGTGAGCGGCGCGGGCTTCGTCGAGCAGGTCGGCCCGGGCCTGGACGCCCTGGATCAGCCCGGCCTTGGCCTGAGCGTAGGCCGCGTCGTCCATCTCCAGCACCTGGCGCACCGCGTGGGCGGAGATGTTCGCGGCCGCGATCCGCTTCTCGATTTCATCCAGGGCCTCGCGGCGCTGCTTGACCTCGCGGCCGGGCCGGGGCATCAGCACGCTGATGCGGTTCTGCCCTTCGACCTGCCAGACCAGGTTGCGCACGCCCTCGGGGTCGACGCGCTCCTTGAGCACCTCGATGGTCTCGCGGATCGCCTCCTGGGGGTTGGCCAGGTCTTCGACGTCGACCTCGTAGAGCAGCGAGGTGCCGCCGTCGAGGTCGGGGCCGAGCTTGAGCGAATCGGCCGGCGGGTACAGGCCCCAGCCGCAGACCGCGAGCACGGTCGCGACCAGCGAGGCCTGCCACAGCAGCTTTCGATCGGTCAGCGCGCCCACGACCGCGGCAACGATCGCCGCGAGCGAGAGCACGCCCAGTACCACGGACCAGTCAATCGACATCGTTCACGCAATCCCTGTGTGTGGTTGGCAGTCGGTACTCGCCCCGCGCCCGGTCGGTCACTGCGCAGGCAGGTCTTCGGGGTCGTTGATGACGCTCTGAATCGCGGCGCGGCTGAAGCGCATGCGGGTGTTGGAGGATTCGTCGACCTTGAGCACGATCTCGTTGTCGCGCAGCTCGACGACGGTGCCGATGATCCCGCCGATGGTGACCACGCGGTCGTTCTTCCTCATTTCGCTGAGCATCTGCTGGCGCTTCTTCTTCTCGCGCCGCTGGCTCATGAAGGTCATGCCGAACATCACGACCAGGAACAGCAGGAGCATGACCGGCAGGAACCACTCGCCGCCGCCGGGCCGCGGCTGCGGGGCTTGGGTCACCTGCTGGCCCTCGCCGTTGGCCGGCTGGCCCTCGACGGGGGCGGCGCCGTCGGGTGCCGGCGCGGGGCCGGGGCCGGGCGCCGCGTCGCCGGTGTCCGGCGGCGGGGGCGGGTCTTCCTGGGCGAGGATCAGCGGCAGATGGTCGAACATGGTCGGTTCCTTGGTTAACGGTCGTCGATGCTCAAACCTCGATCGAAAAACGTGGCCCACCGCACGCGGGCGACCGGTGATCGAAGCTCATCCCAAGGCCGGCCACCGGTCCTTGAGCAAAGACCAGCCATCATCGCGAATGGCCGCGCGGATGTCCAGCAACAGGGCCTGGAAGTGGGCGATGTTGTGCAGGGCGGTCAGGATCGGGCCGAGCATCTCGTCGGCGAGAAACAGGTGCCGCAGGTAGGCCCGGCTGAACCGCCGGCAGACGGTGCAGGCGCAGGCCGGATCGATGGGCCGCTCGTCGCGGGCGAATTGAGCGTTGCGCAGACGAATCTGGCCGGTGCGGGTGAAGGCGTTGGCGGTTCGGCCGTTTCGCGTGGGCAGGACACAGTCGAACATATCCACCCCGGCCCGGACGGCCGCGAGGATGTCGCGCTCGTAGCCCACGCCCATGAGGTAGCGGGGCTTGGCGTCGGGCAGCAAGGGGGCGGTGTGGTTGACCACCTTGTGCAGCACGTCAGGGGGTTCGCCGACCGCGACGCCGCCGATGGCGTAGCCGGGCACATCGACGCCGATCACCTGCTTGGCACACCAGGATCGCAGCTCGAGATCGACCCCGCCCTGGACGATGCCGAACAGGGCCTGGTCGTCGGGCCGGCCGTGGGCATCGGCACAGCGCTCCAGCCAGCGCTGGGTGCGCCGGGCGGCGAGCTGGTTGCGGGCGTTGTAATCATCGGCCGACAGCCCGGCGACCCCGGCGGTGCCGGGCCCGGGCCGGGGACGGCCGGGCTCGCTGGGATCAGGAGGACTATCGACCGCCGACTGCCCCGGCGGGCAATCGTCGAACGCCATGATGATGTCGGCGCCCAGCTCGTTCTGCACCCGCATCGATCGCTCGGGGGTGAGGCGCTGCTCGGAGCCATCGAGGTGGGACCGAAACGTGACGCCATCGTCGTCGAGCGTGTTGATGTCGGTCAGGGAAAAGACCTGGAACCCGCCGGAGTCGGTGAGGATCGGCCCGGGCCATTGCATGAACCGGTGCAGGCCGCCGATCTCGGCGACCAGGTCGCTGCCGGGGCGGAGCATGAGGTGGTAGGTGTTGGCGAGGATCATCTGGCT
>CAZUHK010000257.1:0-3322 GCA_964620345.1 uncultured Planctomycetaceae bacterium
GGTTGATCAGCGGCACCTTGACCTCGCCGCGGTAGTCGGCGTCGATCGTGCCGGGCGAGTTGGGCATCGAGATGCCGTGCTTCAGCGCCAGGCCGCTGCGCGGCCGGACCTGCGCCTCGTAGCCCTCGGGCAGCGCCATCGCGAAGCCGGCGGGCACCAGCGCGATCCGGCCGGGGCCCAGCGTGATCGGCTGGTCGATCGCCGCGTGCAGATCCATTCCCGCCGCGTGCGCCGACTGGTACGTCGGCAGCGGCAGGTCATGGCCGTGCGCCAGGCGCGTGATCCGGATGGGAACGGGGTCGGTTGATCGGTTCATCGGTTCATCGGTAAATCCGCGGATCAACGCTTATACCCGCGGGCCGATCAACCGATCAACCGATTCCCCGATCAACCGGGCCAGTGCTACACTACCGGCCCCATGATCCCGGTCACGCTGAGCAACGTGAGCAAGCGGTTCGGCCAGACGGTCGCGGTGGACGATGTATCGCTGCGGATCGAGCCGGGCGAGCTGTTTTTTCTGCTTGGCCCCAGCGGCTGCGGCAAGACGACGCTGCTGCGCATGGTCGCGGGCCTGCAGGAGGTCAGCGCCGGCACCATCGCCCTGGCCGACCGCGAGGTGACCCACCTGCCCACCGGCAGGCGCAACTGCGCGATGGTGTTCCAGAGCTACGCGCTGTGGCCACACATGACCGTGGCGCAGAACGTGGCGTTCGGGCTGGACGTCCGGTCGACCCCGGCAGACCCGAAGCGGCAGAAGGTGGCCGAGGCGCTGCGCCGCGTGCAGATGACCGACCTGGCCCGGCGCCGCCCCGGCGAGTTGAGCGGCGGCCAGCAGCAGCGCGTCGCCCTGGCCCGGGCGCTGGTGGTCAACCCCGATGTCCTGCTGCTCGACGAGCCGCTAAGCAACCTCGACGCCAAGCTGCGTATGGAGATGCGCGCCGAGATCCGCCGCATCTGCAAGTCGGCGAAGATCACCACGATCTACGTCACCCACGATCAGGAGGAGGCGCTGAGCATGGCCGACCGCATCGCGCTGATGCGCGGCGGGCGGCTGATGCAGGTCGGCTCGCCGCGGCAGGTGTACGACCGGCCCCGCTCGCGATTCGTCGCCGACTTCCTGGGCACGACCAACTTCATCCCCGCCATCGTCGCCGGGCGCCAGGGCCAAACGCTTGAGATGCAAAGCCCCGTCGGCCCGCTGCGCTCCAGCGTGTTCCCCGACGACGTGCCCGACCGCGGCAACGTCACCTGCTCGGTCCGCCCCGAGGCGATGCGGCTGGTCGACGATGGCGAGCAGGCCGACAACCTCGTCACCGCCGAGCACGCCGACACGATGTACCTCGGCGACCAGGCCCAGCACCGCTTCGCCGCGGCCGACGGGTTGCACTTCGAGGTGACCGAGCCCCGGCCCCGGCCCCGTGACTGGTCCGGCCCGGTGCGCCTGGCGTTCGATGCCGCCGACGTCGTCGTCCTGACCAACTGATCGCCCACCCCCGGTCATCGCCGCAACCGACGACTCCCCCAAGCCCGGTCATGGGCGAGTCCGCGAGCCCTTGGCCGGGATCGAGCCCCTGGCCGGGAACCTGCGAGCCCCCCGCCCATGCCCGACACCTGGGACAAGCTCAACCGCCGCATCGAAAGCTGCACGCGCTGCCGCCGGCTGCGCGCGCACGGCGAGCGGGTCGCCCGCGAGAAACGCAAGGCGTTCGCCGACTGGGATTACTGGGCCGGGCCCGTGCCGAACTTCGGCGACCCCGCGGCGCGGCTGCTGATCGTCGGCCTGGCGCCCGCGGCCCACGGCGCCAACCGCACCGGCCGCATGTTCACCGGCGACCGCTCGGGCGACTTCCTCTTCGACGCCCTGCACCGCACCGGCTTCGCCAGTCAGCCCGTCGCCACCGGCCGCGGCGACGGGCTGACGCTGACCGACTGCGCCATCACCGCCGCCGCCCACTGCGCCCCGCCGGCCAACAAGCCCACACGCGAGGAGTTGAGCAACTGCTCGACCCACCTCCACGACACGTTCGCCCTGCTGGCCGACCTGCGCGTCATCGTCGCCCTGGGCAGGATCGGCCACGATGAAACCTTGAGATATTTCAAGCAGCGCGGCGTCGTGAGGGCGCTGAGCGACCACGCTTTCACCCATGGCGCGACGCACACGATCGGCTCTGCGAATCGCGATCCGAGATCCGCGATCACCCTGATCGATTCGTTCCATCCCTCGCAGCAGAACACCTTCACCGGCCGATTGACGATGGGCATGCTGGTGGATGTGTTCCGCCGCGCCCGTCGGGCGATCGGGTAGGTCGGCAATAAAGGGTTCGGCCGCCGCGTTGATCGGGTGCGGCCGGGCGAACCGGTCGCGAGGAATCGAACCCCCCGGACGTGCAATCAAAGGAGCATTTTCATGCACAAGCGAACGCTATTGATCGTGGGCCTGATGGCCCTGGTGATGACCGCGGGCCACGCGTCGGCCGAGGACGACTTCGGCCCACCGCCGGAGGCGCAGGATCGGCCCGACCGGCCAAGCCGCGAGCAGATCATCGAGAAGTTCGACGCCGATGGCGATGGCAAGCTCAGCGAAGCGGAGCGCAAGACCGCCCG
Organism: uncultured Planctomycetaceae bacterium; assembly: GCA_964620345.1. Classification (GTDB taxonomy): domain Bacteria; phylum Planctomycetota; class Phycisphaerae; order Phycisphaerales; family Zrk34; genus CAZUHK01. The sequence goes on from CAZUHK010000257.1 coordinate 2,605, forward strand.
CAAGGCCCGCGGCCAGAGGATGCGCGAGCGGGCCCGCGAGCGTTTCGACGCCGACGGCGATGGTGAGCTGAGCGACGACGAGAAGGCCGCGGCCCGGCAGGCGATGCAGCGTCATCGCGACCGCGATCGCGACCATCGCCGCCCGCGCCTTTCGCCGGAGCAGATGGAGCAATTGAAGAAAGCCGCCGACGCCGATGGCGACGGTGAGCTGAGCGAGGATGAGCGCGACGCCCTGCGGCAGAAGATCAAGGCCGCGCACCAAGCCCGTCGCGCCGAGGTCGTGAAGAAGTACGACGCCGACGGCGACGGCGAGCTGAGCGAAGCGGAGCGCGAAGCCGCGATCCAGGCGATGCGCGAGCGGCATCGGGCCAAGCTGATCGAGAAGTTCGACACCGATGGCGACGGTGAGTTGAGCGAGGATGAGAAGAAGGCCGCCCGCGAACAGCACCGCAAGCAGCTTCACGAGCGGGCGATGAAGCGTTTTGACACCGACGGCGACGGCGAGCTGAGCGACCGGGAGAAGGCCGCGGCGAAGAAGGCGCACCAGAAGCTGCGTGACCGGCGGGGCGACCGCCGCGAGCACCGCGGCGACCGCGAGCGCCCGGGCCGCGCCCGTGGCCGCGACGCCGAGTGAGCGGCCGCGACGCCAACCAATCCCATGCACGCTAGTGCCGCGTCATTCCATGATATTCGGGTATAGGCGTTTTAGTTTGACGCG
>CAZUHK010000258.1:0-3308 GCA_964620345.1 uncultured Planctomycetaceae bacterium
CTTGGGGACGCGCTCGCTCGGGGCCGGGCTTGGGCAGGTGGGGTGCTTCAGGGGGTGTGAGCGGGGCGTGGTTGGGGGAGTTGGATGATGAAGGCGGTGCCGCGGCCTGGGTGGGAATCGACGTCGATGGTGCCGGCGGCGCGGGTGACCAGGTCGTGGCAGATGGCCAGGCCCAGGCCGGTGCCTGGCGTGGCGTGGTCGTGGCGGTCGCGTCGGGTGACGAAGGGCTGGAAGAGGCGGTCGCGGATGTCTTGGGGGATGCCCGGGCCGGTGTCGGCCACGGTGATCTGGGCGGTGCGGTCGTCCAGCGGTCGTGCGGTGATGGCGAGCCGGCCTCGCTGGCGTCGCATGGCGTTGCGGGCGTTGAGGACGAGGTTGAGCACGACCTGCTGCAGGCAGACGGGCGCGATGGCGACGTGCAGGTCATCGGGGATGTCGAGGGTTAGTTCGATGCCATCCTTGGCGGGGTCGCGGGCGAGGCAGGTGAAGACCTCTTGGACGACCGCGGCGACGCGGCTGGTGGCGGCGCCGTCGGCTGGGCTGGCGAACCCGAGCATGGACGCGGCGATGTGCGCGGCCTTGGCGGCGCCATCGTGGGCGCGCGTGAGGGCTTTTTTGATGAGCTGGGGTTCCTCGGCCGGGTCGGCCTTGAGGGCGAGCTGGCAGTAGCTGATGACGGGCGTGAGCAGGTTGTTGAACTCGTGGGCGACGATCGCGGCGAGCGTGCCCATGGTCGCCAGGCGATGGCTTCGGGCCAGCTCGGCGCGGAGCTGGTCGAGCTGATCCTGGGTCCGCTCGAGCTCTTCGAGCACCGATTCGATCTGAGCCAGTTGCGTATCGGGCATCGGGGTTCTCGCACTTGCCTGGTAGCGGGCCTGGGGCGGTGCCGGTGCCGTGAAGCCGGGCTGCCGTCGACCGGCGACCACCACGGTCCGCCCCCGCCTGACAGGGGGTCGGGCTGCCTCCTCCTTGTGTATCGGTTATTCGCTGGGGGACACATCATTCGGGTCATGCCGGTGCATGTCGGCGATGGTGTGTGCATTAAGAGTGGAGCATGTAATGGACTACAGGTTCCGAATTCCAAACGGCAATTGGCCGGGTTCGGCTTTGGAGGGTGATGTTCCACGTGGAACACGGGGGACATCGCGAGGATTGGTCCTCAGCGCGGACCGGTCCGGCATCGGCGGGCGGGCAACGCTCGCGGCGGGCGAGGGCGGTGTTGGTCGGGTGCGTTGCGGCTTGCCCACGTGCTGTGTTCGCGTTCCACGTGAAACACTTGGCGGCCGCGGTGTAGTTCGGTACACTTAGTGTTCATCCCACCTCATTGGCAAGGAGGCCTGTCATGGCGCGAACGAAGAAGCCCCGTCTTGGCCGCGGCCTGAGCAGTCTGATGGCCAGCCCCGTAACCACCACCCCTCAACCAGTCGATCTCGACAAGGCCGGGGCCGCCGACACTCAATCCGCGCCGCCCGGCGAGGCGACACCGGCTGCGGGGGGATTGCGGTACATCGCCGTCGAAGCGATCGAGCCCAACCCCCATCAGCCCCGCCAGCGGTTCGACCGGGCCTCGCTCGACCAGCTTGCCGCGTCGATCAAGCAGGACGGCCTGATGCAGCCGGTCGTGCTTCGCCCCGACCCGTCCCGCGGTGACCGCTACGAACTGGTGGCCGGTGAAAGACGCTGGCGCGCGGCCCGGCTGGCGGGGCTGGATCATCTGCCCGCGATCGTCCGCGAGTTGAGCGATCAGCAACTGGCCGAGTGGGCCTTGATCGAAAACCTGCAGCGCGAAGACCTCGACCCCATCGAACGCGCCCAGGCCTTCGCGGGCCTGATCGAACAGTTCGGCCTCAGCCACGAACAAGTCGCCGACCGCGTGGGCATCGAACGGCCTACAGTCAGCAATTACCTGCGTTTACTGTCTTTACACGATGATATTCAGCAGGCCGTGCGCCATCGCCGCCTCTCGTCGGGCCATGCGCGGGCACTGGGCGGGCTGGACGATCCGCAAGCCCAGCAGCTCATGGCCCGGCAGGCGATCGAGGCGGGGTGGTCCGTCCGCCAGACCGAGCAGGCGGTGCGCGACGCGATCCACGGTGAACCGCGCTCACTCCGCGAAGGCAACGCGGGCGGATCGAGTGCTTCCGGGGCCAGTTCCGGGGACAATTCCGGGGGTGGCGGCAATTCCGGGGCCGGCGCGGGGCGCTCGCCGCACGTGGTGGACCTCGAGCGGCAGATCGGCCAGGCGCTGCAGACCAAGGTCCACCTCAAACCCGCCCGCAAGAAGGGCGCTGGCGCGCTGAGCATCGAGTACTACTCGCTCGATCAGTTCGACGCCCTGCTCACCAAGCTCGGTGTGGACGTGAGCTGACCGCCACGGCGCCGCGCTCAGAACCCGAGGCCGAGGCCGCGGCCGCGGGCCACCGGCCACGGCGTTACGCGCCGGACAAAATCGGCACGGATTTCAAAAACCCGCTTGCTCCTCGCTCATCGGCTCTATCATGTGCCCTTTGCCTCAACACACGGGAGCACGACATGGCAACGAAGATGAGCGATCAACAGATTCACGACAAGCTCGGCGAGATTCCGCACTGGTCGCTGGCCGAGGGCAAGCTGCACCGCGAGCTGAAGTTCGCCGACTTCAACGCGGCGTTCGGATTCATGGCCCGCGTCGCACTCCACGCCGAGGCGATGGGCCATCACCCCGAATGGTTCAACGTGTACAACACCGTCAAGATCGACCTGGCGACGCACGACGTGGGCGGCGTCAGCGAGCTGGACTTCGACCTGGCGAAAAAGATCGACGCCCTGGCGCCGTGACCCCTCGCCGCCGCGGTCACCAGCGAGCCGGCGCGCCGAGCGCGCCGGTCAACCTCGGCCGCTGGTTGGGCGATGCTTCCAGCAGCAGCGCAAGCCGAGCGTAAGCAAACCACCGGCAAAAAGCACGACGGACACAGGTGCGGTGGCAAGCACCATCCGCGAGTCGGCTAGGCGATAATCGAGCGGAGCGCCAGTGATGTCGAGGGCTATGATGACCGCGGCGTGAATAAGCCCGAGCGTGCCAAGAGCCGTGGCGGTCCAACCAAAACCTCGTATGCCACCCACGACAGATATTAGCAGCGCGACGCACACGGCGACGACCAGCATAAGTGCTCCTGTCATCATGCCTGTTCGCCTAACGCTCAATTATCTGCGGACTTACAAATCGCCTTCTTCAATTCCGGCAATTTTCATCAAATGCCTTTGTAAGCCGATCTTCAATGGCGTATTGCCATGAACTGGAACGGAAATACGTGCATTCTCTCCAGCTT
>CAZUHK010000259.1:0-3271 GCA_964620345.1 uncultured Planctomycetaceae bacterium
CTGAACCGAAAGATGCCCTTAAGGAGGCTCTTCGTCTCGCCGGCGAGGCCGGACCCAGGGGCCGGGAGATCCCCGCCGCCGACCGTTAATCGACGGAGGAACGGCAAAGGGGATTCAATATGTAATAAAGTCCTAACAGACGGGTGTTACAAGGGAGCAAACGTCCGCGAGCGGACAACTATCAAGGAGGAAAACCGTATGAAACGAACATTCGGTTTCGTGATGGCTCTTGTGGTGCTCTGCACCCTCGTAGCGGCACCCGTCTTTGCCACGGGCGCCGGGGAAGCATCCGACGAGGGGCCGGTTACCATCGAGTACTGGCATATCAATTCGGCCACCTTCGGAGAGCAGGCCGTCATCAATTCGGTCGAGCGCTTCCACGAGCTTCATCCGGATATCCGGGTGGAACAGCGCTTTCAGCAAGGCTCCTACGGCGGACTCTTGCAAAATCTCCAGGCGGCAATCGCGGCAGGTAACCCGCCGGCTGTTACCCAGATCGGATACAACAACCGCCTCTTCGCCTTCACCGAGTTGCCCCACACTCCGATAGAGCAGTTCTCCGACGACCCGGAGTACGACGAGTTTGTCGGCGGCTTTATCGACGGTCTGGTCGGTCTTGGGCAAGGCCCCGACGGCGTGCAGCGGGCGGTTCCCTACGCCCTCTCCGTACCGGTTGTCTATTATAACGCCGACCTTTTCCGCGCCGCGGGACTGAATCCGAACTCCCCTCCGGAAACATGGACCGAGCTGAGGGCCGCTGCGCGACAGATCCGGGAGCGAACCGGGGAGTACGGCGTGGGAATGCAGATCTCCACCTCCAACAACTGGCTGCCCCAAACCCTGGTGGAATCCAACGGCGGGTTTTTCCGCGACCCGGCTACCGGGGAAATCGGCGTGGACCGACCGGAGACCATAGAGGTGTACCGCTTCTGGCAGGCGATGGCCCAGGAAGACGACTCGCTCCCCGTTATTACCGACGCGGAGCAGGAGCAGGCCTTCCTCGCCGGACGCCTCGGCATGTACGTCAAGACCTCCGCCGCGATGTCGAACATCTCGGCCCAGGCCAGCTTCGAGCTCCGAACCGCTCCGGTTCCGAGCTGGGGAAACAAGCTCCGGCGGATCGCCAGTGGGGGGAACGCCCTCTTTATCTTCGCCCAGGATCCCCGACAGCAGCGAGCGGCTTATGAGTTCGTGAAGTTCCTGAGTAGTCAGGAAGGCCAGACAATATGGGTCCTCGATACCGGCTACTTGCCGATGGCCGCCGGCGTTAACGACGATCCGGAATACCTCGCGGGGTACTTCGAGGAGAATCCTCTTACCCAAGCGGCTCTGAACCAGTTACCCGACTCGGTCGCCTGGGCGCCCTTCCCGGGACCACGCGGCCAGGAAGCGGAGCAAGTCCTTATCGAGGCCCGGGAAGCGATTCTCGACGGGGCACCCGTCGAACCCACGCTTCGCGAGGCGGCGGCGCGGCTGAGGAATATGCTCTAAAAGAGGTCGGATGAAGCGACTCGTTACAGAAAGGAAATCAAAGAAAGCCGGTCACAAGTTGACCGGTTTTCTCTTTGTTCTGCCGGCCGTCTTGGGGTTTGGTTTCTTTATCTACCGGCCCCTCGTGGACACCCTGATCCTCTCGTTTCATCAATGGAACATGGTCAGCCCGACCCGGGAGTTCGTAGGTCTCGCAAACTACCGAGAGGTCTTCTCCGGCGGAGCGTTCTACCAAGCACTCTGGAACACGGGAGTCTACGCCTTCTGGCTGACCATTTTGATCATCGTTCTTCCGCTGGTTTTGAGCTACGGACTAACCCGCACCGGGAGACGCCTCCGAAACGCCTACCGAATAACGCTTTTTACCCCCACCGTCGTTTCCCTCGGCATCGCCTCTGTTATCTTTGTCTGGATATTCAACCCCATTGGGGGCCTGATCGCCTCGGTAACCGAGCTTTTCGGCGGCGTACCGCTCAATTGGACCAGCTCTCTTGCCAGGGCGAAGGTCCCGATTATCGTCGTCGTGGCGTGGAAGGCCTTAGGGTACAACATGGTGCTGCTTCTGTCGGCGATCGGAGCAGTCCCCGGAGAGCTCCGGCAGGCCGCCGAGCTCGACGGTGCCCTCGGGTTTAGGCTCTGGTGGTACATCATTCTGCCGCTCATCGCGCCCACCATTCTGTTCGTCTTCGTGCTGACCATGTCGATGGCCGCGGAGTACGTCTTTACCCCGATTCACGTAATCACCGGCGGGGGCCCCCAGAGCGCGACGACGAACGTCGTCTTCGAGATCTACCGCCAGGCCTTTCTCTGGTTCCGGGTCGGCATGTCCTCCACCTTCGCCGTCATCGTATTCGCTATTTTCGGGTTGCTTCTCGGCGCACAGATCTGGGTTTCCAACAAGGTGATATCGTATGAAGAGCGGTAGCGCCCCGGACCTCGGCACGATTCCGGCTGCCCGTCATCGCTTGGTTCCGGCAACGATCGGCTGGACCCTGTTTCTGGGGCTCTTCACCGCCGTCATCCTTCTTCCCATCATCTGGATGATCACCACGGCGATTAAGCCGTCGGCGGAGATCTTTGCCTCCGGGCTAAAGCTCTTTCCCCGTCGACCGACCTGGGTCCATTTCGACACCCTTATACGGCGGTTCAGCATTCCCATCATTATCTACAACACCTTTCTCGTAGCGCTGGGCCTTACCGTTACCCAAGTTTTCACCAGCGTTCTGGCGGCCTACGGGTTTGCCCGGTACACGTTTCCCTTGCGAAAGGTTCTGTTCTTCGCGTGCATCGCCCAGATGTTCATTCCAATCCAGGTGGTGATGGTATCCAACTACCTGGTGATATCCAGTTTGCGCCTGCTCAATACCCTGCCTGCCGTCATTCTTCCCCAGATAGCCCTCGGGCTGGGTATCTTTTTCTTGTACCAGCATATCCGGGTGTTTCCCCAGCCGATCATAGATTGCGCCCGGATAGACGGCGCCGGGGAACTGACTATCCTCTTCCGGATCGTTCTCCCGGTCATAAAGCCGATCGTAGCGGCAATCGGAATCATCATCTTTATCAACAGCTGGAATCAGTACGTCTGGCCGACTCTGGTGCTCAGGAATCCGGAGCAGATGACCCTACCGATCTGGCTTCGGCAGTTTATGCACGCCGAGGCGGGAACGGATTTCGGCCTGCTGATGGCGGCGTCCTTCTTAGGCGTGGCCCCGGCCCTCGGCCTCTACGTCGTTGCCCGGCAGACCATCATGGACGCATTCTTAGAGTCGGGGTTGAAGGG
>CAZUHK010000260.1:0-3226 GCA_964620345.1 uncultured Planctomycetaceae bacterium
CGAGGACCGGGGGTCGGGGCCGGGGGGTCGCCACCGCAACGCGGGGGAATCGCCGTTCGCTCGCCCCCGTCACATTCACGTGGGGGATGAACGACCGGGGACATTTTCGTCCAATCACTCTGGCGGAATCGCGGTTTGGGGCGGCTCCAATTGCGAATCATTATTACTTGACATTATTATCCACTTATGCCAGAATGCATCAACCTGGATGGCCGCATCCGGATTGACAACGCAAGCGCCCGACACAGGAGGCATTCATGTCGTCTCGACCCCTGCTGACCGTGGACGCCAACGAAGCCGTGGCTTCGGTGGCGCACCGGATGAACGAAGTGTGCGTCATTTACCCGATCACGCCCAGCTCGCCGATGGGCGAGTTCTGCGATGACTGGTCGAGCCGGGGCCGGCCGAACGTCTGGGGCGACGTGCCGCAGATGGTGCAGATGCAGAGCGAGGCCGGTGCGATCGGCGCCTGCCACGGGGCGCTGCAGGGCGGGTCGGTGGTGACCACGTTCACCGCCAGCCAGGGCCTGCTGCTGATGATCCCCAACATGTTCAAGATCGCCGGGGAGCTGACGAGCTTCGCGATGCACGTGGCGGCCCGGACCGTGGCGACGCATGCGTTGTCGATCTTCGGCGACCACTCGGACGTGATGAGCGTGCGGCAGTGCGGGTTCACGATGCTTTCGAGCAACAGCGTGCAGGAAGCGCACGACTTGGCGGCGATCGCCCAGGCCGCGACGTTCACAAGCCGCGTGCCGGTGCTGCACTTCTTCGACGGTTTTCGCACCAGCCACGAGGTGCAGAAGATCGAGCAACTGCTCGACGACGACCTGCGGGCGCTGATGGACCCGAGCGTGATCCAGGCCCACCGCGACCGGGCGCTGACGCCGGACAAACCGCACCTGCAAGGCGCGGCGCAGAACCCCGACACGTTCTTCCAGGCCCGCGAGGCGAGCAACCCGTTCTACCTCGCGGTGCCCAAGACGGTGCAGGAGGTGATGGACCAGTTCGCGCAGATCACCGGCCGGCATTACAAGCTGATGGAATACGTCGGCGCCCCGGACGCCGAGCGCGTGATCGTGATGATGGGCAGCGGCGCCGAAGCGGCGCACGAGACGGTCGATCACCTGGTTGGCCAGGGCCAGAAGGTGGGCCTGCTGAAGGTGCGGTTGTATCGGCCGTTCCCGACCGATGCGTTCTGCGCCGCACTGCCGGAGACGGTCACGCGCATCGCGGTGCTGGATCGGACCAAGGAATCGGGCGCGATCGGCGAACCGCTGTATATGGATGTGCAGACCGCGCTGATCGAGGCCGAGGCCGCGGGCGTGCCGGCCTGCGCCCAGCGGCCGCGGGTCACCGGCGGGCGATACGGGCTGTCGAGCAAGGAGTTCACCCCCGCGATGGTCAAGGCGGTGTTCGACAACCTCGCAGCCGACCAGCCCAGGCAGCACTTCACCGTGGGCATCAACGACGATGTGACCCACCTGTCCCTGCCGGTCGAGCAATGGGACATCGAAGCCGACGACGTGACGCGCTGCGTGTTCTACGGCCTCGGGGCCGACGGGACGGTGGGCGCGAACAAGAACAGCATCAAGATCATCGGCGAAGAGACGGACAACTACGCCCAGGGCTACTTCGTGTACGACTCGAAGAAGTCCGGCTCCACCACGGTGAGCCACCTGCGCTTCGGTCCGCGCCCGATCCAATCGACGTACCTGGTGAACAAGGCGCAGTTCGTCGCGGTTCATCAGTGGCCGTTCCTCGATAAGTACGACGTGCTGAACCTCGCCGATCAGGGCGCGACGCTGCTGCTGAACAGCGTGTACGGCCCGGACAGGGTCTGGGACGAGCTGCCCAAGGAGATGCAGCAGCAGATCATCGACAAGCAGCTCAAGCTCTACGTGATCGACGCGTACTCGGTGGGCCGGGAAACGGGCATGGGCACGCGGATCAACACGATCATGCAGACGTGTTTCTTCGCGATTTCCGGCGTGCTGGAGCGCGAGGAGGCGATCGCGAAGATCAAAGACGCGATCCGCAAGACCTACTCGAAGAAGGGCGAGGAGATCGTCAAGCGCAACTTCGAGGCGGTCGACGGCACGCTGGCCAACCTGCACGAAGTGAAGGTGCCCGGCGAGGTCACGACGAAGCGCTCGCGCCCGCCGATCGTCAGCGAGCAGGCGCCGGACCTGGTCAAGCGGGTCACCGCGATGATGATGGCCGGCCAGGGCGACCTGCTGCCAGTCAGCGCACTGCCGGTCGATGGCGGCTGGCCCATGGCGACCACGCAGTGGGAGAAGCGCAACATCGCCGAGGAAATCCCGATCTGGGACCCGGACGTGTGCATCCAGTGCAACAAGTGCGCCCTGGTCTGCCCGCACGCGGCGATCCGCGCGAAGGTCTACCCCGAAAGTGAACTGGACAGCGCGCCCGAGAGCTTCCAATGCGTGGATTACAAGGCGCCGGACTTCCGCGGCAACAAGTACACGATCCAGGTCGCGCCCGAGGATTGCACGGGCTGCACGCTGTGCGTGCAGGTGTGCCCGGCCAAGAACAAGGCCGAGCCCAAGCGCAAGGCGATCAACATGGAGAGGCAGCTTCCGGTGCGCGACCGGGAGACGGCCAACTACGACTTCTTCCTGGACATCGAAGAACCGGCGCGTGATTCGATCAAGCGGCTGGACGTCAAGGGTTCGCAGTTCCTCAAGCCGCTGTTCGAGTATTCGGGCGCCTGCGCCGGCTGCGGCGAGACGCCCTACGTGAAGCTGATGACCCAACTGTTCGGCGACCGGATGATGATCGCCAACGCCACGGGCTGCTCGTCGATCTACGGCGGGAACCTGCCGACCACGCCCTACTGCGTGGACGAAGCCGGCCGCGGGCCTTCGTGGAGCAACTCGCTGTTCGAGGACAACGCGGAGTTCGGCTTCGGAATGCGGCTGGCGGTGGACTTCATGGCCGGCCGCGCCAGGCAACTGCTCGCCGGTCAGTCCGGCGTGCTGGGCGACGACCTGGTCAGTGAGATACTCAACGCCCAAGCGCACGGTGAGGCGAACATCGCCACCCAGCGCCAGCGCGTGCAGGCGGTGCGCGACAAGCTCCGCGACGCCGACGGTCAGGACGCCAAAGACCTGGTCGCGCTGGCCGACTACCTGGTCCGCAAGAGCGTGTGGATCGTCGGCGGCGACGGCTGGGCCTACGACATCGGCTTCGGCGGGCTGGACCA
>CAZUHK010000261.1:0-3225 GCA_964620345.1 uncultured Planctomycetaceae bacterium
AAAACGCCGACGCGTCTCTGCGCCGGCGTTTGCCGTTAACTGGTGGGCCGGTGAGTTGCGCAACCGGCCGGGAAATAGTGTGTGCGCAGCTACGTTAGCGTCGCACCCAAATATGCTGCGATTTTGATGTATGCACGGCCAGTTGATGACCGTTCTTGGCGCTTCTGTCGCCTGCCATTCTTACACAGACGCGTGTTCCGGGAACCGTTCGAAGCCCGACTTGATCCGCCTCCGCCTTCGTGGCTCAGTGTGTTCCGTGTGATCGAGTGATCACGTCGGAGCGCAACGATGCCCGCAGAACTGGAAACGCAAGTGTCGGCGAAGGATGAACAGTTTCGGGCTGTCGCCCAGATATTGGCGGTTGGACTGCAGAGGTTCTTTCTCGAGCGGCGGACACCGACAACAAGGTCGATCCCTCGAACGCCCGAGCCGGCTGATGCATCCAACGATTCCGCTGAATCATGCGAAGCCAAGGCCGAACCACGTCCCACTCGGTCATCGGTTGATGCATTGATCGAGACCAAGGCAAGCGAGATTCGTCGGCAGTGCGGCTTGCCGACCAGCGACCTCGATGATCTGCGCCAAAGCATTCGGCTTGATCTTCTCAAGCGACAGCACCTGTTCGATCCGCAGCGTGCGTCGTGGGAATGGTTTGCCAAGGTCGTCATCAACAGTTGGGCGGCCATGTACCTGCGGGATCGGAAACGCCTGAAGCGAGTTGGTGGACAGAAAACGCTCCCGTTGCACGAGACCTCGGCTTGGATGATTCCGGATACGGCGGCCGACCCCCGAGACTATGTTGATCGCATGGAGGCGATAGACCACGCGCTAATGTCGCTGCCGGAATGCCGTCGCCGCATGCTGCGGGTGGTTTCGCTTAGCGGGCGCGCAGCAGCCGCCCGTGAGTTCGATGTATCGAGAAGGCAGATCAGCAACATGGTGACTGAAGCCCGGCAGCAGTTTGAGGCCGCCGGGCTTGGCAGATGCGATGTCGCGTGAGTTGCGGGACGGTGTCTGGTGACGGGCCGTCGCGCTGCGTGCTCTCGATGACCAGCTTGGCCAGCAGATCGGGCGGGATGCGCTGCGCCCAGGCGTCGTACTTCTCGCCGCCTGCGTCGAAGTCGATCATCTCGCCGTTGCCCGACACCTTGCCGCAGAGGATGCACAAGGCGTCCGGGTGACTCCGGGGGTTGGCGAACCAGGCCGATACCTCGGACTCAGTGGGCAGGCGCTGCTGGTACTGCCGCCAACGTCCGGCGGCCGGTCGTTTCTCGACCCGACGCGCTGGTAAAACGCATAGGCCCGCCGCGAGGTACTGATCAGCGGCTTGGTTAAGGTTTATCGCCATGCGAAATCCCCCGTTCGACTATTGACTGGGGTCTGGCTAACCGATAAAGTAATCACGAAGTAATTACATTCGACCATCCAAGCCAAGGGGCCGACCATGCACATCAGTCTGGTGAAAATCGGGAATTCACGCGGCGTTCGCCTGCCCAAGCGTGTGATCGAGGCCGCCGGCCTCAAGGACGAGCTTGACCTGGAGGTTCGCGATGGCGCTGTAATCGTCCGCAACGCCCAAACCACCCGCAGCGGCTGGGCCCAAGCGGCCGCCGCCTGCCATGCCGCGGGTGAAGATGACCTAGGCGACTGGGACGTCACCGCTGGCGACGGTGACTGGTCGTGAAGGCCGGCCAAGGGCAAGTCTGGTGGGTCAACCTCGACCCCACGATCGGCAGCGAGATTCGCAAAACTCGTCCTGCGGTGATCGTCTCGCCCGACGAACTCAATGGGCATCTGAACACCGTGGTCGTCGTGCCGCTGACCAGCGGGCGGGCCTACCCGTTCCGAATCGCGACCAAGGTTCAGAGCAAACCGGGTGTCGCGGCGGTCGATCAGGTGCGCACCATCGACAAGCGACGACTGGTCAAACGGATCAAAACGCTGAAGGTCAGCGAATTGCACTCCATCCTTGATGCATTGGTCGAGATGTTCATTCACTGACCGAATTGTGATTGTCGGCCACATCAGAACGGCACCTCCGAATCGTCAGGCATTTGCTCGTACGGAGGGAGGTTGCCGTCGTCGCGCTCGTCGCTGCCATCCAATCGCGGCGGCACCGGCCCGAACTGGTAGTTGATAATGCGGTCGAACCGCTCGCCGGTGGCGGCCACCAACCGGGCGACGGTCAACTTCCCCCGCACCGTCCGGGTGAACGGTGGACCACTGTACTGGTCCAGGCTTCCATTCAGGCAAGGCTCGATCGCGGCCAACGGCTCAACGCCTCGGCAGTGCATGACGAGGACAAGGCGCTGTATCGAGCCGCAACGCGCCGTTTTGGCAACTGGACAAACGCATTGATCGCCACCGGCCTGAATCCAGATGATTTCTGGCGTCATGGCAGACCGCCGTCCGCGAGAGCACGGCAGGCCAAGGCGATGGGTATCACTGAGACCGACGATGAGACGAATCGGGCGCACGCAACCCCCGACGAGTAAACAACATGGCGCGGCGAGTCGCAAAGTCTCACGTTTTTCCACCCGCCGCACGGACCGATCATGAATGCCAGGCAGAAACAGCCGCACAGACCTCGCGAGGTCATTTCGCTGACCAACTACGCCCAGTTGGAGCTGTACCTCGCCAAGTTCGCCCCAGGCAGTCTGGGTCTGGTCTTGCTCATCGGTCGCCACGGGACCGGCAAGAGCGAAAGCGTTCGCAGGAGCCTTGCTGGCCATACCGACTCATCCAGACGCCCGGAGAACGGCTCCACCCCGGCGCTCTTCATCGAGGGTCACATGCAGCCCTTCGGTTTGTACCGGCATCTGTGGCAATACCGCGATCACCCGGTCGTCCTCGACGACCTGGATCGCCTGTACGCCGATCCTGACTGCGTGCGCCTACTCAAGCCGCTGTGCAACACCGTCTGCCAGAAGCGACTGCACTGGCTGACCAACATCACCATGAATGACGGCGGCGTGCCGGCCTCATTCTCAACGACCAGTCGCGTCATCCTGATCGCGAATGAATGGAAGAGCCTGAATCCGAACGTTCGTGCCCTGGAGGATCGCGCCATCATCCTGCACTTAGACCCGCCCAATCACGAAGTGCACCGAAGAGTCGGTGAGTGGTTCGACGATGCCGAGGTGTACGATTACATTGCCGACATTCTGGACGAGCTATTGTCAAATCCTGTGGACGGCATGATCAGGCGGCTTGTTGTTTTTCGCC
>CAZUHK010000262.1:0-3193 GCA_964620345.1 uncultured Planctomycetaceae bacterium
TCGGCGATCGCCTTGCGGATCACCGGCGTGATCGCGTCGAGGTGGTGGCGGCTCGCGAGCTCGGGCACGACCCCGCCGAACTTCGCGTGCAGGTCGTGCTGGCTGGCGATCGCGTTGGACAGCACCGCCCGCCCCCCGCGCACCACCGCCGCGGCGGTCTCGTCGCAACTGGATTCGATGCCGAGGATGAGGCAATCGCCCGAAACGCTCATGGGGCCTCTTGCAGCTCCGGCGCGACCGCTTCGACGTCCTGCTCGGCCGGCACTTCCGCGGGCTGAGGGTCGTCGGGGTTGACGTGATCTTCGACGTGCGCCGCCTGGTCGTCGTCGGTCGGCGGCTGGGCGCCGGCGATGATCTTGTCCAGCCGCGCCAGTTCCTTATGAATCTCGTCCAGCCGATCCTGGTAGCGGTCGCGCTGGCGCGCCAGGGCCTGGCGGTCCGACAGGTGCGTCAGCACCACCGCGTTGCCCGGGCCGACCTTCGCCCATTCGCCCTTGGTGAGCTTGGCCTCCATGGTCTTCAGCGCCGCGGCGAGCTGCGGGTCGGCCAGTTCCTCTTCGATCCACTGCGGCGTGACTTCGCCGCCGTCGGCGGGCTTCTCCACGCCGTTGGCCCGGCGCTGCTCCAGCATCGCGTCACGCTGCTCGGGCGTGATGGCCACGTAGAACCCGTCGGACGGATCCACGCCCCACCGCTCGGCGCCTTCCTTGCGGTGGATGTTCTGCCCGTTGGGCATGTAGTACAGCGAGGTCGTGAGCTTGATGCCGCCCGAGCCGCCCTCCAGGGGAATGATCTGCTGCACCGAGCCCTTGCCCACGCTCCGCGTGCCCAGCACGATCGCCCGGTCGTTGTACTTCAACGCCCCGGCGAGAATCTCGCTGGCCGAGGCGCTGGCCTCGTTGATCATCACCAGCACCGGCAGTTCGGTCACGGCCCCGCCTTGCTCGGCCGTCCACGCCCGCTCGGGGCTGCGCCGCCCGCGCGTGCTCACGATCGTCCCTTCATCCAGAAACATGTCGGCGATCGCGATGGCGCTTTCCAGCAACCCGCCGGGGTTGTAACGCAGATCCAGGATCAGACCCTTCACGCCCGCGGCTTCGAGCTCCGCGATCGCCGCCTGCAGCGCCTCGGCCGTCGGCTCGGAAAACTGCGTCATGCGGATGTAGCCGACCCGATCGACCGGGTCCAGCAGGTAGTCCCAGTGCCCCGCGTCGTCGCGCTTCACGCCCTTGACCGTCTGGATCGTGATCCGCCCGCGGGTCACGGTGATGTCTTCTTCCTTGCCATCGGCGCGGCGGAGGGTGAGCGTCACCTCCGTGCCCTCGGGGCCGGTGATCTTCTTCACCGCCTCCTCCGTGCTGTAGCCCTTGATCGATTCACCATCGACCGCGAGGATCACGTCGCCGGCCACGATCCCCGCCTTGAACGCCGGAGAATCCTCCAGCGGCGAGACGATCGCGATGTAGTCGCCGCTCTTGTCGATCTCGGCGCCGATGCCGCTGAACGTGCCGCGCGTGTGCTTCTCAAATCCCTCGAGCTGCTCGGCGGTGAAGTAAGTGGTGTACGGATCGGCCAGCACGTCCAGCATGCCGCCGATCGCGCCCTGCTGCAGCGCCTGATGGTCCGGCTCGTCGACGTAGTGGCGGATCAACGCGCTGCGGATGTCGTTGATCGGGTCGATGAACTCGTACGCGGCCGACCGCTTGGCCAGCACCTCGGGGATGTAGTAGCCCAGCACCACGCCGACCAGCGCGGCGAGGATGATGAACTCGACGGTCAGGCGATTACGCAGGCGCTGCGTCATGTTAAAAACTCCGATCAACAGGCGAACGCACGATTGTACGAAAGCGAATGCCTGATGACGAATGTCGAATGCCCAATGGCCGCGCCCGGAGCCGAGTCTCCCATTCGGCATTCGGCATTCTCTGCCAGTATCATGCACCGCTTGGACCTTTCCCATGGCTGACTTGCGCACAGGACTTTCCGTGGCCGCCGAGCGAGCGGTGCTGGTCGGCGTGTTGCTGCCGGACCTCGATGTCGACGCTCGCGACCCGTTCGCCGAGCTGCGCTCGCTGGCCGACACCGCCGGCGCCAGAACCGTTGCCCAGATGAGCCAGGCCCGCCGCAGCCCCGATGCGTCAACCTTCATCGGCCGCGGCAAGGTCCAGGAGCTGGCCGCGCTGTGCGACCTGCACGAGGCCCACGTGGTGATCTTCGAGAACGACCTGTCGCCGGCCCAGCTCCGCAACGTCGAACAAATCGTCGAGCGAAAGGTGATCGACCGCAGCGAGCTGATCCTCGACATCTTCGCCAGCCGCGCCCGCACGCACGAAGCCCGCCTCCAGGTCGAGCTGGCCCAACTCGAATACACCTACCCACGCCTGCGCGCGATGTGGAGCCACCTCGAACGCATCGTCGGCGGGGCGCCTGCGGGCATCGGCACACGCGGGCCCGGCGAGCAGCAGCTCGAAATCGACCGACGCATCGTCCAACGCCGCAAAGCCGAACTCAAACGCGAAATCGACCGCGTTCAGGGCCGAAAGCGACGCGAGGTCGCCCAGCGAAACACCGACTTCTACACCATCGGCCTGGTCGGCTACACCAACGCCGGCAAGAGCACGCTGTTCAACACCCTCACCGACGCCGGCGTCTACGCCGACGACAAGCTCTTCGCCACACTCGACACCCGAACCCGCCGCTGGGACCTGGGCGATGGCCACAGCGTCATGCTCTCGGACACCGTCGGCTTCGTCCGACACCTGCCTCACCACCTGGTCGCCTCCTTCCGCGCCACCCTCGAAGAATCCATCCACTCGGACCTGCTGCTGCTCGTGCTCGACGTGGCCGACCCCGATGCCGATCGACAGTTGGACACGGTCAACGATGTGCTCGACCGCATCGGCTCCGGCGATCGGCCGCGGATCATCCTGCTGAACAAAACCGATCGACTCGACCAGCCCAGCGACCTGCTGCCCTGGCGCCAGCGCCACCCCGATGCCCTGCCGATCAGCGCCGCCAAGGGCCTGGGCCTGGACAAACTCGTGGACGTGGTCCGCCAGCGCCAGGCCGGCAGCCAACAGACCCTCACGCTCCGCATCCCGATGACCGATGGCAAGGCCCTGAACTTCATCGAAAGCCGCGCCGCCGTCCTCGACCGCCGCTACGACACCACCCACGTCGACCTGGACGTCCG
>CAZUHK010000263.1:0-3158 GCA_964620345.1 uncultured Planctomycetaceae bacterium
CCGCCGGCGGTGACGGTGAAGGCGGCGTACTCCAAACGCCGGCGCGACGACCGCCAGCCGATCCGGGCGAATCTGGCCGAGCGGCTGCGACGGTGGCTGGCCGACAAGCCCAGGGACGCGGCTGTGTTCGCCACGATGCCCGAGCGGACGGCCCAGGCCGTCCGGTACGACCTGCGATGCGCTCGCCTGACGTGGCGACGAGAGGCCTGTACGTGGGCCGAGAGACGCGAGCGGTGGGCATCGGACTTCCTGCGGTGGAAGGATGGCGCGGGCCGCGTGGTGGACTTCCACGCCCTGCGAGCAACGTACATCACGGCGCTGGTCAAGGGCGGGGCTTCGCTGAAGGTGGCGCAAGAGTTGGCGCGCCACAGCGACCCGCGCCTGACGATGAACACCTATACGCGGCTGGGCGTGCACGACCTGGCCGGCGCCCTGGAAGCGCTGCCCGGCGACAATGACCAGAGCCAATCGGTACGCCAACCGGCGGCGATGCGGGCGACGGGAACCGATGACGCCCAAGCCAAGCCGACCGTCAGCAACGCGCGCAGCGGTAAAGCCGGCAAAGCCCTTGATTCGTCGGACGAAACGCCGATCGGACCGTCAACAGTAGCGTCAGCAGTAGCCGCACGAAATGACGCCGAAGCGTGCGACGCGGTGCGAGCCGATGGCGAGATCGCTGACGATGGCGCAGCGCCGCAACCCCTTGTTTTCAAGGGTGAAGGCGAGACGGTGCGAGGCGATGCGAAGCAAAGCGGCAACACGCCCGGTGCGACTCGAACGCACGACCTGCGGCTTAGAAGGCCGCTGCTCTATCCGACTGAGCTACGGGCGCTATGCGATAGAAAGAATCATAAGTGCATATGTAATTACACGCCCGTCTCAACGTTACTGGAAATAATGACTCCTGGTTGCGCGAGTCGATGTTCTCGGTTGCGTCGTAAGGGTGCGAACACGGTGCGGCCGGGATCCATGCGTCTGACCTTGACTGAAGGTAAAGCCGCGTGGTTGGAGCAAGTTCAAGTCGATGCAGGTCATGTCCGTTCGCAGCCCGATGCTTTAACCGCTTTGTGTCTTCGGGTCTTCGCGGCGTTCGCGGCTTATTTCAGGCCGTACTCTCTGAGCTTGCGATACAGCGTCCGTTCGCCGATGCCGAGCATCTTCGCGGCCTGTTCGCGGTTGCCGCCGGTCATGCGCAGGGTGTTGCGGATGGCCTGCTTTTCGATCTGGTCGAGCGAGAGTCCCGCGAGCGAGCCGACCGAGGCGCCGCTGTCGCCCTCGCCGCGGCGGAGTTCGACCGGGACATGGTCCAGTTCGATCGGCCCATCGCCGGCGACGATCACCATGTTCTGCACGACGTTCATCAACTGCCGCACGTTGCCGGGCCAGTCGTACTGCATCAGCGCGGTCATCGCGTCGTCGGTCACCGTGGCGGCGGGCTTGTCCAGCCGCCTGGCGTAGTGATCGACGTAGTGGCGGACGAGCAGGGCGATGTCATCGCGCCGCTCGCGCAGGGCCGGCAGGTGAATCCGCACCCCCTTGATTCGGAACATCAGGTCTTCGCGGAACTTGCCTTCCTTCACCAGCGCGTCCAGGTCGTGATTGGTCGCGCTGATCAGCCGCACATCGACGTGGCGTGGCTCGTTGTCGCCGACGCGGACGACCTCGCCGCTTTCGAGCACGCGCAGCAGCTTGGCCTGCATCTCCAGGGGCATGTCGCCGATCTCGTCGAGAAACAGCGTGCCCGAGTCGGCGTATTCGAACACGCCCTCGCGGTTGCGGTCGGCGCCGGTGAACGCGCCTTTGACGTGGCCGAACAGTTCGCTTTCGAGGATCGTCGCGCTCAGGCCGGCACAGTTGAGCGGCTTGAACGGCTTCTTCGCCCGCTTGGAGTTGTGGTGGATCGCCTGGGCGATCAGCTCCTTGCCCGTGCCGCTCTCGCCGGTAATCAGCGCGGGGATGTCGCTGGGCGCGACCTGGCGGACGGTGGTGATCACGCGCCCGATGCCCGGCGACTGGCCGACGATGCCCTCCAGGCCGTACCGCTCGTCGACCTCCTTCTGCAGCTCGACGTTCTGGTGCCGCAGCAGCACGGTCTGCGCCGCGCGCTGGACGAGGTTGCGGAACACATCCAGGTCCAGCGGCTTCTCGATGAAGTCGTAGGCCCCGGCGCGGATCGCCTGCTTGGCTGTGGGCACGTCGCCGTGGGCGGTGACCATGATCGTCTCGACGTTGGGCTGGGTGCGCTTGGCCGTCTCGAGCACCTTCATGCCCGCGTCGGGCTGTTCCATGACCAGGTCGGTCACGACCACGTCGAAGCTGCCGTGCTGCAACTCGTCCTGGGCCCCGGCCAGGTCGTGCACGATCGTGCAGATGTGCCCCAGCCGCTGCAGCGCCTCGGCCATCACCTCGGCGTGCGGCTCCTGGTCATCGACGATCAGCACCTGGGCGTGCGTGTTCTGCTCGGGCGGTTTCATGCCGGCATTCTAACGTCTGGGGGCACGGCCCTGTACCTGGCCCACAGCCGCCGGCGTGCGCCGCGCCGCAGGCAGGGGGCATGCGCATGGCATGGAAGGTGCATGGTTTCATCTGGACCGGCGTAACCCGTCCCACCCCATACGTCGCGTTCGTGCCCGCCGGATCGTCCGCGATGCGAATCAGGCCGCGGTGACGCTCGTGGGGTTCACGCCCGCCGGGAGGATCAGCTCCAACTGCACTTCATGCTCGTCCCACATCTGCGCAATCGCATCGCGCACCATGAAGACCAACTCATCGAGCGTTCGTCCTTGCGTGGTCACACCCGGTCGCTCCAACACGCGAGCGATGAACCATTCGTTCTCCTGCTCGATGGCCACGTGGTAAAGCTTCATGACACGTCCTGGCGAAACTGTTCCCATTCGGCGCCGGCGTCCAAGGCGATGCCGCGAACGGTGCCGCGCTGCAACTGCTTGTGCCGGGGCACGGCGATCTTTGCGCCATCGCTCTGGCGCTGAACAATTGTATGCGCACCGCCTTCGCGAAGCACGTCAAAACCCAGCCGCTTGAGTGCAGCAAGCACCTTGCGTCTTGGAAAGCTCATGCGTCGATCACGAAGGGCCTTAGCCCTTGTTCCACGTATCGGCGCCGTAGACCGCGTTGTCGCCCAGGTCGTCGGCGATTCT
>CAZUHK010000264.1:0-3044 GCA_964620345.1 uncultured Planctomycetaceae bacterium
CGCGCCCCCTCAAACTTTCCCTCCCGCCACCCCCCGCTTACCATAGGTCACGATGTCTCGCCGCCGGTCGGGTCAACTCGTGATCGCATCGGGGTTGGCGGTCACCATCGCCGCCCTGGTTGGTTGCGCGCCGCCCAGGTCCGACGCGGGCCTCGACGCCGACGCCCCGCCGCCCCGCATCGCCGCGATCCATCACGCCGGCCAATCGCGCGACGCCGCGGCCGTGCCCAAGCTCATCGAACAGCTCGCCAGCGACGACCCGGCGATCCGCCTCTACGCCATCGCCGCGCTGCAGAAGATCACCGGCCGCCGCCACGGCTACCAGCCCCACGCTCGGGCCGAACAACGCGCCGCCGCCGTTGACCGCTGGGCCGCTTGGTATCGAGCGCAACGCACCGATTCGACCGATACCGATACCGCCACCCAATCCGATACTCAGGGGACATGAGGGCCACCACGTTGACCGATCCCGGCTTCGACATCGAGATCCGTGTGCTCAGCCAGCCGCGGTACTCCTGCGTCATCCGCGCCGCGGTCGAGGCCGCGGTCCAGCGCCTGGGCTTCGGCGAGGAGCAGTGCGCCCGCGTCATGCTCGCGGTCGACGAGGCGGTGACAAACGTCATGCGACACGGCTACGAAAACCAGCAGAACCAGCCCATCTGGGTCAAGCTCCGCCCGACCGATCACCACGGCAACGCCGGCTTCACCATCGTTGTCGAAGACCTCGCCCGACAGGTCGAACCCGACGCCATCCGCGGCCGCGACCTCAAAGACGTCCGACCCGGCGGCCTGGGCGTACACATCATCAAGCAGGTCATGGACCACGCCCAATACACCAAACGCGAAGGCGGCGGCATGCGGCTGACCATGGCCAAGACCGCCACCGGATCCCCCTCCAACAGCAAACAGGAATCGAGCACCCCATGAGTGCCAACGACATCATCGCATCCCGTGAAGCCCTCGACGACGGCATCTACGTCGCGCTGGCCGGCGACATCGACCTCTCCCGCTCGCCCGTGCTCCGCGCCGAACTCATGGCCATCGCCAAGTCCAGGCCCGGCCGGCTCATCGTCGATCTCGCCGACGTGCCCTACATGGATTCATCCGGCGTCGCGACGCTCGTCGAAGCCCTCCAGGCCCTGCGCAAAGGCGGCGGCACAATGATCCTCTGCAACCTCCAGCCCAAAGTCCTGAGCATCTTCGAAATCGCCCGGCTCGACATGGTCTTCACCATCGTCGAAGACAAAGACGCCGCGCTGAACGCATGACCCCGGCCCGGTTCCTGCTCCAAAAACGATTCACCACGGAAAACACAGAGAACACCGAGATACCCAAAGACAATGACCTTTGATATCGTCCAGTCTTCTTTGCCTGCTTCCTCTGCGTGCCTTCTGTGGCCCCCGTGGTTAACTCGTCCGCCGTCGCCCTCCCGGTCTGAACGAAAGCCGATGCCATGAGCGACTCCAACACCACCACCAAACAGCCCTCGCTCGTCGCCCGGACCCTGCACCGCATCGGCACCCCGTTGGTCAATGCGCTCGAGTTCATCGGCGGCACCTCCGCGCTGGCCGGCGAGGTCTCCGGTTGGATCCGACGCGCCGCCACCAATCGCCGCGTCCGATTCGGATGGACCGGCTTCTACCAGCAGCTCGTCCGCGTCGGCGTCCAGTCCGTGGGCATTATCGTCCTGGTCTCGGCGTGCATCGGCCTGATCCTCGTGCTCCAGATGGCCCCGCCCCTCGAAGACTTCGGCCAGACCGACAAGGTCGCCAACGTCAACGCCGTCGCCGTCCTGCGCGAATTGGGCCCGCTGATCTCCGCGATCGTCCTGACCGGGTTCGCCGGCGCCGCGATCGCCGCCGAGCTGGGCACCATGGCCGTCAACGAAGAGATCGAAGCCCTGCGAGCCATGGCGCTCAATCCGGTGCGGTTTCTGGTCGTGCCGCGCGTGCTGGCGACCGTGATCGGCCTGATGGTCCTGTGCGTCCTGGCCGACATCGTCGCGATCGGCGCCGGCGCCCTGATGGGCATGGCCATGCTCGACATCCCCTGGGGCGTCTACAAATACAACACCCTCGACCAGGCCAAGCTCAGCGATTTCCTCAGCGGCATCGTCAAGGCCGGCGTGTTCGGCCTGCTGATCGGCCTGATCGCCTGCCGCAACGGCCTGAACGTCCGCGGCGGCGCCGCGGGCGTCGGCAACGCCACCACCGCCACCGTCGTCTTCTCCATCGTCTCCATCATCTTCGCAGACCTCCTGTTCACCGCCCTGTTCTACGCCATGGGCTGGAACTAAGTCCCCGCCGCCCCCTCCACGTCCGCGCGCCCCGCCCCCCTAAAGCCCGGCCGCCGCCGCGGCCGGGCCGGGCCGGGCCGGGCCGGGCCTGGCCGGGCCTGCCCGGGCCTGCCCGGGCCTGGCCCCTTCCCCCACCGTCGCCAATCAAAAACGCCGGCGCCATCAAAAGATGGCGCCGGCGTCGGGAATGCGGATTCAACCCTGGCAGACCGCGGTCCACCAAGTGAGGTGTTTCGACCGATCAGGCATCAGCGCGACGCTGCCGGCGACGCAGCGCCAGCCCCGCCAGCAACGGCACCGCGGCAAACGCCGCCGCCGGAACCGGCACCACCGGATTCGGATCGGGATCAGGATCGTTGCTGAACGTGCCGCCGCCGATGAAGACCGCCGAGTCAAGAATGGAGTCGCCACCGTCGGCGATGGCCATCTTGATCGTGTGCGTGCCGGCGCTCAGACCGGTAGCCGAAGCAAGAAAGACATCGGTAAACCCATCGTACTCGATGTCGAATGGCGTCGGGGTTCCCAGATCGCTCGGGTCGTTGTTGTTGAAGAACGCGGAGTTTTGAGCATTGGTCCCAAGCGGATTTCCACCGTTGACCGTGTTGATCGATACCGGCGTACTGGTGCTGGGGATCAGGGCGATGTTCGCGCCATCGAGCAACATGGCGAAGGTGTCGTTCACATTACTGTTGGCGAACTCGTTGTACTCTTCGGAGGCGAAGACGTAGCTGAAGAACAGGTCGCCGCC
>CAZUHK010000265.1:0-3028 GCA_964620345.1 uncultured Planctomycetaceae bacterium
CCCCCCCGGCGAAAGCGCGCCACCGAAGCAACCACACAGATCGCAGAGACACAGTGGCGCGGAGAGGAAAATCTTCCAGACAGGATCAACAGGATGGATGGGATGAACAAGGGCGGTGCGGCCATTCATCCGGGCGATCCTGTTGATCCTGCCCGAAGACAGATCCCGTTCTGGCCGCCGCTTCATTCGATGTTTCTGTGGCGAGTCCTCTTCCCCCTCAGCGTGCCCGCTTGCGGGTGACGCGGCGCTGGTCGCGTTGTTCGACCATGCGGATGAGGATTTCCTGAACGATGGTGCTGTGCTGGACCACGTCGTTGAGCTCGCCGACGAGGTCGACCAGATCCTGTTTCTTCACCTTGTCCGCGGCGCAGCTCGAGCGGACGTGGGCGAGCGACTGGCCGGCGGCGCGGACCACGCGAATCGCCGCGTCGAGCGCGTCCTCGGCGTCGATCTTGCCGTCGGCGTTGAGGTCGAGCGCCAGCTCGTAGCGGCGCAGCCGCCACGGCGTGCCGGTGGTGATCACGCTCAGCAGCGCCTGCTGCGCCGCCCGCGAGGGCAGGCCGCGGATCACCCGGCGGATGGCGTCGAAGTCCGGCTGGCTGCGGCGGGCGATCCAACGGTACACCGTCGAGTTGGAAACGCCGGCCAACGCCGCCACCTCCGAAACGCTGGTCTGTTCTTCCTCGATGAGCTGGGCGAGCGTGCGGGCGAGCATGGCCGATTCCCCGTCGTGCCGGGTTGAAGGTCTTCCAATCTACCGACCGATCGCGTGGCACGGTTGCGAAAATCGACCGGACCTGCCTCACCGATGAAAGACGCTCGGCAGGTCGGTTTGTTTCGAGCCCAATCGAAGCGGGATTGTGGGGTTCGCGGGGGGCGTCCGCAGCATTCCGGGGGTGGGTCACTCGTCCGGCTGCAGCGGGGCGTCGAGCAGCTTGATCCCCTCGTCCAGCCACCGCGGCGGGGGCCAGACGTGGCCCAGGTTCGGCACGAGCATGTAATCCACGTGGCGGAACTTGTGCTCGACCATCAGGTCGTACGTCGCTTTGGTCTGCTCGCGGTTGAAATCGTCCTCGCCGGTCATCAGCACGTAGCGGTTTTTCAAGCGTGTGCGGCCCATCAGTTTGGTCGGCGGCGGGGGGAATTTCGCCCGCCACACCGCGCGGTCCTTCGAGGGCACCGGCACGTTCTTGAAGTAGTTCACGCCGCACCAGGCGAACATGCCCGTCACCGCGTCGGGATAGTTGAAGGCGACCCAGCTCGCCACGCGCCCGCCGCCGGACATGCCGCAGACGTAGATGCGATCCGGGTCGATGTTGAATCGCGCCACGCCGTTGTGAATCGCGTCCAGCGCCAGACCGGTGCGATGGATGACGTGGCGTTTGTTGTCGGCCTTGTGCGGGCCGATCCAGATCAGGTCGTGCGCGTCGAGCACCGTTGTCCAGCGGTTCTGGTAGGTCAGCAGCGGCCCGTCGCCGCGGCCGCCGGGGTCCATGTATATCAGCAGGCCCAACGGTTTTTCGCCGTCGTAATGCTTGGGCACGTACACCGCGAACGATTCATCCTTGATGTCGTACGCCGGCACCTTGCGCAGCGAGGCCTTGAGGCGCTTCTCAAACTCCGCGTAGTCGCTCAGCGGGCTGCGCTGGGAGAACGTCACGTCGTACCGCCCGGTCCGTGGCGCGTCAGCGGCACCGGCGGGGGCGAGGGCGGCGAGCAGCACGATGATGAATGTGACGATACGCATGGTGATCTAAGACGTTCGAGGGCGGGGCTCGGTTCACTACCGCAGGGTCGCTAAGATACTTCCATGCCTTTGCGCGTGCCGAGGTCGGGCGATCGCACCGCCGTGCCGCCGGCGCCGCTGGTGGACCACCCGCCGCGCTACACCTGCGCCGCGCTGCCGCCGTATCGCTTCGTGCCCGGCGGGCCCTGGCCGCACCCGGTGAAACATCCAGCCGGTCACATGCACGGCCCCGCGCCGGCGGACGAACCGCTGCTGCCGCCCGACCGCTGGCCCGAGCAGCGCGGCTACCTGCTGGGCGTCGACCTGTTCAACCACGCCTACTGGTGGGAGGCCCACGAGGCGTGGGAAGACCTCTGGCAACGCGCGGCCGACGCCGATCAACGCGATTTCCTGCACGGCCTGATCCTGCTGTCCGCGGCGCTGCTCAAGTGGCATCTGCGAAACCTCCGCGGCGTGAGCAAGCTGCTCGCCCGCAGCCGCGCCAAGCTTCAACCGATCGCCGCGCAACACGGCCGCTACATGGGCCTGGATATAAACGACCTGCTCGAAACACTCGCCGCGGCGCGACTCGACGAAATGCCCGACGATCCGGTGCTCATCCTTCGGCCCAAGTGAGAACTCAACTTACGGCTGCTCGATCGCTTCGTACACGGTACCGATCTGCTTGAGATATTCGACGTCCCCCGCCTCGGCCCGCGCCGCGACCTCCGCGAGCCACTTCGACGTGGCCGGCTCCAGGCATGGCTCGCCCGTGAACGCCTCGGGGTACACCACCTCCACTTCCACCTGCACGGCGAACCGCCCGCCATGCACCCAACGCTTACGCTTCTCGCGTTTCATGCTTTTATCTTAGTCGGGCACCCAAACCGTCACCAATTTCGCGACGCGGTGCTTGGGTGACCACGCCCAAACCAGGTCGACGTCTTCGCCATTGGGCAGCGCCTGCCGAACGATCACCGTGGGGTTGGGTTTGCTCGTTGGGCGTTCGGCCCTCAACCGTGCGGTCCCGATCTCCGCGGCCACATGCCATGCCTCGACGCCCCGATCGCCAAGCTGATTGTCCGCATGGACGCCAATGTAGTAGCGCTGCTCCGCAACGGCCTGCCGAATCGAGCTCCACAACCTGCCCATCGCTCAATTCCCCGGCCAGCCCTTCCGCGTGAACTTTCCATCCTTCGAGATCACCGTGCCGTCCACTTCGATCTGCCCGCCGCCGGCTTGAGCGCGCAAGTCGCACACCATGTCCCAGTGCAGGCCCGACTCGTTGGTGTTGCCCGTCTC
>CAZUHK010000266.1:0-3006 GCA_964620345.1 uncultured Planctomycetaceae bacterium
ATCGCCCTGGCGCATCGCGACGATCAGCGCCGACAGCCGCTCGCGCCGGGTCGCCCCGCCGGCCTGGTACGTCGCCCGCAGCAGCGTCAGCAGCATCGCAAGCACCTGCTGGAAGTCTCGACTCTCGCGCACGCCGACCGTGTCGATCACGATCGGCGGCTCGCCCCGATCGCGGCAGGCATCATCGACGATCAGATTGCTCGGCTTGCAATCCCGGTTGACCAGCCCCGCGGCGATGAGCCGGCCCAGGTGCTCGCCGACGCCGCGCGCGACGCGCCGGCGCTGACGTCGGCGGTCGGGGCTGCGCTGCGCCGGCGGCGCATCCTCAAACAACTCATGGTAAAGCGAGCGGCCTTGGACGTAGCGCAGCACCAGCATCTGCCCGCCGGCGAACCCGCCGCAATGGCGCAGCAGCACGGGGCGGTTGACCCGGACGCCGCAGCGGGCGAGCATCGCCGCACCCTTCACCTCGCGCCAGGCCGGGCTGATGCGGGACAACCCCGTCCACCAACCGGCCAGCATCGACTGGGGATACCACTTGACGATCCACTGTCGGCCCGCGTGCGCGACCAGTTGCACGGTGGACCGCGTGTCGGCCTTGAACGTGCCGACGATCGATGCTTCGCCGCGCCGCAGGGCATTGAGAACTGCTTGGGATGCCTGGCCAATTTCCCGGGAGCTTTGCATGCCTATCGAATCCGCCAGCAGA
This sequence comes from uncultured Planctomycetaceae bacterium, assembly GCA_964620345.1. Taxonomy (GTDB): domain Bacteria; phylum Planctomycetota; class Phycisphaerae; order Phycisphaerales; family Zrk34; genus CAZUHK01. Next base: position 710 of record CAZUHK010000266.1, read on the forward strand.
ATCGTACAAGCCCGCTCGCATCAGAACCCGCACGGCGCATCATCGCATTGGCTGTCGCGGCGGCCGCGGTCGCACCTGCGTTCTCGAGTGTCAATTGAGGGTAGTATAAGATAATCTCGCTTCTGAGGGCTTCAGGCACGGGACAACCGATCGGGCGATTCATCGTGTGCTTCATCAAGACCGTAGACCCGCTCAAAGTGTCGATCAACATCCCGACGTTTCGTCAGGCGCGCGTGCTTCGCCGAGCCGTCGGCAGTGCGCTCGAGCAAGACTACCCTCACGTGGAAGTCAATGTCTGTGATGATGCGAGCCCCGAGGACGTATTTGCCGGGCTGACCGACCTGCGCGACGATCCTCGGCTTCGGTTGTTCGTGAACCCTCATCGCATCGGGCGCGTGGCCAACTACCGTCGTCTGCTCTACGAGCATGCGACCGGCGATTGGGCGCTCAACCTAGACGGTGATGATGAGTTGCTGGACCCGACGTACATCTCGCGCGCGATTTCCATGGTTCAATCCGAGTCCAGACTGGTTCTGGTCTTTGCGAACATTGTGGAGTGTTCAGAGATGACCGGCCAGTCAATTGAGCGCCGCAACCCTTTTACCCAGAGCGTCATGGAGGGCCGTGAGTTGTTCATGCGTCTGCACGAGCCGGATGTGGGCACCTACCACCTGACCTGCCTCTACGACCGCAAGAAGGCCCTGGGCCTCGATTTCTATCGTGTACCGATCAGCAGTTCGGATTTCGAATCGATTCACCGGCTGATGTTGCACGGCAGGGCGGGATTCATCGACTGCTTCGCGGGACGGTGGTGGAGAAGCGAGCGGTCGGTGACGTTGACGGCGACGCCCCGCGACACGCTCGGCAATCTGCGTGCAATCACAGGCGTCTACGAGCACGCGCGGAGCCGGCCGGACGTGGGGCCGCGGAACGCGAAGCGATGGAAGGCCCGCATGCTCCTGCAGCGCGGTCGGTGTGATCTGCGCCAGATGAAGAAGCAGGGATTACACATCGATCGTTGGCGTTATCTATGGCGGATTATCCGTCTTTCGCCGAGTGCCGGGGCCCGGCTTGCTCTTGGAATCTGATTGCACGCGCCCTGCTGGCTGGCCCACAGTTCTTGCTGGCGCCTCGGAGGCCGCCGGGCGTCGCACGCGATCGGTCGGAATGACAGACCGAGCGGCACCAACTACAATCCGCACGCGACTGGTCAGCGCCAAGTTGCGTAACAGGTGCTTTGAACTCACCGCCAGCGCCTTCGCGGTGCCCTTTGCCGCTCTCCATGACACGTTACGACATCATCAATCTGCTTGTGAGAAGACATCGGTTACGTCGATACGTCGAGATCGGCGTGGCGGATGGCTCGTGTTTTTTTCAGATTCGGGCCTTGCGCAAATGGGCGGTCGATCCGAAGTTCGCCTTTCGCAGCGGCCCCCGACGTCGGTATCTGCGTCACAGCCCCGTCCACCTGCTTACCGATCGCTACTTCGAGATGACCAGTGATCGTTTCTTCGAAACGCATGGCGATGATATCGAGCGCTTCGGGCCTCAGCTTTTCTTCATTGACGGGCTGCACACGTATGAACAATCGCGTCGCGACGTGGTCAACGCGCTGCGGTATCTGCCACGAAATGGTTTCATCGTTCTCCATGACTGCCTGCCGCCCAATCATGCCGCGTCGGTGCCCGCTGAATGCCGCGATCATGCTGAAGCGATGGGACTACCCGGCTGGACCGGCGCGTGGTGCGGAGACGTGTACAAGACGGTGCTGTGGTTGCGCAGCCAACGCCTGGATACAGTGGTCGACACGGTCGATACGGACTTTGGCGTCGGTATCCTGCGATGGGGCACAAACGCCCACCCGCTTCGGCTGTCCAGCGATGCGATCGAGGACGTCGGTTACGATGAACTGATCGCCAACCAGGCGAGTTATCTTGGCTTAGTCGGTGCGGCGCAGTTCGCGGAACGGGCTGCGGATTGATGAGCCGGGTGTTTCTTCTGGTTCATCAAATCGGTCATGTTCGATGGCTCCGGGGCCTTTCGTCGTGCCCGGCATCGGCGAGGTTCGAGCCCGTAGTTGGCCCAGGCGAACCCCGAAAGCGGTATTGACCACACCGGTTGACAGCGCATGCGTATCGGCATCTTCACCGCGACATTTCTGCCCAAGATCGGCGGCACGGAGTTGTCGGTCGATCGCATGGCGCGGCACTTCGCGGCGCGCGGCCACCGGGTCGTCGTGATCACCCATGACAAGGCGGGTCGGCCGAACGTCGATTATCCGGTGTTCCAGTTCGCAC
>CAZUHK010000267.1:0-1960 GCA_964620345.1 uncultured Planctomycetaceae bacterium
CACGGGGTGGGTCAGCGCGCAAGCACTTTTGGGCAAAGGGTTTGCGGTGTGGCGGTCCGGCGGGCCCGGGGGTGGGGCGGACAGCGACGGGCTGGGGCGTGCGGGGAGGGCGTGGTTTGGGGTGGGTTGAGCGGTGGAGCGGCACGCGAAAGCACCCGCCGCGGGGAAGCGACGGGCGCTTTGCTTTTGTCATCTGATCGGTTCGCGCTCGGCTTATGCCCCGGCGGCAGGGGCGTGGGCCTGGGCCGGGGCCGCGGCGGTGTCGGGTTCGATGTGGACCATGCGGCCGCGGAAGGTGACCTTGCCCGGCTGCAGGGCGAAGAGCGTGTCATCGTTGCCCCGGGCCACGAGGTAGCCGGGCTTGAAGCGCGTGCCGCACTGGCGGACGATGATCGAGCCGGCCTTGGCGCGCTCGCCGCCGTAGAGCTTCACCCCGCGGTACTGCGGGTTCGAGTCACGCCCGTTGCGGGTGCTGCCTTGTCCCTTTTTATGTGCCATCACACACCTCGTGTCGTGGGGTTTCGCGAAGCGCCGAAGTGTACCGGGGGCGGGGGGCCTGGGCAAGGGCTTGTCGGTCGAACCGCACGCCCGCTGCCGGGGTCAGCGCATCACCCACTGGGTATCGATGTCGGTGATGGGCTTGCCGATGAGCGCGGGCAGGGTGCCGGGCACCTCGAAGTCGAGCATGAGGGTCTTGCGGAGCACGACCTTTTCGTCGGTCAGCGGGTGCTGGATGGTCGCGGTCTCGCCGGACAGGCCCGAGACGAAGACCCAAATGCGGTCGACATCGGCATCGGGGGCGCGCCAGATGGCGACCGAGTCGCGGGCGTTGTCCTGGCCCTGCAGCAGTCGGCCGATCACCTGCACGGGGCTTTCGAGCAGGTCGTTGCGCTGTTCCTTTTTGATCGCCTCGAACACGGCCGGCTCGATCTTGCGGCCGGCTTCGATCAGGTGGCCCTCGTTGGTCAGCACGGTGAAGCGCGGCACGAAGGTGCGGTCCTCGCCGGTGCGGTTGGTCACGGTGTAGGGCAGATACCAGTAGAATTGCCTCTCGCCGTCGATGCCGGTCACGGCCACGACGCGCGGCTGCTTGAAGTCGAACTCAAACTGCCAGGCACTGGAGATGATGTTCGGCTCGGGATAGCTGCGGGCGTCGGTCGCGAGCAGGGCCACGGCCGCGAGCATGAGCCACAGCAGAACCAGGCGACGGGCGTGCGGGACGACGGGCATGGTGAAAGTGTTCACAAGTCTTCTCCTGGCCGGAACTTCGCCCTATTCTACCGACGGGCCGATGCCGGTCAACGCAAGCCGGCACCGATCGGGCGAAGCGACATGACGATCAGCGTGCCGACCAACCTGGAGTTCCGCCGCGTGTCCGAGGATGATCGGCCGTGGGCGTTGGCGCGGCTGATGCACGGCTCGGCCGGGCCGGCGCGGCTGAGCGACGCGCAGGTGCGGGCCTACGCGGATCGGCTGGGGGTGGATTTCGATTACCTCTGGGCCGGTCACGAGGCCGGCCGGTGCATCGGCCCGGTGGTGCTGGCGGTGCCGCGGCCGGGGCGGTCGGGCATCCTCTTCTGCTCGGACGTTCGCCGCCGCAGTGAGATCGGCGCGCTGACCGCGGCGGCCGGGCGGCTGGTCGAGGCGTTGCCGGCCGGGCGGATCGCGATGGTCCAGGCCCTGCTCGAGCCGGCCGAGCACCTGACGTTCGACGCGCTGATCGACGCGGGCTTTTCGGAGCTGGCGGTGCTGGAGTACCTTCAGCGCTCGGCGCCGCGGCGCGTCGAGCCGCCCACCTGGCCGGCGGGCGTGAGCATCGAGACGTACGATGAAGCGCGCCACGATGCGTTCGCCGCGGCGCTGGAGCGGAGCTACATCGACACGCACGACTGCCCGAAGCTGCGCGGCATGCGGCGGACGGCCGACGTGATCGCCGGGCACATGTCCACCGGCCGCTTCG
>CAZUHK010000267.1:1970-2977 GCA_964620345.1 uncultured Planctomycetaceae bacterium
TCGAGCCGACGCTCTGGACGCTGGTGCGCCTGCATGGCGAGCCGGCGGGCGTGCAGTTGCTGGCGCCGATCCAACCGCAGCATTGCGTCGAGCTGGTGTACCTGGGCCTGGCGCCCGCGGCGCGGGGCCGGGGCATCGGCCGGGCGCTGCTGAACCGCGCCTTCGCGCAGTGCAGGGAACAGGGCATCGACGTGATGACGCTCGCGGTCGATCAGTCCAACGCCCCGGCGCTGGGCCTGTACCGCGGCGCCGGTTTCTATCGCGTGGCGCGGCGGCGGGCGCTGGTGCGCGCGTTAACCGAAATCATACCGCACGATACACCGCGCGACTGACGGCTTATCCACAAGTTGTGCCGCACGGCGCGGGCAAAGTTGATAACAATTTTTTTAGGCGGCTCACCCGATGTCCGCCAAGCAGTTACACGCGGTGGGGCGTTGTTGTGTTAAGAAAGGCCATTGACGGCCGGTCCATAACGCTTATCTTCGTCATCTGGCCGGTCACGGAAGACACGGTCGAGGCCACGGTCCGATGCGGCGGACGCCGTCGAGGGACGCCGGGCTTCACATCGGAAGGATCCCGTCGGAGGTCGTCGTCAGGGGGTTGCAGTAGTTCTGCCGACGGCCGCGTGAGATTCATCCCAACTTCCGTTGATTCGGAGTCTGCCGTGACCACAGCCGTCGCCAGCGATATCGGTGCGCACCTCGCCAGCCAGCTCGCCCGCACGCTCGGGGCCAACCGTTACGAACGCTGGTTTCGCGATGTGCAACTGGAGCTCGAGGCACAGCGGCTGACGGTCAACGCGCCCAACCGATGCGCGGCGGATCTGATCGGCCGCCACTGCCGCGGCGAGCTGGCGGCGGCGGCGGCGGCGCTGGCCGGCCGGCCGGTGGAAATCGAGATCATCGCTTCGCCCGCGGCGCCCGCCCAGCCGGCGCAGCGCGATCGGCCCGACGCTGCCGCCGCGCGGCCCGCGGCGCGGCCGGCGAACGGGCCGCGCCAAGCCGCGC
>CAZUHK010000268.1:0-2976 GCA_964620345.1 uncultured Planctomycetaceae bacterium
GGCGCCGGCGGCGAGACCAACAACAGCGCCGGCGGCAACAGCGCCAACGGTGACGGCGACGGTGACGGCGACGGCGACGAAGCCCCCGCACCGGGCGCGATGTTCAAGTAAGCCCTGTGGCGTTGAGCACGCGACCGATACCCTGACCACACCGCGGATGCCGGTGTCGCTGCGCCAAGAGCAAAACCCGCCGAGGCGCTTCGCGGCGCGCTCGGCGGGGAGGAGGAGGAGAAAAATCGTGTCGTGTGTTCGCGCCTCGACGCTCAGCCGGTTCCCAGTCCGACCCGCAGCGGCGCTTGGCGCTGCCGCCGCGTCGCCTGACGGGCCCGGCTGAGGCGGTACATCGACCAGCGGCCCATGCTCGCCAGGCCGACCAGGAGCACGCAGGTGTAGACGATCAGATGCCCCACGATCGCGCCGGTGATCAGCTCGCCCACGCCGGGCATGCCGAACGACCAGGCGGCGCACAAGCCCCGTGCCGCCTGGCCGACCGGCCCCGCGGCGCTGGTCAGCACCAGCAGGCACGCGATCACCAGGGCACTGAGTATCAACGACATCGAAACGATCCTGCGAACGCTCGGGTCGGCCTGTCGTGGGGATGTGTTCATCTTTGGGCTCCTTCCCGAATCCCGCGCGAGACGGGAACGTGGGTTGCTCAACAGTAGTCTGCTCGCCGCGGCGGCTGACGTTCCTTGTCGTTGTGCCGCGGTCACTTGGTGCGTCGAGGCCCGAGCACGCCTTGGGCATCGCGGGCCTTTGCGACCCGTGGGGTTTTTTGGAGTCGCCAGGGGCGGCGACTCGCGTGGAGATCGCGGCAAAGCCGATGCCAGAGCGTGGTCCGGCTCGCCTCCCGCCGCGAGAGGTGAAGTATAGCCGCCGAACAGGAACTCTCAAGTGAAATCCGCGCAATGCGGCTCCCCACGGCCTGACACACCCGTTGGGGCGGCCGATCGTGCTGATCGGCTGGGCAACCGCGGGCAGGTCTCGTCCTCGGCCACCAAGGCCGGCCTCGTCGGCGGCGCGGCCTCGATCAGCCAGCAGGCCATGTTCCACGGCGCCCGCGCCCGGGTGGTCCACCCCGGCTTCACCGACACGCCCATGGTCCGCGCGCTCGGCGCGCACGACAAAGCCCCGCCGACCTGGCCGGTCCGCGGGGCTTGCCAATGGGCCCGCGAGGATTTGAACCTCGGACCTCACCCTTATCAGGGGTGCGCTCTGACCAACTGAGCTACGAGCCCCAACGCCCGTCGCCCTGTGGCGACGAGCCATGCATTGTAACCGATCGGCCCGTGCTGGCAACGCCCCCAACACCGCCGGCTCGACACGGTTGACACCCCCCGCCGACGCCGCTACGTTGCTTGGCCCGGTGTCCCCCACACCGCGCCGCGGGACACGCCGTCCCCTAACCCCCAGCTTGGAGTTATTCGAGTCATGGCCATCAAAGTCGGTATCAACGGATTCGGTCGCATCGGTCGTCTGGTCTTTCGCGCCGCGGTGCAGCAGGGCGGCATCGAAGTGGTCGGCATCAACGACCTGTTCCCCCCCGCCTCGCTTGCCTACCTGCTGAAGTACGATTCGGTACACGGCAAGTTCAATGGCACCGTCGAAGCCACCAACGACGCACTGATCGTCAACGGCACGGCCATCCCCGTCTGCTGCGAGCGCGACCCGGCTTCCCTGCCCTGGGGCAAGGTCGGCGCCGAGTACGTCGTGGAATCGACCGGCCTGTTCACCGACTACGACAACGCCAAGAAGCACCTCGAAGCCGGCGCGTCCAAGGTCGTCATCTCCGCGCCGACCAAGAGCCCCGACCAGGTGCCCACCGTCGTCATGGGCGTGAATCACGACTCGATGGACAAGTCCGCCGCGATCGTCTCCAACGCCTCGTGTACCACCAACTGCCTGGCGCCGATCGCCAAGGTGGTCAACGACAACTTCGGCCTGGCCGAGGGCCTGATGACCACCGTTCACGCGATCACCGCGACCCAGCCCACGCAGGACGGGCCCTCGAAGAAGGATATGCGCGGCGGCCGCGCGGCGCACATCAACTGCATCCCCGCCTCCACCGGCGCCGCCAAGGCCGTGGCCCTGGCCATGCCCGAACTCAAGGGCAAGCTCACCGGCATGGCCTTCCGCATGCCCACCATCGACGTCTCGGTCGTCGACCTGACGGTCAAGACCGAAAAGCAAACCAGCTACGACGAGATCTCGGCCAAGATGAAGCAGGCCGCCGAGGGCCCCATGAAGGGCTACCTCAACTGGACCGACGAGCCGGTCGTCTCCACCGACTTCATCACCGATCCGTTCAGCTCCACCTTCGATCACGACGCGGGCATCGAGCTCAACTCGACGTTCTTCAAGCTCATCGCCTGGTACGACAACGAGTGGGGCTACTCCAACCGCGTGGTCGATCTGATCAAGCACATGGCCGGCTGATCGAATCACGGTTCGCGGAACCCGGTTCGCCCGCCGCCGCACACCGCGACCGCCGCCTCGAACACCCTCACCCGCTTGCCTCGGCGAGCGGGTTTTTTTGCATGCCGCGACGCGCCGGGGCGCGCCGAAGGTGTCGGTGTCCGCGACCCCCCGGGGCGCGCGGCAGTTTTTCTTTGTAACGGGTGTGGGGCGCGTCGGTTGCGCGCCGACCGGGGCGTTGACCGCCCCTGGCCGGGCGGTCAGGGGCGATTTGCCGCCTCGGCCGGTCGCCGATCGCCGCGTCGAGGTGTTCGGGTCGTGCAACATGGTCGCTCCATAAAGGCCCGACGCGCCGCATCGGCGCGCGCCAGGTCGGAACTTCGCTCAACAGGTAGAGGCCACTGTTCCACCGTCGCCGCGCCGCCGCACGATCGCATCGTTCAACCGTCGGTCGCGGGTGGCACACCTTGTCCCCAAGGGCAAGGTGTGCGCCGGTGGGGACGCCAGCACACCTTGCCGCTGAAGCGGACAAGGTGTGATGCCATGTAGCAAGCCTCCTGG
>CAZUHK010000269.1:0-2947 GCA_964620345.1 uncultured Planctomycetaceae bacterium
CCAGGCCCGCCAGCCCGCCGCCGACGATGATCACTCGTTTGTTGGTGCTGCCGTTAGCCATCGTTGGTCCTGCCTGAATACTACCGGGCAATTCTCGCCAGGCGCTGTGTCGTCAATGAAGATCACGCGGGAAGGTCAGGTCCAGCTCGTGGTCGGCGATGACCTGCCGGGCGACCGCCGCGTCGAAGTGCTCACCATGCGGGTGGCCGCCCTGGCCGGTCGCCTTGGCGTACTCCATCGCGAACACTTCCGCGTCGCTCACGTCGTAGGTGTATGCGCCCCACAGCGCCCCGATGAAGAAGATCGTCAGCGCGACGAACAGCCCGCCGCAGACGTAGGCCCAGCGACGCTGGGCCTGGTCGGAGATCGTCAGGCCCCAGGTGATCGCCGCGGTCCACAGGCCGTTGGCCCAGTGATAAACGACCGCCAGCGCGCCCAGGAAATACACCACGCCCATGACCCAGCTCACCTGCAGCGCCATCGCGGTGGAGGCGTGCGCCATCGGGATCTCGCTGCCATCGGGGCCCAGGCCGGTGACGTAGAACGGCTCGAACAGCCCGCCGTAGGTCCATCGCCAGCGAAGCGTCGAGACGTGCAGCAGGATGAACAGCAGCGCGACGATGCCCGTCACGCGCTGCAGCGTGTACCGCCAGTTGTCCCAGTAAGGGTACTTGCTGGCGTTGGGCTTGGCGCCGACAACGGTGTAGACGATGCCCAGCGCCGCGTGGAAGCCGATCGCCAGCCAGATGGTCAGCTCCAGAAAGATCAGCGCCGGCAGGGAGTGGATGAAGTTCACCTCGTGCTGAAAGGCGCCGGGGAAGATCATCTGGAAGTTGGTGAACAGGTGGAAGATGACGAACACGCCGACCGGGACGATGCCGGTCAGCGAGTGCAGGCGGCGGAGCAGGAAGTGATGCTTGCCACCGATGGAGCGCGGCGGGGAAACGATGGCTTCGGTCACGTGCTCGGCCCTTTCACGTCGATGCGACCGATCGGTCGCGCTGCGGGAGGTTTGGCGATTTTAGATACCTATTTTCAGAGGTCAACGCGGCCCGCATCAGACCGATGCACGACTTTCACTTCGCGCTCGAAGCACGCGGCGAAACGTTTTCGGCCTGCTGCTCAATCGCCTGCTGACTGACCTGGATGTACTGCATCCGCAACTCGTGCAGCGCCGTGCTCAACAGCTTGGCCTCTTCGTCGTCGAGGTTGCCGCGGGTCTTGTCCTCAAGCACGCTGAGCATGTCGATGTGGAAGCGCGCCAGGTCGAGCACGGCGACGCGCCGGCCGGACTGCGGCTCGGGCACCATGCCCAGGGACATCATCGCTTCGGTGACCATGCGGCTGACCATGGTCTTGAAATCACTGGGCGGCAGTTGTCCGCGCTGCGGGTCGGCCTGTCCGGCGGCGGCGGCCGCGACACCGGTCGCGGCGGCGCCGGGCGGCGGGCCCGAGGCGCTCGCGGGATTCTGCGCCGCCTGCTCGGCCAGCCGCTGCTTCTCGGCGCGGGCCTGGGCTTTCCAATCGCTGTCCACGTGCAGGCCGGGGCTGTCGCTGTTCGCTGAATCGCTCATCGAGGTCGCTTCCGTTCGCGTCGTTGAAGGATCGGGCGACAGTATAGCGCGCGACGGTTTGGCCCGCGAGCCGGGCGTTCATTGCCGCCAGCGGCGGCGCGGTTTAGACTCTAGCGATTGGCTGGCTCATTGGGATCCTTCGCGATGAAAAATGCCCTGGCATGTTCGGCACTTCTGATCACCGCGCTGCTCGGCTGCGATCGCAATCGCACCGCCGACGTGCCGCCGGGCCCGACCTACCTGCAGCCCGAGTCGGGCGATGACCGGGCGATTTACGTCGCGCCGGCCGGCCCGGATGAACCGATCGAGCGGGTCGAGGCCGAGCGGGATGAACGGCGAGCCGAGTACGCCGTCGACGCGATGATCGGCCAGATCAACGGCCGACCGATGTACGCCTCGCAGATCTTCGAGCAGGTCGGCACCGACACGCTCCAGACGCTCGGCCAACAGTTCCCCCGCAACGAGTTCCGCAAGCAGGCCACGGTCCTGCTGGGCCAGACCCTCAGCCAGATGGTGCAGGACGCGCTGATCCTCGCCGAGGCCGAGGCCGGCCTGACCGAACAGGAACAGCGCGGGCTGTTCGGGGCGCTGCAGAAGATCCGCGAGGACATCATCTCCACCTACCGCGGCGTGGAGAGCGAGGCCGAGGCCGACCTGGCCGACGTCGGCGGCATCGAGGGCAAGCTCGAGCTCGAACGCCAGAAGCTGCTCGTGCAGAAGTACCGCGCCGAGAAGGTGTTCCCCGGCATCAGCGTCAACCGCCGCGAGGTCGAGCGGTACTACCAGAAGAACCGGGATAAATACAACCCGCCGGCGAGCATCAAGCTGGCGCTGGTCGTCGCCCGCGACAAGTCGACGGCCGACGCGGTGCGGGCGGCGCTGAGCCGGTCGACCTTCGCCGAGGCCGGCAAGGTCGAGGCGGCGAGATACCTCGAACAGGAATTCCAGTCCGACCTTGCCGAGTTCGAGGGCCTGCGCTCCGACGAAGTCAATCAGAAGGTGCGGCGGCTCGAAATCGGCCAACACACCGATGCGACCCGCACCGCCGCGGGCATGATGTGGGTCAAGCTGCTGGACATCGAACAGGGCGAAGGCAAAACCCTCACCGAGGTCTACCGCGAGATCGAAAATCAGATTCGCATCCAGAAGTTCAACCAGATCAACCGGGAGCACGTCATGGAGCTGATGAAGAAGGGCAACTACACGCCGGTCGAGAACATGCTCGTGGTGCTGATGGACGTGGCGATGAACCGGTACGCTCAGGTGGAGTGACCGGCGGTAGATCGGTAGATCGGTAGATCGGTAGATCGGCGGCAGTCTAGACCTTAAACAAGCGTGATGTTTGCGGTTTGGGGGATCGAAAAACCCCAAAC
>CAZUHK010000270.1:0-2944 GCA_964620345.1 uncultured Planctomycetaceae bacterium
GTTGTCTGATGATTTTTTTGATTTATCTGATTTGGCTGAATCGGTTGTTTTCGCCGTATCGCTTTTTTTCGATTCGCTCTTGCCTCCCTCGACCGCCTTCTTCTCCGCCTCGGCGGCCTTCTTGTAGCCGTCGGAGCGGTAGTCGGTTTCGTAGAAGCCCGAGCCCTTGAAGATCACGGCGGCACCGGTACCGATGAGGCGCTTGAGCTTCAATTTGCCGCAGTCGGGGCACTTGCGCTTGGCCGGTTCGCTCATCGACTGGAAAAGTTCCAGCTCGTGGCCGCAGGCGTCGCAACGGTAGTCGTAGGTGGGCATGGCGGGGGTTCCTATTCAGCCGGGGCCACGGCGACCTTCGCCGGGCGCAGGGTGCGCGAGCCGTGCTGGTAGCCGGTCTGCATCACCATGGACACGTGGTTGGGATCGACACCCTCGACCGGCTGGCGCATCATCGCCTCGTGCAGTTCGGGGTCGAACGGGTCGCCGACCCGCACGCCCAGCGGCTCAACACCGGCGTTTTTCAGCACGCGCAGCAGTTCGTCGCGGACGATCTTCACCCCGTCGTACAACGCGCGGGCCTCTTCATCCTTCGGCTCCTTGGCCAGCGCGTTGTCGAAGTGGTCGAGGAGGGTGATCAACTGCTTGGCCAAATCGCCTTTGGCCAGTTCAACCGAGTCGGCCAGTGACTGGGCGGAGCGGCGGATGTAGTTCTGGTAATCGGCCGAGACGCGCTGCAGCCGCTCGTACAGTTCGTCGCGCTCGGCCTGGAGGGCGACCTTAGGATCGCCGAGCGCCGCGTCCTCGACCGGCTCGGCTTGTTCGCCGGTTCTCGGCTGTTCGGCCGATTCGGCATCATTGAGCGGTTCTTCGGGTTCGCCTGATTGATATGTGGGTTTGTCAGTCATCGTCGTCACCCGCGCCGGTCACTCGCCGGCGATGTAGCGTTTGATCGTGTCAAAGAATCCGTTGCTCTGCGGGAGCACATGGTGGTCTTCGGTCTCGGCGAAATCGCGCAGCAGTTGTTCCTGCTTGTCGGTCAGCTTCTTGGGGATCTCGATCAGGGCCTGGACGATCAGGTCGCCCCTGTGTCCGTTTCGGAGGTTGGGCAGCCCCGCGCCGCGGACGGTGAACGTCCTGCCGTGCTGCGTGCCGCGTGGGATGGTCAGTTCTTCCGAGCCGTCGAGCGTGGGCACCTCGATCTTCGCGCCCAGCGCCGCCTGCGAGAAGCTTAAATGGGCCGGCAGGATCAGGTTGTCACCGTCGCGGGTGAAGATTTCGTGTTCGCGGACATTGACGACGACGTGCAGGTCGCCGCGCGGGCCATTGCGCTGGCCCGGTTCGCCTTCGCGGGGCACGCGGATGACCTGGCCGGCGTGGATGCCCGGGGGGATCTTCACGTCGATGGTGCGTTTGAGCGGCTTGAGGCCGGTGCCGCGGCAGTCATCGCACGGCTCGTGGATGATCTTGCCGGCGCCCTGGCAGTCGGGGCAGGCCCGGACCATCTGAAACAGCCCCTGCCGCATGGCGACCTGTCCGTGCCCGCCGCAGGTGCGGCAGGTTTCGGGCTGACTGCCGGGCTCGGCGCCGCTGCCCGAGCAGGTTTCGCAGGTGTCCTTGCGGGTGAAGTCGATCGACTCGGTGGTGCCGGTCGCGACGTCGTCGAGATCGATGGTGACCTGGGTTTCCAGATCGTAGCCGCGCTGGGTGGCTCGCCGGCCGCGCCCACTGAACCCGCCGCCGAAGCCCAGGTCGCCGAACAGATCTTCGAACATCGAGAAGATGTCGGACGCGCCCATGCCCGAGAAATCGTGCATGCCCGCGCCGCGCAGGCCTTCGTGGCCGAAGCGATCGTAGCGCTGGCGTTTTTCGGGATCGTTGAGCACTTCGAAGGCCTCGGCGGCCTCTTTGAAGCGTGCCTCGGCCTCGGCGTCGCCTGGGTTGCGGTCGGGGTGGTTTTTCATCGCCGCGCGCTTGTACGCCTTCTTGATCACGTCAACCGACGCCTCGCGTTCCACGCCGAGCACTTCGTAGTAGTCGCGTTTGGTGGCCATGGTGCTCGTGGGTCGTTCTTGCGTGAAAGCCCGGGGACGGCGGTCCCCGGGCTTTAGCCGGTCAACGGGGGGTTGCGATGCCCGGGGCGGTCATGCAACGGCGCCTTCGATCGGTTCTTCCTCGTCTTCGAGGTCGGTGACCATCACGTCGGTGGTGAGCATGAGTCCGGCGACTGACGCGGCGTTGAGCAGCGCGGTGCGGGTGACCAGCGCCGGGTCGATGATGCCGGCCTTGACCATGTCCACGTACCCGCCGGTCGCGGCGTTGTAGCCCTTGTTGCCGGCCGCGTCCTTGACGGCTTCGACGACGACGTCGCCGTCTTCGCCGGCGTTCTGGACGATCTGGCGGAGCGGGGCCTCGAGAGCCGCGGCGACGATGTCGAAGCCCAGCTTCTCATCACCCTTGGCCCGGTCGCGGGCCTTGTCGACCGCGGCGATCGCGCGGATCAGCGCCACGCCGCCGCCGGGCACGTAGCCCTCCTCGGCCGCGGCCCGGGTCGCGTGCAGCGCGTCGTCGACCAGGTCCTTCTTCTCCTTCATCGCGATTTCGGTCGCGCCGCCAACGTGGATGATCGCCACGCCGCCGGTGAGCTTGGCCAGGCGTTCCTGGAGCTTTTCGCGGTCGTAGTCGCTGGTGGTGGTGTCGATCTGCTTCTGGATCTGCTCGCAGCGGGCCTTGAGATCTTTCTTGGTTCCGCCGCCTTCGATGATCGTGGTGTCGTTCTTGCCGACGGTGATCTTCTTGGCCTTGCCGAGCTGGGTGAGTTCGAGGTTTTCGAGCTTGATGCCCAGGTCTTCGCTGATGAAGTCCCCGCCGGTGAGCGTGGCGATGTCGCCGAGGATGGCCTTGCGGCGATCGCCGAAGCCCGGGGCCTTGACGGCACAGACCTTCAGCA
>CAZUHK010000271.1:0-2903 GCA_964620345.1 uncultured Planctomycetaceae bacterium
GACGAAGTGTGGAGAAATGGCGCCCGATGCGGGGCCCGGCGTCGCTCCGTCGCTTCGTCGCTTCGTCGCTTCGGCCACCATCCTCACCACCGGCACGTTCATGCGTGGGCTGATGCACACCGGCCCGCGGCGGACGGCGGGGGGGCGCGTCGGCGAAGGCCCGGCCCAGGGCATCAGCGCGAACCTGCGCGCGTTGGGCTTCGACCTTGGCCGCCTCAAGACCGGCACCCCGCCGCGCCTCGCGGCCCAGACGATCGACTTCGACCGGCTCGCCATCCAGCGGGGCGACGAAACGCCCGAGCCGTTCGGCGATCTGACCGACCCCGCCGACTTCCCCGCGCTACAGCAGCGCGTCTGCTGGACCACCGCGACCGATGAGCGCATCCACGAACGGATCCGCGCGAACCTGGATCGCGCCCCGATGTACAACGGCCAGATCGCCCAGGGCAGCGTCGGCCCGCGCTACTGCCCGAGCATCGAGGACAAGGTCAACCGGTTCGCCGACAAGCCGGCCCACACGGTCTTCCTCGAGCCCGAGTCGCTGCAGACCAACGAGATCTACTGCAACGGCATCAGCACGTCGCTGCCGGCCGACGTGCAGGACTTCATCGTCGCCCACCTGCCCGGCTGCGAGCGCGCGACGATCCTGCGCTACGGCTACGCGGTGGAGTACGACATGGTCTGGCCGCACCAGATCGACGCGACGGCGATGACCAAGCGCGTCGGGGGCCTGTTCCTCGCCGGCCAGATCAACGGGACCAGCGGCTACGAGGAAGCCGCGGGCCAGGGGCTGCTGGCGGGCCTGAACGCCGTGCGGTTGGCGTGTGGTGAACCGCTGGTGCGGTTGGGTCGGGATGCGTCGTACATCGGCGTGCTGATGGACGACCTGGTGACCAAGACGCCGCGCGAGCCGTACCGCATGTTCACCAGTCGCGCCGAGCATCGCCTGCTGCTGCGGGCGGACAACGCGGCGGACCGGCTGACGCCGATGGGCCGGCAGTGGGGCCTGGTGGGCGATCGTCGGTGGGGCGTGTACGAACGACGCCGCGCCGCGCTCGAGGCGCTGCGCGATCATGCGAGCCGGCACACGGTCGACGGCCGACCGCTGATCGACTGGATCCGCCGGCCGGAGGTGAGCGAGGCCGACTTCGCGGCGCGGCTCGAAGGCGCGCCGCCCGCCGCGGCGTGCGATGGGCGGATCATCCGCACGGTGCTCAGCGATGCGAAGTACGCCGGCTTCATCGAGCGCCACCGCCGGCAGCACGCGAAGCTGGCCGCGATGGAGCACACCGCCTTGCCGACGGCCTTGGATTACACCGCGGTGGTCGGCCTGCGCAACGAGGCGAAGCACGCGCTGGACCGGTTCCGACCCGCGACGCTGGGCCAGGCAGGCCGGCTGGCGGGCATCACCCCGGCCGACCTCACGGTGCTGGCGATCGCGCTGAAGCGCAGCGGCTCATCCGCCGTGCTTGCGTAGCACGTCCAGCGCCATCCGATGCATCGGCGGCGTCGGCACGCCCGTGAGCAGGGGGTCGTCGGTCTGCACCATCCAGTCGTGCAGGCGGCCCAGCAACCGCGCACGCACCGCGTCGTGGGCCGGATCGTCCGCCAGGTTGTTCATCTCCAGCGGATCGGCCTGCAAGTCATACAGCTCGACCAGCGCGTGTCGGCCCTGGTTGGCCAACTCCGGCGGGGTGATCGGCGTGGTCATCGGCTTCCACTGCTGCGAGGGGTCCATGAACCCCTTGTTGTACGCGAACGCCACGATCAGCTTGTGCCGCTCGGTGCGGATCACGCGCAGCGGGTCGTAGTAGTCATGGAAATTCAGCTCCGCGAAAACGTGGTCGCGCGGCGTCTGATCCTCGCCGCGCAGCAGCGGCGCGTAGTTGTGGCCCTGATGATTGTCCGGGGTCGGCATGCCCAGCAGGTCGCACAGCGTCGGCAGGTAGTCGACGTTGCTGACCATCGCATCCTGGATGGTCCCCGCGGCCCACGGCCCGTTGGGCCAGCGCAGGATCAGCGGCACTTCCAGGCCCGGGTCGTACACCGAGCACTTGGCCCGCGCGAAGGGGATGCCGTGATCGGAGGTGAAGATCACCAGCGTGTCGTCGGCCAGACCGGCGGCGTCGAGCTCGGCCATGATCTGCCCGACCGCGTCGTCCACCGTGCGGATCGACGCCTCGAAGTACGCGAACTCGCGCCACGCCTCCAGGTCGTGCCGCAGGGACTGGGGCACGGTCGCCTCCCGCCGCGCCGGCCGATGCGTCGGGGGCCAGTGGGTCGGGTGCGACGTGTCGCGGTGGGGTTCGAAGAAGCCGACCTGAAGATAGAACGGCTGATCTTCGCCGGCGCGATGGTGCAGGTACGCGCCGGTCGAGTCGGCCAGCTTCATCGCCCGGGCCCGGTCGGGGTCGGGGTGGCCGGGCTCGGTGGACAGGTAATCGTCGAAGCCCAGCTTGCGGGGATCGGGCGCCTCGTGGCAGACACCGTTGAGCGCGGTGCGGTAGCCGGCCTGCTGAAAACGCCGTTGGATGTGGCATTCGCCCTCGCGCAAGTCCCACGCGAACAGCGAATGCGTCAGGCCCATCACGCCGTGGCTGTGCGGGAAGCGGCCGGTCGCGAGCGACGCGCGGCTCGGGCTGCACCCGGGGTTCACGCAGAAGCTGCGGTTGAAACGCAGCCCCTCGCTGGCCAGACGATCGATGTGCGGCGTGTCGACCGTCGCAATGCCGTAGCACCCCAGGTGCTGGCCCAGGTCGTGAGCGGTGATGAGGATGACGTTCGGGCGGTCGGCCATGGCGGCAAGCTCCTTCGGATAAACGCGGCGAAATCCAAGCTAGTGGGTTCGCCCCCCCGGCGAAAGCGCGCCACCGAAGCAACCACACAGATCGCAGAGACACAGT
>CAZUHK010000272.1:0-2896 GCA_964620345.1 uncultured Planctomycetaceae bacterium
TCACTGGCCCAATGGCTCACCCGGCCAGCCGTGCAGCGGGAGTAGGACACGAGGAGATTTCAGGGATAACCGGAATTTAACCTTGCATTTGCGGTGGGGGCAGTGGTATTGTCCTGTAATTCGGTCGCATGTTGGGGGCTTGGGTCGCACCGTGTGGTGCGGGGTCACCGGAGGGCCGAGAGACGTTACAACGAAAGAGAGAGCAAGTTATGAACCATGTCAGGAATGAGAGAGGGTGTGTGCTGCGCCTCGCCCGCGTGGCGGCGGTGTTGATCGTGGCGGCCGTACTCAGCACGCCCGCCAGAGCCAATCCGCTTGGAACGTCTTACAACGTCCTGCTGGATGCGGTGGTCACCGACGGGGAGTTCAATGTTTTGTCCGGCCACTTGAGTAACATCCCGTTCGATGAATCGCTGGACCCGGTCGAGAACGATGTCCCGCCGCAGGCCGCACCGAACGGCAACTTCAACGATGGCAACCTGCTTTGGGTGAACGAGGAGATCACGTTCAATCAGGACGGCTCGGAGACGATCGACATCTGGATCTTCGGCGATGACGACGGCGACCCGCAAACCGAGCCCCAACCGGGCGATTTCGGCAAGCTGTTCAATAATGAAGTGGCCACCGAACCCCGCCCCGATGCGGCATTCCCGGACGACTTGTTTCCGTTCGTGTTCCTGGAGATCGGCGGATTGATCTGGACCGACGTGCCCGAGGGGCCGGTCGAGTTCGAGTTGCTGGCCTTGGGCCTGACATTCAACGGCGGCGACCCGACCGAGACGCCTACACCCATCGAGCCGCTGTTCGTCGATGCGTTCGGCGAAGGGACCGAAGACGATCCGTTCTTCGTCGGCATCGACCTAGACCCGGCCGACTTCGTCAACATGCCGACGGACCTGCACGCCACGTTTACGATCCGTCATATTCCCGAGCCGGCGTCGGTAATGCTGTTGACGCTTGGAGCACCGCTGCTGCTGCGTCGGCGTCGCGGCGGTCGGACCTAAGCTCTGACGGGGCAACGCAATGATCCGACACCCAAGGGCGGCGCGAGCCGCCCTTTTCGTTGCTGTGCCGGGCATGGCGCGCGAAAAAAAGAAACGATCAAAGCCGGGTCTTCCGGCTTTCACAATGCCTTTTTCACATCGGCCGATTGCGAATGGAGGTGATTCGCATCACGCCCGCGCCTGCCCCGATAGGGCAATCAAGCTCATCGGCGGTGTGCCCTGCGGGGCCAGTGCGTTTGGCTGGGTGGCGACAAAGCGTCTGGTGTGCGAAACTCCTTGGCATGCTCGAACAGCTCAAACAACGGGTCTGCCAAGCCAACCTCGACCTGGTCGCGCACGGCCTGGTCACGCTGACGTGGGGCAACGCCAGCGGCTTTGACGCCCAATCGCAGC
The DNA here is from genome assembly GCA_964620345.1 of uncultured Planctomycetaceae bacterium. Lineage (GTDB taxonomy): Bacteria > Planctomycetota > Phycisphaerae > Phycisphaerales > Zrk34 > CAZUHK01. The sequence goes on from CAZUHK010000272.1 coordinate 1,398, forward strand.
GCGTGGTGATCAAGCCCAGCGGCGTGCGGTACGACCGGATGCGGCCCGAGCACATGGTCGTGGTCGATCTGGACGGCAACGTGGTCGAAGGCGACCTGCGGCCATCGAGCGACACGGCCACGCACGTGCTGTTGTACAAGCACTTGCCGGGCATCGGCGGCGTGGTACACACCCACAGCCCGCACGCGACGATGTTCTGCCAGGCGCGCGCCGAGCTTCCCTGCTACGGCACGACGCACGCCGACCATTTCAACGGCCCGGTGCCGGTCACCCGGCAACTCACCGAAGCACAAGTGAACGAAGACTACGAAGGCCATACCGGTCGCGTGATCGTCGAGCGGTTCGCGCAGATCGATCCACTCGCGATGCCCGCGGTGCTGGTCGCGGGCCACGCGCCGTTCTGCTGGGGGGCCGGGGTGGGGCAGGCCGTGGAAAACGCCGTCGCGCTCGAAGCCGTGGCGCGGGTGGCCATCGGCACGCGGCAGCTCGACCGTGAAGCGTGCCCGCTCGAGACGTACGTGCTGGCCAAGCACCACGCCCGCAAGCACGGGCCCGATGCTTATTATGGGCAGAAGTGAGGCATGCATGATTGACTTTGCTCCGCTGGAAGTGTGGTTTATCACCGGCTCGCAACACCTGTACGGCCCCGAGGCGCTGCGGCAGGTCGATGCCGACGCGCAGCAGGTGGTCGATGGCCTGAACGCCGCGGCGGGCCTGCCGATCACGCTCGTGCATAAACCGGTGGCGACCACGCCCGATCAGATCACCGCGACCCTGCGCGACGCCGACGCGGCGGACCAGTGCATCGGCGTGGTCGCGTGGATGCACACGTTCAGCCCCGCGAAGATGTGGATCGCCGGGCTGACGCGCCTGACCAAGCCGCTGTGTCACCTGCACACCCAGCTCGGCCGCGACATTCCGTGGGCGTCGATCGACATGGACTACATGAACCTGCACCAGTCGGCCCACGGCGGGCGGGAGTTCGGCTTCATCTGCTCGCGACTCCGCAAGCGCCGCAAGGTCATCGTCGGTCACTGGCAGGCCAAGCCGGTTCACGGCAAGCTCGACACGTGGATGCGCGCCGCCGCGGCCTGGCACGACAGCCAATGCATGAAGATCGCCCGCATCGGCGACAACATGCGCCACGTCGCGGTCACCGAGGGCGACAAGGTCGAAGCCCAGCGCCGCCTGGGCTACGAAGTCAACGGCTACGGCCTGGGCGACCTGGTCGAGCACATCGGCGCCGCGACCGACACGCAGGCCGATGACCTGCTCGCGCAGTACGCCGCGCAGTACACCATGGCCGAAGATGTGAAGCCCGGCGCGGCGAAGCACGAGTCGCTTCGCGACGCGGCGCGCATCGAGTTGGGCTTGCGGGCGTTCCTCGACGACGGCGGCTTCCACGCCTTCACCGACACCTTCGAGAATCTGCACGGCCTGGTGCAACTGCCGGGCATCGCGGCCCAGCGGCTCATGGCCGACGGCTTGGGCTTCGGCGC
>CAZUHK010000273.1:0-2882 GCA_964620345.1 uncultured Planctomycetaceae bacterium
CCTGACCGCCGCCAACCCCCAGGCCTACACCGCCTACTTCTCCACGAAGGAAAAACGCGACGAGGTCTCGATGGCCTCGCGGATCGACCTGGTGCGTGGCGCGCTGGGGCACCCGCAGATGAAGGTGTTCGATCGGCTCGCCCAACACCATGTCGTGCGTTACTACATGTTCGCCGAGGATCTGCAGCCGATTCAGCCGGGCGAAGGGTTGGCCGAGGTGGTGGGCGAGGGCCTTGGCCCGCGGGACCGGGCCACCGCGCTGGGCGAGGCGATCGACCGAGTGCTGGCGCGTCACGCCGGCTCACCGATCGCCGGCATCGTGCTGCTGACCGACGGCGCGTCCAACGCCGGCCGGCCACCCGAGGCCGTCGCCCAACGCCTGGCCGAGCGCGGCATCGGGCTGTTCGCCGTCGGACTGGGCCTGGCCGAACCCAGCGACGTGGCCATCAACGACCTGATCGTCCGGCATGTGCTGTTCACCAAGGACCTGGTGACGATCAAGGTGCGGATCACCTCCAGCGGCTACGAGAAGCGCAGCGTGACGCTGCGTGCTTCGCTGGACGGGACGCAAGTGGCCAGCAAGACGGTCGTGCTGGCCGGCGGAGCGCAGTTTGAGCGGCTGGCCTTCCAGGCCGGCCACGTGCCCGGCGCGGCGAAGCTCGCGGTGGAACTGTCGCCGTTGTCCGGCGAGGCGACCACGGCCAACAACCGCGCCCAGCGCAACGTCCGCCTGATCGACGACAAGATGAAGGTGCTGTACATCGAAGGCAGCCCGCGCTGGGAATACCGCTACCTTCGGTCGATCCTCAAGCGCGATCGGCGGCTGGAGGTGACGTTCATGATGACCGAGGGCGACGCCGCCCTGGCCCGCGCCTCGCCGGACCACATCGACCAGTTCCCCGACAACGTGCGCGACGCCTTCGACTACGACCTGGTGATCCTGGGCGACGCGCGGGCATCGACGTTCAAGCGGCCCCACCTGGAGGCCCTGGAGGCGCTGGTGCGCGAGCGCGGCGGGGCGATGCTGATGATCGCCGGCGAAGACCACGCCCCCGACGAATACGCCGACACGCTCGTCGAGCAGATGCTGCCGGTGCGTATCGAGCCCGGCGGGCCCAAGCCGGTCAGCCGTCACGTGCACCCGGTGCTCACCGCGGCCGGCCGGCAGAACATGGTGATGACGCTCCAGACGCCCACGGCGCGCAACGACACGCGCTGGTCGATCGTTCGGCCGCTGGGCGCGATCCCGCGCCTGGCCGGCGCCAAGCGCGGCGCGGTCGTCCTGGCCGAGCTGTCCGACCCGGCGATGGACCTGGGCACCTACCCACTGATCGCGTGGCATCGCTACGGCACGGGCAAGGTGATGTTCGTGGGCACCGATCGGCTGTGGCGCCTGCGTTACAAGGTGGGCGACGAGCTGCACACGCGCTTCTGGGTCCAGGCGGTGCAGTTTCTGGGCCTCTCGCGCCTGCTGGGCGAAAACAAGCAGGTGCGCATCGAGACCGACCGCCCGCTGTACCACGCCGGGGACGCGGTGCAGATCATCGTCGACGCGATGGATGAAGGTTACCAGCCGCTGATCGCCCCGGCGTACACCGCGCAGTTGACGCGGGCGGACGATCAGTTCCGCCAACCGCTGACGCTCAAGCCCGTCGCCGGCAACCCGGGGCTGTATCAGACCGTGTACGTGCCCACCGGGCCCGGGCGGTACACGATCAGCGCCGACGATGCCCAGCAGGCCAGCGCGAACATCGCGGCGTTCGACGTGACCCCGGCCGACGCCGAGCAAGCCGACACCGCCATGCAGGCCCGGCACCTGGAGCAACTGGCCCGGACGACCGGCGGGCAGTCCCTGCGCCTGATCGACCTGCCCAAGCTCGCCGAGGCGATCGAGCCGAACAACCGCACCGTCGCGGTGACCCACGAGCGGCCGCTTTGGAACAGTTGGGTGGTGCTGGTGTTGTTCCTGCTGTTGGCCGGCGGCGAGTGGCTGTTGCGGAGACTGAACGGCCTGGCCTGAACGCCGCATGAGAACGACCGATGAGCCCTGAACGCGAACATCTCGAACAATCACTTCGCCGCCGCTGGTCCCTGGCGCGTCGGCAGACGCTGATCCGCGGCGCCGCGCAACTCGTGGCGTGCGTGGCGCTGCTTGTCTTTGTCGACCTGGCCATAGACTGGTCGCTGGACCTGCCGCCGGCGGCGCGGATGGGACTGCTGGCGGCCAACGGCTTGATTCTCGCCGTCGTGGCGTACCGCCAACTGTTGCGCCACCTCCAGCCGTACCAGCCGCTGACCGAGGCGCTGCACGAAGAAGCCGAGCACCCGGAACTCAACAGCTTGTTCGTCTCGTATCTCCAGTTGGACCCGGCGGCGGCGGGCGACGCGGTGACGGCCGAGCTGATCCGCACCACCCATCGCCAGGCCCAGGCCCGCGCCGCCGAGCACCGCTTCGCCGCGTCGATCCGTTTCCAGCAGGTGCGCCGGGTCGCGCTGGTCGGCGTCGGGGCGCTGGTCGTCCTGCTCGTGGCGATCGCGGTCTGGCCGAACACCTTCGGCATCCTCGCCCGGCGATTGTTCACGCCCCACACCACCGCGGCGTATCCGACCGACACGAAGCTGGCGATGATCAGCGGCGACATGGTGGTCAAGCAGTTTGACCCGGTGCGCGCGGTCGTGCAGGCCGGCGGCGTGGTCCCGGCCGACGGCGAGCTGCGCGTGCGCCCGGACGGGGGCGACTGGGAACGCCTCGTCGTCCGCGGCGACGACACCGGCCGCTTCGCCCACCAGATCGCCAGCGCCTCGGGAAATTTTGAATACCGCTTTGCCATCGGCGACGCCCGCTCGCCCGAGCTGCAGAAGACGATGAACCTCAAGATCAA
>CAZUHK010000274.1:0-2877 GCA_964620345.1 uncultured Planctomycetaceae bacterium
TACACCTGTCTCACTCGCCCAGGAACCACTTACCGCTTATGTTGATGGCGTTCGTATGTGAACCGATTACAACTTTTCGGTGACCAAGCTTGCCAGTTCGGAGCGTTCGGATTTCTGGAGCATGATGTGGGCGACGATGCCGTGGCCTTTGAGGGCTTCGGTCATGTAGCTCAGGCCGTTGGACGAGCCGTCGAGGTAGGGGTTGTCGATCTGTTGGATGTCGCCGGTGAGGATGAGCTTGGTGCCTTCGCCGACGCGGGAGGCGATGGTCTTGACCTCGTGGGGGGTGAGGTTCTGGGCTTCGTCGACGATCATGAACTGGTTGGGGATGGACCGTCCGCGGATGTAGGTCAGAGGTTCGAGGACGACCTGGCCGGAGCTCAGCAGGTTGTTGATGCGTTGCTCGGGTGATTTGGAGTCGGCGTGCTGGGGGCCTGCGCCGCGGGTGCTGAAGAGGTAGGAGAGGTTGTCGAAGATCGGCTGCATCCATGCGGCGAGCTTGTCCTGGATGTCGCCGGGCAGGTAGCCGATGTCGCGGCCCAGGGGCATGATGGGGCGAGCGACGAGCAGGCGGTCGTATCGTTCTTCGCTGAGGACTTTGGTCAGCCCGGCGGCGAGGGCGAGCAGGGTCTTGCCCGAGCCGGCGGTGCCCAGGAGGGTGATGAGCTTGATGTCATCGTCCAGCAGCAGGTCCAGGGCCATGGTCTGCTGGACGTTTCGGGGCAGGACGCCGAAGATCGGCTTGCGCGGGCCGGCGATGGGGACCAGGTGGTCGGTATCGGCCACGCGGCGGGCGAGGCCCGAGTGCGAATCGTCTGCGATGTCCTTCATCAGGACGAACTGATTGGGGAAGACCTCGAGCGGGATTTCCGAGCCGGTCGCGGGATCCTGGTGGACGAGGAATGGCTCGAGCCGGTCGAGGGGCAGTTGCTTTTCTTCCCAGAGGGCGTCGATGACATCGGTGGGCGTGGTGATTTCGAGGTAGCCGGTGTAGAGGCGGTCGAGGTCGACTTTCTGGGCTTCGAAGTCTTCGGTCTTGATGCCCAGGGTGTCGGACTTGATGCGTGCGTTGATGTCTTTGGAGATGAAGACGGTGGGGTGGCCGAGCTGTTTGTGATGCCAGGCGACGGCGATGATGAGGTTGTCGGGGGCATCGCCGCGGAGGCCGGGGGGCGTGTCGTAGTGGTTGACATCGACCTGGATCATCCCGCCGTGGCCGTTCCACTTCACGCCTTCGGAGAGCTTGCCCTTGACGCGGAGCTGATCGAGGTGGCGGATGACCTGTCGGGCGTTGCGCCCCACGTCGTCGGTGTTCTTCTTGAATTTGTCGAGTTCTTCGATGACGGTGAAGGGGATCACCACGTGGTTGTCATCGAACATGAAGATCGACGCGGGGTTGTGCAACAGCACGTTGGTATCGAGCACGAAGTGCTTGGTGCGGGGTTGGGCGGCGGGGTGGTTCTCCGATCCGCGGTTGGAATCGGTCGATGCTGGGGTCTGAGCGATCGTCACGCTTCGTCACCTCCGTGCGCCCGGCCCCGGGGCGGGGCGGGGCGGTGCGTTGGGTCGGATTCGGCCGGCGCATGATAGCCCGCGGGCGTGGGCGGTTCACGGGGGTGTGTGCGGGATTAGCATGCGGTTAAGCGGCGGATTCATCGCGTTCGTCCACGGCGTCGGGCGCGAGGAAGTCGGCGGTGTCTTCGGGCTTGACGCGTTGGTGGATGTCATCGGCCAGCGCCCGTTCTTCGACGCCGAGCGTGAGCATCAGGTGCGGCTCGATGATGAACTGCGCGCCGACGAGGTAGAGCCCATCCTGCACGAGCCGGCAGTAGCGGACGACCAGCGTCTGCGTGCCGGCCTTGCGTCCGCGATCGAAAATGGCCAGGCGCCAGACGCTGCCGGGCTCGAGGAACTGATCGACGACGAAGCCCACGCCGCCACGCGAGATGTCGCGGAGCATGACCGGCTTGGCGGTGAGGTGAACGATGGATTGGTCGTCGACCTGTTCGACGGTGGCGTCGCCGCGCACGGTGAACCGCCGGAAGGCGCGCTGGCGTTCGGTCGGCGGCTCCTGCCGCCAGTATTCCATCTGGGTCAGGACGCGGATGAGTTCCTGCGGTTCGCTTGTGGTCATGTCGAGCATCCCGGTCTGCGCGGGCTCCTGATCGATCGCCGGCGTCGGCCGGCTTGGACCCCCCCCAACCACCAACCCGTAATGATTATCGGTGCATCGGGCGTGTGGATTGAATCTGATGGGGGATTTGGCGCGATTGACCTGAATCCGCGAGGTCGGGAAACCCAGATCGCCGCCGTTGTGGCGGCCGCTATGATGGGGTCAGGCGTCTAAAGGAAGCGACATATCCAATGGCTTATCTGCAAAGCATCTGGGACATGACGGTGGAGGCGGCGCCGTGGCTGGTGATCGGGCTGATCGCGGCCGCGGTGATCCGGGCGTGGGTGCCCACGGCCTGGATCTCGCGACAGCTTGGCCGGCGCGACTGGCGTTCGGTGGTCAAGGCGTCGGTGTTGGGCATTCCGCTGCCGCTGTGTTCGTGCGGCGTGCTGCCGACCGCGCTGGGCCTGCGGCGGCAGGGGGCGAGCCGGCCGGCCACCGCGTCGTTCCTCGTCAGCACGCCGGAGATCGGCCTGGACTCGTTCGCGCTGAGCTACGTGCTGCTCGGGCCGTTCATGGCCATCGTGCGGCCGATCGCGGCGTTTGCCAGCGCAATCGCCGCGGGCGTGGCGACGCTCTGGATCGGCGAGCCGGATGAGCAGCATGAGGCCAGCGGGAACGGGGGGCGCGCCGGTGCGGACGTGGCCGCGGCGGCGGGGGCGGAGCAGGGGGCGTGTTGTGCGGGGCAGGCGGGAGCGGGGCGT
>CAZUHK010000275.1:0-2872 GCA_964620345.1 uncultured Planctomycetaceae bacterium
GTGGATGGTCAAGCAAGGCCGGGCGAGCAAGTCACCGGCTGACGGCATCGAACCGCTGCGCATCGAGGACAAAGAGCACCGGCGCGCGTTGACCGATGACGAAGCGGCCCGACTGATCGCGGCGGCGGCGGGCGGCGACGTGCTGACCGGGCCGGGCGGGCGCTGGTCGATGACCGGACCGGAGCGGGCAACGCTGTACGCGCTGGCGATTCAGACCGGCTATCGGAGCGGCGAGCTACACGCGCTCAAGGTGTCGAGCTTCGATCTGACCGGCTCGCCCCCGACGGTGAAGCTGCCGGCGTCGGCGACAAAGAATCGCAAGGCCGCGTCGGCGGCGATTCAACCGCGCACGGCGGCGATGCTGGCCGATCTGCTCAAGGCCAAGCACCCCGACGCCCGACCGTTCGATCTGCCCGACCCGCCAGATATGGCCGAGATGCTGCGGCGCGACTTGGCCGCTGCCCGCCGTGTCTGGCTGGACGAAGCCAGCGACGCCCAGGAACGCCACACGCGGGCCGCTGGCGGCTTTCTCGCTGACACCGACGCCGAGGGCCGACGGGTGGACTTCCACGCCCTGCGGGCCACCACGGCGACGCTGCTGGCCCTGCGGGACGTACCGCGCGCCGTGGCTCAACGCTTCATGCGGCATAGCACCTACGCCACGACCGACAAGTTTTACACGCGCATCACCGAGGGCGATGCGCAGACCACGGTTGAACGTCTGCCCGATCTGCTCGACGGCGTGACAATGCAAGCGACCGGCACCGATGACGCCAGCGCCGACGGCGCATCGACTGGCCGTTCTATTGGCCGTCCAGTTGGCCGTCTAGTTGGCCGAAACATGACGAACGATGCGAAGCGATGCGAAACGCAAAGTGGGCGTACAATTGAAAAACCGCGTTTTAACCCCGGCCTGGTGGCGGAACTGGCAGACGCGTCGGACTTAAAATCCGCTGCCCCGCAAGGGGCGTGTGGGTTCGAATCCCACCCAGGCCACCTTTTTATCTTCCGGGTGGCTGCAACCGGCAGCGACCGGCTGCGTTCCCGGCGATCTTCGCGTCGGGTGCTGGTCGGGTTGCTGGCCTGCTCGCCGTTGCCGCCGCCCGCCGATCGCCGATCGCCATCTGCCGCTGATACTGTCGTGGGTATACTAACTTGCCCCATTTCCGCATCACGGGAGAACATGTTTGAGAGCATATCCACAATGCCGCAATCCCCTGTGGACAAGCGGGGATTGATCGATGGCGGCGATGGGCTGTTCGATACCGCACGTTGAACACCCGCCCACCCCGCGTCGGAGCTATACCCGAATCCTGTGGATGACGGCAGTAGAGTCGAGATGTGGCGCGGTGGTGTAGGCTCGGCCTATCTGTTGCCGCCCCTTTCGTCTGGCGGTGCCTCACGAGCCGAGCTATGCTCCGTTTCCACATCCCGCTCATCGAACCGGACGTGCGGTTTTCCCGCATCCGGCTCTCGGACAAGGCTTCACGCTTTCGCCCACGGGAGATTGCGGGTGCGGTGCGGTAGGCGTACCAGCCCGAGTCGCTCGTACAGGTACTCGGCGGGGAACCGTGACGTCGCCCGCCCCCTTCGCACATGCTTCTTGCGCAACCACTGTCGCAGCCGACGGCGCGCGTGGCTGATGTTACGAATGACGACCTTGCGTCGAGATACCGGCGTGAAGTAACACCCAGAGGTGGGCTCCTACATCTCAAACCGGCTGCAAATCGTCTTGGAACTGGCGCAGTCGAATGGTGCCGCGCGGCATCTTCGCGACCAGTTCCAACTCGCCGCCTAGTGCCTTGATGATCCGACGCAGCGTGCTGATCTGCATGTCGTCCTGAGCCTCGAGTTTGGAGAGTGATGGCTGCTTGATGCCCAGTGCTTCGGCAAGGTCGACCTGCGTCAACCCAGATTCCTTGCGAATCTCGGCCAGCAGCATCTCCACCATCATTTCGCGAGCCTGCTCTTCGACGCGCACGCGACGCTCGGGAGACATCTTGTCGCGTAGTTCTTTGAAGTTGCGTGCCATCAGATTAGTCCTTCCTTTGCCAGTTGATTCAGGTGTTCGTCGTACAGGCGATCGGCCAAGGGGAGCATCTGCTCGTAGAAGCGATCATTGCCTGTTTTGTCACCGCCGATCAGCAGGATGGCGCATCGGCGCGGATCGAATGCGAAAAGCGTGCGAAGCGGCCTGCCTTGGCATTGCGTGCGAAGCTCCTTCATGTTGGCATGCTTCGATCCCTTCAGCGTGTCGGCATGCGGGCGGGGCAACCCCGGTCCCAACTCTTCCAGGAGCCGAACGCTCGCGGCGATGGGATCCTGCTCAGCTTCTGCAAGCTCATCCCACCACCGACCGAACTCGTCCGTGAATTCAACCTGCCCCATGTCATCAGTATAGCCCATCGGCTATATTCGTCAAGGGCTATAGCGTGAGATTTCGCGGGTTAACCCGCCGGTTGGGAGAGCGCCGGGGTGTTCGAAATCTGATCGGGCCGGGGAGAGAGCGCGCTCGCTACTTGCCAATACCGTAACCACATCGATTGCAATGTGTTACAGAACATCTACCGTTTGAAACCCGTTCGACTCGGGGAGCTTACCCCAGTCACAAACAAGTGGCTGGGGCTTTCTTTTAGCTGTGGGCAAGCGGCGCAAGCCACGCCGCCAACGTCAGTTCCGGCAACCCGTTACGCCGCTGCCGCTCTCGCCGATCTGCCGTGGCCAGTTAAACCCGCCGCCCCTCCGGCCGCTCTCCCGCCCCGCGCTCTCAGATTCTCGGCCTTCTCCCGGACAACGGGTTAATAGACACGTTCGGGGTGGACCGATGGACGAAGCGTCACGCACCGACGCGAACTTTCAACGCTTCAATAGA
>CAZUHK010000276.1:0-2853 GCA_964620345.1 uncultured Planctomycetaceae bacterium
CGCCGCTGAAAAAGACAAACCCAAACCCCTGCAATACGCTTGTTTAAGGGCTAGGCCGAGGCGACTTCCATCAGTTCCTTGGCCGCGGCGACGATGTGGTCGGCCGAGAGGCCCAGGTACCGCATGACATCATCGGGCGTGCGGCCGCTCTTGGGCATGGTCTTCACATACATCTGCTTCATGGTGAATCCGCCGCCGTCCTCGGCGAGGATGTCGGCCACGGCCGAGCCGAAGCCCCCGCCGTAGTTGTCCTCGAGCGTCAGCACCATGCCATTGTTCTGCTGAGCGAGGTCGAGGATGGCATCGGCATCGAACGGCAGGGAATACAGATCGACCAGGGTGGGGTCGATGCCGGCCTCGTCGAGGGCTTCCAGGGCCTTGTTGGCCTCGTGGACCATGTAGCCGCTGGCGAGGATGAGCAGATCCTTGCCTTCGGTAAGCACCTCGTGGCCGCCGAGCTTGAAGGGGGTCTGGTCGTCGTAAAGGAACTCGGTGTCGGGCCGCAGAGTTCGCATGTAGCAGGCCCCGTGGTGCTCGGCCATGGCGAGGGTCAGGCCGTAGGCCGCGTAGGCGTCGGCCGGCTGGAGCAGGTACATCGCGGGCTTGCCATCGGGCCGGGTCACCAGCGAGAGCGAGCGGAACCAGGCGATGTCGGGCAACGACATCTGGCTGGGCCCGTCGGCCGCGAGCGACACGCCGGCGTGGGAGCCGACCACCTTGAAGTTCGCGCCGGTGTTCACGGCCATTTCGAGCTGGTCGTAAGCGCGGCTGACAAACTTGGCGAACGTCGAGGCGAAGGGGATCTTCCCGCCGGCGCCCAGGCCCGCGGCGACGCCGATCATGTTCTGCTCGGCGATGCGACATTCGAAGAACCGCTCGGCGAGCTGCTCATCGTTGTAGAAGTCGATGGCGAAGGTGGAGTTTTTCACATCGGCATCGAGGGCGACGACGTTGGGGTTGGTCTGCCCGATCGCGTGCAGCGCCACGCCGTACGCCCGGCGCGTGGCCCACTTGCCCTTGGCCAGCACCGCTTCGTGGCCGAATTGCTTCATCGCCTCGGTGAAGTTGGGCTCGCCCGTCGGCTCGGCCGGGGCCGGGGCGTCGGGCGCGGCGGGGATCGTCAAGTCGCCATCGGTCCATTGCGCGCCCAACTCGCCGGCCTTGGCGTCGAGCTCGGCGAGCACGGCGTCGAGTTGGTCGGCCTTGACCGGCTGACCGTGCAGGTTGCCATCCTGCATCGCCGACGAGCCCCAGCCCTTGACCGTGCGCGCGACGATCGCCATCGGCTCGCCCTTGGCCTGCGCATCGACGTGGGCCATGAGGGCGGCTTGGATCTCCGCCGGCGAGTGGCCGTCGATCAGCGCCACGGTGAACCCGGCACACTCCAGCTTCGCCTTGGCGTTCTCCGGCGATTGCAGCGGGCTGACCTTGTCCGACTGGGCGTAGACGTTGCAGTTGAAGATCGGCAGCACCGCGGCGAGCTTGTGGTCGGCGATGAACTCGACGGCCTCCCAGACCTGGCCCTCGCGGCTTTCGCCGTCGCCGATCATGCAGAACACGCGGCGGTCCAGGCCGTCCAGCCGGGCCGCGGCGGCCAGGCCCGCGGCGATGCTCAGGCCCTGGCCCAGCGAGCCGGTGGCCGCGTCGAAGAACGGGAAGCCGTGGATCGGGTGGGGATGGCCGTCGATCGGCGAGTCGATGGCGCGCAAGGTCATCGCATCGTCGCGCGTCATCGGGCGCGATTCACCATCGAAGATCGCGTGGACGCCCAAATCGGCGCACGCGGCGTAGATGATCGGCACGGCGTGACCTTCGCTGAGCACCAGGCGGTCGGCGCCGCGATGGCCCGGCCGGGCCGGGTCGTGCCGCATGTGCCCGTACATCAGCGCGGTGGTCAGGTGGGCCAGCGAGGCGGCGGAAGTCGGATGGCCCGAGCCGGCGGCGGTGGTCATCTCGACCGACAGCTTGGTCAGGTCGATGGCCTTGGCGTGGACCGAAGATTCGTAGGACATGAGCAAAACTCCTGCGGGCGGTTGTCGGTGGGTCGATCGGGACAGGGGATTATGCGGCATGGGCGGCGCGGTGGCAACGCGAGGGCGGCCGCGGCGGTATAATTCGCATCGACCGGCTCAAGGACGTGCGACCCGCCGGTCGTTGGGAGGCCCGGTTGCCCCGCAGTCGCATCCTGGTTGCCGTCAGCACGCCCTGGGCGTCGGATCGTCTGCACGAGACGGTGCGCGATCTGGCCGTGCGCCTCTCGGCCGCGGTCGTCGTCGCCCACGTCGCCCAGCCCAACGAGCAGGACGAAAGCGAAAACGACACCCGCAAGCGCGGCGAGCAGACGCTCAAGACCCTGGCCGACAAGCTCAAGGAGTCCGGCGTCACGGTCGACAGCGAGCTGCTGTTCGGTGATGACATCGCCAAGGCCGTGTCCAACGCCGCCATCGCCCACCACGCCACGCTCATCGTGCTGGGCGCCTCGGGCAAAGGCCGCATGGCCCGCCTGCTCGCCGGCGACGTGCCCGCACAGGTCATCCGCAGCGTCGATCGCCCCGTGCTCATCTTCCCGCCCGACTGGTCGGGAACGGTGTAAGACCTTTCCACGAAGAGCAAGCGAAGCTTCAGACAGGATGAACCGGATTGACCGGATTCCGCCGCGCGCCGATGCCCAACCAATCGAGCGATCCAGTGAATCCTGTCCATCCTGTCTGATTGCTCCGCTTCTTCGTGCCGCACAGCATCCCGATCTGTGGTGAATAATCCGGGTTGGCCGAATCGCAATGGCGCCGGTCGCCTCGGCCCCCAAACCGCGCCCTGCCCGCGCGCCAACCCGTCGCTGTCCGCCCCACCCCC
>CAZUHK010000277.1:0-2848 GCA_964620345.1 uncultured Planctomycetaceae bacterium
GGCCAGGATGCAAGTGCCGTTGGGCAAGGGGTTTGCGGTGCGGCGGCGCGGCGGGCCCGGGGGTGGGGCGGACAGCGACGGGTTGGCGCGCGGGCAGGGCGCGCGGTTTGGGGCAGCGGGCAAGGGGCCATCATTGATTTGCGCCTTTCTTTGAACGGCGGTCAGGAAGTGCAGGTCGGGCGGGCAAGGAGTGTCGCGGCGGGTTGGGAGCAATCGCCCGCGGGCTCGGTTGGCCGGCGGTGGGTTAGCGGCAAGAGCATTCCGCATCCGTTTGTCGCGTGTACCGCGGTGGCCGAGGCGGTTGATCGGCGTGAACCATTTTCCGCCTGGCGGCAGGCGTGCGGCGGGCGGTCAGTCGGTCAACCGCCCGGCGACCAGCTCGAGCGTGCGGTCGGCGCGCTCGGCGATGCGCGGGTCGTGGGTGACCATGACGATGGTCTGGCCCGCGGCGTGAAGCTCGGCGAACAGGTCGAGGATGCGGTCGCCGGTGGCCTGATCGAGGTTGCCGGTCGGTTCGTCGGCCAGCAGCAGGTCGGGCTGATTGATCAGCGCCCGGGCGATCGCGACGCGCTGCCGCTCGCCGCCGGACAGCTCGCGCGGCCGGTGCCGCAGCCGCTCGCCCAGGCCCAGGCGGCCCAGCAGTTCGCCGGCCTGCTGCCGCGTCGCGCCGCCCGAGCCCCGGCCGCCGATCAGGTGCGTGAGCATCGTGTTCTCCAGCACGTTCAGCTCCGGCAGCAGGTGGTAGAACTGGAAGACGAACCCCACGTGCCGATTGCGGAACCGATCGCGCTGCAGCGCCGACTGGGCGAACAGGTCGCGACCGTCGAAGTGAACCCGGCCGGCGTCGGGCGTGTCCAGCCCGCCGATCAGGTGCAGCAGCGTGCTCTTGCCCGACCCCGACGCCCCGAGCACCGCCAGCCACTGGCCCCGCGCGATCGACAGCTCCACCCCGCGCAGCACGTGCAGGTCTTCGGGCCCAAGCTGATAGTGCTTGTGCAACCGCTCGACTTGGACGATCGCATCGCTCATGCACGCACCAGACCGTTCCACGAAGCATGCCAAGACACAGAGATCACCGGGACAAACCCCGCCTGGGCCTTCGTGTCTTCGCGCCTTGGTGCGCTTCGTGTGCTTCGTGGTTTATTCATACCGCAACGACTCCACCGGATCGACGCGCGCCGCGAGCAGCGCGGGGATCGCGGCGCCCAGGATGCTCGCGGCGGTCGCGCACAGCACGATCACGCCGATCTCCGACCACACCACGCGGTTGGGGATGTGCTCGAAGAAATACACCTTGCGATCCCAGATCACGATGCCGAAGTTGCGGCCGAGCCATGCGTGAATCTCGTTGATGTACGTCACGATCAGATACCCGATCGCCGTGCCCATCGCCGCGCCGATCGCGCCGATCACCGCCGCGTACAGCAGGAAGATCGACGCCACGCCCGCGCGGCTGGCGCCCAGGGCGCGCAGGATGCCGATGTCCCGCGTCTTTTCCAGCACGATCATGTAGAAGATCACCAGCACCAGGAGCACCGCGACGAAGCTGATGATGCCGAACAGAAACGTCATCAGCCCTTTCTCGTTTTTCACGGTGTTCAGCAGGTCGCCCAGCAGGTCCTGCCAGGTGTCGATGCGGATGTACCGCGGCAGGTCGGGGTTGGTTTCCAGCAGTTGGTCGTAGGCGCGGCGGATCGCGGTTTGCAATTCGGCGCTGCTCACGCCCTCGGCGGCGCGGACGATGATGCTCGACGCCCGCGCGGGGATCGTGCCGATCACCTTGAACGGATCCTCCGGGTCGATCCGCTGGGCCTGGTCCATCAGCAGCATCCGCTGCGCGGTGGCGAACGGCACGTAGACCCGCTTGGAGTCCACGTCGTACAGGCCCGAGTGGAACTCGTTGACCACCTCGAAGCGGCGCACCGAGCGGTCGGCGAAATCGCCGGAGTCGGTCACCGGCACCAGCGTCAGCGAAAGCGTCTGGCCGACCCACGGCGACAGATGATCGTACGTGCCGTCGTCGGCGCGGGCGTTGGAGCCGTTGACCTCGATGCCCATGACCATCGGCGCGGGCCTGGCGCGATCGTCGCCCGGATCGGGCAGCTCCGCCGCGAGCCGCGGCGGCGGGGCTTGGCGCTGCCGGAAATACCCCACGATCTGCGCCGCGCCGAAGTAGGCGTTTTCGAGGTAGACGATCCGGTCGCGCCGCGGCGCCAGGGCCGCGCTGATCGCGTTGGCCTTTGCCTGATCGCCGGCGTCCAGCGCGGCCTGGGCTTCTTCGAGCAGGTCGCTGACCTCGCGTTCGAGCGCGTCGAGCTGCGCGCGGTACGCTTCGAGCCGGGCGTCGAGCGTTGCGCGGGTGGCGTCGTCCCAGTAGATCGTCTGGTCGTAGCTGGTGATCGCGGCCGAGCGTTGCGGGTCGATGCCCAGCACCTCGACGACGATCGACGCGCCGGTGGGCGTCTTGAGCAGGCCCCAGGTCTCGATCGTCGGCGCCGCGCCGCGGGCTTGGGGCAGCTCCTCCACCGCGTCGAGGATCGTGCGGTATTCCCGCAGGCCCTGGGCCCCGGCCCAGAGGCGCACGTCGCCCATGAGCTTGGTGCCGGAGGTGAGCAGCAGGTCGTGGAACCCGCCCATGATCGACAGCACGATGATGAGCATCGCCACGCACAGCGTCACCGCCGCCAGCGCGAACCACGGGATCAGCTTGCGTCGCAGGTACCGGGTTGTGAGCAGGAGTTTGTACAAGAGAGTTCAGCCACGAAGGCGCGAAGAACGCGAAGGAAGAGGAAGGACTAGACCTTAAACCAGCGTGATGTTTGCGGTTTGGGGGATCGAAAAACCCCAA
>CAZUHK010000278.1:0-2828 GCA_964620345.1 uncultured Planctomycetaceae bacterium
TTATCAGCGCCGACTTATAAATCTTCGCCCCTTATGTTGATGGCGTTCGTTCCTGGCACCTTTTCTGGTCCTGCCTTGGAGAGGTGTTGTGAGGCCCCGCCCCCCGTCGGCCACATCCGTCGATGCGATATATCACAGTTAGTATCCATTGGTGTCAATCGGGACAATCGATCTGTGAGAAGTGATTGCTCGGCCTCCCCGATGGCCGATATTCGCCGCACATTGACGTTAGGTTAATGATTGGGTAACCTTCTCCCGGTGGCAATGATGATCCTTCCCCTGCTTGGCAACATCCGTTGTGGCTATCCGTCGCCTGCTCAGGGTTACGAAGATGAGCCACTGAACCTGCATGACATGCTGGTGCGACACCCGGCGGCGACGTTCTTCTATCGCGTGCGTGGCGATGAACTGCGGCCCGAGGGTATCCGCGATAGTTCGATTCTCGTGGTGGATCGAAGCATCGCAGCCACCCCCGGCCGACTGGTGGTCGGTGACCTGGATGGTGAACGCATCGTCACGCGGCTGGACCGGACCAATGCCGACCGACTGATCGTGTGGGGCGTGGTGACCGCTGCGGTGGTGAGGTACTGACCATGTTCGCTTTGGTGGATGGCAACAGCTTTTACGCATCGGTCGAACAGGTCTTCGATCCCGATGCCGCCGGCCGACCGGTGGTGGTGCTGTCGAACAACGATGGCGTGGTGGTGGCTGCATCGAAAGATGCCAAGGCGATGGGATTGGAGATGTTCAGGCCATTTTTTCAGATTGAGCATCTGCTGCGGGGCCGCAACGTTAAAATCTTCAGCAGCAACTACACACTCTACGACGACATGAGCCGGCGGCTGGTGGATATCTACCGTGAGTACGCTGAGCAAGTCGAAGTGTATTCGATTGATGAATGCTTCCTGCCGCTGGGGCCGCTGGATGATGGTCGGTACATGAGATGGGGCGAGCAACTGCGCGACCAGGCCCGGCAGTGGACGGGCATACCGGTGGGCATCGGCATCGGCCCGTCCAAGACACTGGCCAAGCTCGCCAACCACATGGCCAAGCGTGATCCGATGCCCGGCCATCCTGATGGCGTGTGCGTGCTGACATCACCCGAGTTGATCGATATCGCCTTGGATCGGGTTGAGCTTGGCCAGCTCTGGAGCGTGGCCAGGGGCACCATTCGTCGCCTGGCCACGCTGGGCATCACCACACCCCGGCAACTGCGGGATGCCGACCCCAACCGCGTGCGTGAACACCTGGGCGTGGTCGGTCAGCGACTGGTCTTTGAACTGCGGGGCGAATCGTGCATTGATCTGGAAGCCGCCACACCCGACCGCAAGAACGTCTGCGTGTCCCGGTCATTCAACAAAACGATCACCAACATTGAGCCGCTGCGGGAGGCCCTGGTCACGTTCGCCTCGCAGGCGGCGGTGAAACTTCGCCGCCAGGACCTGGCCGCTCAGGCATTGGTCGTATTCATTCAGACCGATCAGCATGCACCGCCGCATGTCGAGCAATACGGCAACAGCGCCGGTATCCGCTTCACCGTCGCCACCTTCGATACCCGTGAACTGGCCCGTGCCGCTGCATTCTGCTTGAAGCGAATCTATCGACCCCAGCACGAATACAAAAAGGCCGGGGTGTTGTTGATGGACCTGGACAAACGCCAGCGGGTGCAGCCGGGGTTGTTCGATCAACGCGACCGCAAGGCCGCCCATCGGCTGATGGGCGTGATCGACCGGGTGAACCGTGACCATGGCCAGGGCACGCTTCGGCTGGCCAGTGCCTCATCATTTCAGCTTCGGCCCTGTCGCACGTGGCATCTTCGATCCGATCACTGTTCGCCCCGATACACCACGCGATGGGATGAACTGCCCACCGCCCGTGCCGCTATGATGCCCCCACGTGCGGACGCTACAGCTTAACGCCAGGGCCGTTTGCTCAACCGTAGTCGCATCGCACCAGCGAAAACTCCCCCACATGCTCCATGCCCGCAATGACGCCGCTGGAAATCTCATCCAGCACCCATCCGCGAATATTTGACTCGCTGTACGGCGGGTCATGTTCACCACCGGCGAAGGGCGGGCGCGGTCTTCTTCTATAACGAAGCGAAGCCGGGCGATCCGCTCATCCTCGAACACCGGCGGCTTGCCCAGTGACGTGTCGCGGGGGTGCCAGCCCCGCAATTGCTTGCGGGGTTTCAAAAGGCAGAGCGATCGCTCCGATGGCTTCACGTCACGGATTCACAGCTTCGCGTCGGGGCCGACGGGCATGTGCTCGGCCTCGCTGCCGCCGATCCGCTCGGGCACGATCAGGATGCGCGTGTCCGCACGCAGACGGGCCCGCCGGCCTCGACCCACCCTACGCGCTTGCACCGCCAAGTCATCGTGCCATGGCCGGCACACCACGTAAAAAGCCCCCGCCGTGGATGAGGCGGGGGCTTCGAGTGTGTTGCTGCGGTAAACCGCGGCGGCCGGGGTGGGCCCTCGCGTTACGCCTGCCGCCGCCGGCGCCGGCCGAGCATCAACATTCCGCCGAGCGCCACCAACGCCACGGACGCGGGTTCGGGGATGACGGCGCTGAAGTTGGTCGAGACATCCTCAGCGCTCACTGCGCGATCATAGGCACGAAAGATCGCAATGTCGCCTACGAAGGGCTGCTCTGTGCTTGCATTTGGAGAATCTCGGAAAAAGTCGCCATCGGAGTCGCCTTGCTGGCCTCCGCCGAGCAGGGATAAGTCATCGCCACCATTCAGCGCTCCAAGCCCCGCGCCGTTGTTGCCGGCGCCCAGCGAGGCGTTTGACACCGAAGCGACCTCCGAGCCGTTAAGGTAGAGG
>CAZUHK010000279.1:0-2828 GCA_964620345.1 uncultured Planctomycetaceae bacterium
CCAATGCCACAACGCAGATGGATTCCGGGTCAAGCCCGGAATGACGGGGAGTAAAAAATCCGGGGCCAGGGAGATGTTCCCGGCGTGTTCAGACACCCCCCCTCTCGAAGGCAATGGCATTCACTTTAGAGTAGCACCGCATTCACTTAAGAGCACATAGCTGTACTTATTAACTTTTCGGGGAATGCCCGACTATACCGCAAAAAAAATGTGACCGCTGCCTCCGCTTACACCGTTGCTCTCTTTTCTTTGGCAGGCAGCCATTTGTTTATTGGCTTTTTAGATACTCTTTCATATTTTCTTCCAGGTCTGACTTTCTGTTTACAGGCAGAGATACTGGTAAAAATCGTTTGAATAGCTACATTTACAAGTTTTGTCTGTTGGACGAATAGTCCTTCGATTTGCCTTGCAATGGTAATAAGGGTATTTTTAAAATTGACCTGATATCTTTCGGTCTCGAAAGGTTGATCGTTTGCGACGTCTTGTGGCGAACCATAATCACTATTAATCATACCTTCGGTTTGATTTGCAAACAGTCTGTTGAGTGTAATCAACACGAAATGCGCATACAACTCTTGTTTTACACCGCGGTCACTTTTACTATGAAAGTCCTCGACGTCTATCAGCACTTTGGAAATCTTGTATGATTCCTCAATTCCCCATCTTGAATGATATAAATCCCCAAAGTCTTTTATCTTGTATATATTCTGGTCCAAAAGCGTTGTTCCCAGGATGAATGTCGTCTTTGAGTGCACATACTTGATTAACCGCAGTGGTAAAGAAGTAGCCTCTATGTCCGGATTATTCGAAAGCAGTTTGGGTATACTTTGCTTTGAAAGCTTAACGGTAACGATTTTATCCGTTTCATCACCAGCAATAAATTCATCAATAATTTTGAAGGATTTACTTTTGATTCTGAAAACCGCATGTAAACCTCGCTGAAGATGATGATAGAGCATCTCATAAGAAAAGTACCCACGGTCAAAAACCACGACATCATCTGGCTCCAAAACCTTGATGTGATCCAGTGCGGCTTTTCTTTCATTATCATGGTTAACCAAGGCGAAATCGAATGGAATCTTTGATTGGAGTTGATATAAGCTACTGACCAAACCTTGGGGATAGTGCGCTTTTTTAGCTGGCTTATTATAGCCTTCAGATTCCAGTTTGATGGGTAGATTGATTTTAGTACCATCGACAGCAAACGTTCTATGGTGTTTCCATTTATATTGCCGGCCCATTATGTATTCTTCATGGGCTTGAATTATTTTGGTATTCAGATCCCTAAAGATACGTTCATCCAATTTCATTCTTGCCTTATATAAGGCAGAGGCTGCCGGTGGTTTTGCCTGAGGTAACGGATAATTCATCTTTTTGCATTGATCCCATAATTCAATGATTGTTATCTGATACCCCTGTTGATTCTTGGAAAAAACAAGACGGAAGATAAAAAGGATAATCAGCATGGTATCAATGAGCCTCCTGCGTTGTTGCCATTTCTCATCAAATTGCTGGGCGACTTGTGAAACCAGATCCATGATCTTTTGCCACAACTGCATGAATCGGTCATCTGTTATTGCTTGTTGATCTTGTTTTGAAGGTTTCGCAAGATTAGCCGGTTTTTTATTTTTAAGGATTTCTTTAAACTGATGATCCAGCGAATATACGTATATGTCTTTGGGAGATCGTTTCTTTGCTGTATCTGCCGATTCTTTCCAGTCTCTTCCCGATGTTTGCCCAAGACACTGCCAATTAGCAGCTTTATAGCTTGTTCCCACAAATTTTTCAGGGTCTACAAATGTTTCCAACAAGACAGGTCTATAACCATGACACGCCAACCAGTCATCGCCTACCTGCCCGGAAATAGTTGATAATACCTTAGACGCCAGATTCCTTACGTTGACCCAGGGGAATATCAGAAACCGTGAATTATTAAGAATCAAATTTAGATGCTTACGCTTGTGTTTATCTGTCCACCCAATCCATTGGTCCCGCTTGGCCAACGCCCAAATACCGGAAGTGGTGAATAAAAAGCAACCCAAAATCTTCGGTATTTGATCTCCACTTGTAATGAAATATTTGATATAAGAGCCAACCGGCCTCCTATATCTTAAATAATGATATCTATCGATGTATTCATTCCAAAGTTCAATATCCTCTGGCTGTACCACTCTCTCGATTTTTATCGGATGCAATGCGTCCAATTCGCAGCAAATCGGCGGTTGTGCTTGAGTCTTTTGTGTCCATTCTATAGCTTTCTGTTTGGTTTTTTTACGTGGCCGTTTTTGGGGAAGCGATAGTAGTCCGGCTTTCTCCATTTGTTCTAATGCTTTAAGGCAAGACTGGATTTTGTATTTACCTTTTGGTGTCTGCCAGTTAAGATGTTCGCAGATTGTGTGCCCAAGCTCCCTGAGGCTTAAGTTTGAGAACATTTTTACGGTATCTTGAATCTGCTCCAGTTGTTTTCGAGTGAACCTTCTGCCTGAAAATGTAGTGGATTCTAAATCTTGGATGATAGTGTCCATACTTCTCCTTTGTCCTGGTGGTTTCTTTATTTTTTTATCCTGCCAAAGAAACCACCAAGAGTCAAGAGAAAAATCCAAAAAATAATATACTTAGCAAAATTAATATAAATCAATTAGTTAAGCCCCTTAAACAATGGTGCCGCAATTGTAAAACTAAGTGAATGCCATTGCCTTCAAAGGGGGAATTTCAGTACTGAAGACAGAACCTGATAGTCTTGACCGCACCCAGAGGACACGGTTTTCAATTTTGAATAAACGGCCAAAAAGCACTTTTATTTAGGGCGTAGTTGACCTTTTAACTTG
>CAZUHK010000280.1:0-2822 GCA_964620345.1 uncultured Planctomycetaceae bacterium
GTTGGGCAGGTTGTCGCCGTGGCATTGATTCCATGTGTCGATGTTCAACCCCAGCATCATCCAGCCCATGCCACCACGCGGCCGCGTGTCGGTGTCGGCGAGTTCCACCAGCTTCTCGGCGACGGCGCGCATGATCGGCGTCGCCTCGATGTCCCGCCCGCACTGGTAGGTGACGATCCACATCGTTCCGCCGATGAGCTTGGGCACCTGAGAATCGCGCAGCTCGTCCATCGGCGTTGCATGGCGAGGGTGCGGCACCGGCTGGATGATGTCCATGTAGTCCGGGGTCCGCGACTGGACATCATGCACGTTGCGGGTCTGGGCCAGCACCGCCAGCAGCGGCTCGATAAACGGAACAGCACTCGCGAAGCGATGCTCGCCGGTACGATCAAATGCCACGTGGCCCTTGTCATCGCGGATGAAGTGGCGCAGCACGCCATACAGGTGCTTCAGCTTCTTGCCGTACAGGATGCACGGGCCGCGGCCGCGTTTGATCGCCTGGTCGGGGGGCAGTTCAACGAGCTTGTCGTCCTGCCGCGTTTTCAGAACGCCATTCTCGACCACATCATCCCACAGGTGCGGCGCGTCCTCGCAGCACGCCTGGGCCGCGAGCAGATCGTCCGCATCGGGCAACGTCACGTTGCCCCGCGATGCCCGCACTTTCACGAACGCTTGGGCCTCGGTCAGCGGGCGATGGGAGTTTCGCTGCGGAGGCGGCAGCACGCGATCCAGCGCCGTCAGTCTGTCTGTTGCCGTGATCATGTCGCCACCCCCTTGACGCTCACGATGTGGCCCTTGGCGTCCCATTCGATGAGCGTGCCATCGCCAAGCGTCACCGTGTTCGTGACCGGACCGACGTCGTTGTGTTCCAGCAGCAGCTTGTTATCCGCAGCGCCGCCGGGCTGGACCGCCTTCGTCAACCACTCGTGGCCGCCGCCTGCCGGCGTGACGGTGATCTCATCGTCCAGGTACCCGGGCGTGTCGTCGGCCCCGTTGGTCTTGACCCGGAATGAATCGCCCACTTCCACCCAGGTCGTGGTCGTCGTGGCGAACCAGCCCCACGACCAGGCGAACTGCGCCTGCCGTTCGAAGCTCTCGCTGTTCACCCGCAGATCGACGACAACCTGATGCGGCTCGGCAGGCACGATCCAATCGCCATCATCGTCGAGGACGTAGGGAATGATCGTGCCCTCGGCGACTTTGGCCCCGATGTCTAAGGTTTCACCGGCGACCGTCGCGGTGCCGGGGTCAAACTCGGTCTTGTCGTTCTGAACGAATACCTCGACGTCGTCGAGGCCGTTGTCGTTACCCGCCGGATCGCAAGGGTCAAGTTGGACCGTGGCCTGACTGTTATCCCAATCGGCCTTGAGCTTGCCGAACCTGATCCGGCCGGCACTGTCGCCGGCCAGTCGCACGATGGCCCACACGTCGCCTCCCCCGGAAGTGTCCTGGTGCCAAAGCACTGCCGCCGAACCTGCGGCGGCGGGTTGCAGCGCCGTGGCGTCGGCGTCGATGATCTCGGCATGGATTACCTGCTGGTCGGCGTCTTCGAGGCGAAGGCGCGCCACCGTGACGCCCGCCAGGCAGGCCCGGCCAATCGCGCCGGCCGCCAGCGGCTCGAGCAGGACCACGAACCTGCCCTGGTGCAACGTCTGGTCGGGCATGTCGCCACGGAACGCCACGGCATTCTTGAACGACTGCTCAGCAACAGAACCACCGTCAGGCAGGAAGATCGGATCGCCCAGACCCAGCACGTCGAAGCGGGCGCGGCTTTCGCCGGACTCGTTCTTGACCAGCACGATGCCCGCCGAGCGGTAGCCGGGCGTGGCCTGCTGGCCGAGGTTCGCGGTGCGCTGGTGGAAGTCCTTCGCCGCATCGATGAAGGCGTTGTACGCCTTGGCGGGGACCGCCAGCGGGTCGCCGGTGCGGACCTTCTTCATGGCATCAGACATCGATGCGTACCTCGCGTGATCGGCCATCGGGGTATCGTCGGAGGTAGACCAATGCCTTCAGTCTCATTTGTCGGGCGGCCTGCCGCATCGCCCGCCACTCGCTTGGCGTTGGCGCTCGCAGCGCTGCCAGCACCTCGGCGGTCTCGCGATCAATCCACCGCAGCGATGCTGCAAACGTGTAAGGATCACCGTAGCCATGGCCATCGGCGAACACGCGAATCACGCCGGCAGTAGGTTCGATGTGGCAGTTCATGATCCGATCCCCAATCCGGCGAAGCTCGCCTGTTCGTAGACCTTCTCGACGTAGGCGGCGACGGGCTGTTTGACCAGCGTGTTGCTGGCCGTGTCCTCCACGTCGGCGTAACGCACCCACAGGTACTCCCAGCCCTTCTTTGCGATGCCGCCGATCGGCCCGACGCTGATGCCGGTGCGGTTGGGTGAACCGGCGAAGCGGAACGTGATCTCCCAGTCGTCCTCCTCGTCGGTGCCGCGCCGCGAACCCGATGCGCCGAGGAACAGGCACTCGCCTGCGGCCAGCCCGCGGAACGCGCCGCTGTTCACCTTGCCCGCCAGAGCGAACAGCGTGCCCTTGTAGGCGTTGGTCACCTGTGAGGCGGGCAGGTAGTGCGTCTCGGAGAAGTTGAAGACGGGGATGCTGATGTCCACGCCTTCGACGTTGTCGTGCGTGACGCCGATCGCGCCCCGGAAGTTGGGAGCCGTGCCCGACGCGGCATGACTCCCGACGGTTGCCAGCGACTGCGTGATGTGCTGCGTGCCGCCGCCGGTGTCGAAGCTGAACGATGAGTCGCCGGTCTCCGGCGGCTGTTCATATTGGCGCGGCGCGTACTGCGCCGTGCCGGTCCAGATGCA
>CAZUHK010000281.1:0-2814 GCA_964620345.1 uncultured Planctomycetaceae bacterium
CGCCTTCCCCCTGAGAGGGGGAAGGGGCAGAAAAGTCATACCCGCTGCTCTAGGCGAGCCGGTCCGACGACAGCGATAGCGCTGCGGCCACGCGCTCGAAGGGCGGCTCTTATGTGTCGTGCGGCGCCGCCCTCACAATCCCAGCACGTCGCTCATGGTGTAGCGGCCGGGCGATTGCTCGGTCAGCCAGGCCGCGGCGCGCAGGGCGCCGGTGGCGTAGCTTTCGCGGCTGGTGCCGATGTGCTTGAGTTCCATGCGCTCGCCCGCCGTGGCGTAGTGCACGGTGTGCTCGCCGACCACGTCGCCCAGGCGCAGGGCCTGGACGGTGATCTGACCCGGCCGGCGCGGCACGTCGTCGCCGGCGCGGCTGGTCAGCACGTCGCGGGCGTTGTCGCGCCCGGTCGCGGCGCAGATCGCTTGGGCGATCGACAGCGCGGTGCCCGAGGGCGCGTCTTTCTTGTGGCGGTGGTGGGCCTCATGGATTTCGATGTCGTACGCATCGCCCAGCAGTTGCGCGGCGCGGGCCGCGAGCTGGGTCAGCACGTTCACGACCAGCGAGAAGTTGGTTGCCTGGCAGATGGGGATGTCGGCCGCGGCCTGGTCGATCGCGGCGTGGTCGGCGTCGGTCAGACCGGTCGTGCCGATCACCAATGCCTGATGGTGCCTGCGGCAGTGGGCGATGGTCGTCGCGGTCGCCGCGGGCAGGGCGAACTCGATCACCGCCCGGGGCCGATCGCTCGGCGCCGGGCCGATGAGCACATCACTCTCGGCCGCGGCCGGCATGCCGTGGCCCGCGGTGTCCACCGCTTCGACCAGCTCCAACTCGTCGGACGCCACGGCCAACTCGCACAGCATCCGGCCCATCCGGCCCGCCGCGCCGACGATCGCCACGGGAATCTTCGCTTCTGTCAACATGGTCGGCCATTCTAACGGGTCGGGGAGTCGTTGACCCGTTAATTCGTTAACCCGTATCATGCTGCGGGCGTCGGTGACCGGTTCGGATCGTTGTGCTACCATTTGCTCTCGGCTCGTCGCGTGCCCGGTTCGGCGAGTCAACGAGTGAACGTATCCACGAGTCAACGAGCGCCGCGCCCATGCCCACCATCACGATCGACGGCAAACCGTGTGAGTTCGACGGCAGGAAGACGATCCTCCAGGTCGCCCTGGACAACGACGTCGACATCCCCCATTACTGCTATCACCCGGGGATGAGCGTCGTCGCCTCGTGCCGCATCTGTTTGGCTGAGGTCGCTCAGCCCGACCCGCGACAGGACGGCAAGCTCTCGCTGATCCCCAAGCTGCTGCCGACCTGCCAATCGCCCGCCGTGGACGGCGCCGAGGTGTACACCCAGAGCGAAAAATCCCAGGCCAACCAGAAGGCGGTGATGGAGTACCTGCTGATCAACCACCCGCTGGACTGCCCCGTGTGCGACCAGGCCGGCGAGTGCTACCTGCAGGACTACAGCTACGACTACGGCCGGGGCTACTCGCGCTTCGAAGAGGCCAAGCAGAAGAACCCCAAGAAAGACATCGGCCAGCACGTGCTGCTCTATTCCGACCGCTGCATCATGTGCACGCGCTGCGTGCGGTTCACCCGCGAGGTGACCGGCACCGATGAGCTGTGCGTCGCCGGCCGCGGCCACAAGGAAGAGATCGATGTCTTCCCCGGCAAGGCGCTGAACAACCCGCTGTCGGGCAACGTGGTGGACATCTGCCCGGTCGGCGCGCTGCTGGACAAGGATTTCCTGATGAGCCAGCGCGTCTGGTTTCTCAGGAGCACGCCGAGCATCGACGGCATCACCGCCTCGGGCGACAACATCTACGTTGACCACAACGACGGGCGGGTCTGGCGGATCAAGCCGCGGATCAACATGGACGTGAACACCTGGTGGATCAGCGATGAGATCCGCTTCACCTGGCGGCATGTACACCGCGAGGATCGGCTGACCGTGCCGACGGTCAAGCAAGCCGACGGCCGGGCCGAGCGAAGCTGGAAGCAGGCGCTGAACCACATCCTCGAGAACCTGCGTGGCAAGAAGGTCGCGGCGATGATCTCGCCGATGCTTAGCTGCGAGGATGCGTTCGAGCTGGCCACCGCGATCCGCGGGCTGGATGAAGGCGCGACGCTCGGCGTGGGGCCGGTGCCCGTGCATGGCGAGGACCAGACCTTCCCCGGCGGCTACACCATTTACGCCGAGAAGGCCCCCAACGCCCGCGGCGCGCGCAAGGCGCTGCAATTGCTCTGCGACGATTGCGATGTGCCCGACTACCAGCAGATGCTCGCGAAGATTCGCGAGGCCGACGCGGTCGTCCTCACCGGCAACTACCCCAGCGAATGGGTGACCGACGAGCTGCTCGATGCGGTGGCCGGCAAGTTCACCGTGCTGATCGACACGCTGCCCAACAAGCTGACCGACGCGGCCGACGTGGTGCTGCCGGCCGCGACGTGGGTGGAAAAGGCCGGCACGTTCATCAACGCCAAAGGCATGATCCAGGCGTTTGAGCAGGCGATCGGCGTGCTGGAGTTCGCGAGGCCCGAGGGGCAGATCGCGATCGACCTCGCCGCCGCCGCGGGCCTGGCCGAGCCCCGCCGTTTCAACGCCGACCTGACGCGCGAACACATGGCCGGCGAATTCCTCACCGACGTGCGCTACCCGCAGGTCAAAGACGCCCGCGAACCCGAAATGCAGTTCGCGGCGATCTGATTCGGCCCGCTCGTGGCCTGTGGCTTGGCGCGGGTTGCCCCGTTGCGCGGGTGCCACACCTTGTCCCGAAGGGCAAGGTGTGATGGCGTCCGCACTCCCGCACACCTTG
>CAZUHK010000282.1:0-2795 GCA_964620345.1 uncultured Planctomycetaceae bacterium
AATCAGAAAGCTCTCAGAATAGGTAGGGCGCTGCGGTTCCGCCACAGTTTCCAGAATCACGAAGCCATCATCCGAGAGGCCTTGCAGAGGTTTTGGTCTCCGGAAAAGTCGGGGCGGTTCACAGCCAAATACGAGCTGAGTCCATTGACTGTCACCGAATCAACCGGAGAATCGAATCGTTCATCGAGAAGATCTGCAACGTTCATGAGGTTGTCGAAAGACTCCGCTTCGGGAACTTGGGTGTCACAGACACAGCCCGGCGACAGTGAGTATACTATAGTTAGCACCCGGCTAAGGACGCTATCAGTGTTGTTTCACGTAACCATTGAACATGTCGAAGACGGCTGGCTGGTAGCCGAGTGTCCGGCCTTGCCCGGTTGTGTCTCGCAAGGCAAAGACGAACAAGAAGCGCTGGTCAATATCAAGGAAGCCATTCAAGCCTGGCTCTGGGCTGAGGATCAGAAAGCCTTGGGTTCCCAGACCCTTCACGACGGCCAACAGCAAGTCATCGTCGCCGTCTGACTTATGGCTCGTCTCGCCAATATCTCCGGCAAACAGGCCGTTAAGGCCTTTCAGAGGGCCGGCTGGGTTGTCCTCGGTCAAGTTGGTAGTCATGTCGTCTTGGTAAAAGCGGGAAGCAGAGTGAATCTCTCGGTGCCACAGCACAAGGAGCTTTCAATCGTCACTCTGCGCAGTTTGATTCGGTCAGCCGAGATTACGGTCGATCATTTTCAAGCACTCCTCTAACCAATAAGACCGTCAAGTATCGGTCGCTCTATCTCGCAGACCTTACCGATATCGACGCGGTTCGACGCCACCTGGAAAAGTTCATTCCCATCTATAACGACGTTCGGCCCCACTGTGCTCATAGCTATCTCACGCCCATGGAGGTTCATGATGGGATGCTTCCCGTCCCCAGACGGTTTGCACAGCAGTTCACCGAGGCCCGTCGGCGGAGAATCGAGGCAAATCGCAGCATCTCCTGTCCGCCCTGTGAGCCAAGTCATGAATAAATACCGTACGTCACTCGCCGATCGGCTACCCTAACTCCCTCACGGGGAATCTCGCACTGACACGATTAAGGGATTTGCACCTATGGGTTTGCAGTAGACGGGGCTCAACGCCGACGTGTAATATCATCTTCAGGGAGTACATCGATGCAAACCACCTACCGACTGAACGCAAATGAACTCTCTCCCGAGCTCATCGAAGCGTTGAAGAAGACCTACCATGACCGGCAGATCGAGATCATCATCAGTGAAGTGCAGGACGAAACCGAGTACTTGCTGAGCACCGACGCGAACCGCGAGCACCTACTGAGCGCACTCGAGGATATCCGCTCCAACGCAAACCTCGTCTCGCTCTCCGTCGATTCGCTTGACGAATGACGATCACCTTTCACCGTCGCGCCTTCGAAGAGTATCAGCGCTGGGCAAACGAGGATCGCAAGGTTTTCACCAGAATTAACGCGTTGATTAAAGAGATTATCCGTTCACCGTTCACCGGGACCGGTCAGCCGGAACCGCTGAAACACGAACTCTCCGGATACTGGTCACGTCGCATCACCCGAGAGCATCGTCTGGTCTACCAGGTCACCAACGAGGCACTCATCATCGCTTCCTGCAGGTTTCACTACTGATCCTTCATCACTGGTGACTCGCATTCGCCGCGACCGCATATTCCCCACGCACTCCCGGCAAGCGGCGCAGAAAAAGCCGGCGGCCTCTCTGTTCTCCAATCGCGTGGGGTGTCTCTCTTGAACGACTCGAAGGCCCTCCTGCACCCAGCAGAACCGGGCATCGGTAGTGGTCACCGTAGTGTTTCCATAATCGACTAAATCTTTTCTCTGTTCGGATGTACGGTCATCACCGCCTGCCGTCCTGTTGCCGCCTTCTGCTCCCCAGTTTCTTTCCATACCCAACACCGGTGTTCGTCCCACGGGTGCGATAAAATACCGACAGGCACTCAGGTCACTCGGGGAGGAATCATGGCGACCGCTGTTCTGCGCAGGCGCTACCATTCGGATGTCAAAATCGCTGCGTCCCTCGAGCTGCTGGCATGGGGTCAGAAACGGTGAGTTTGGTTTTGCCCGGTCCACCTTCTACAACTACCTGAGGCTTCTCGGCCTTTCGCCGGTCCGGGGCACCTCTCGCCGGAAGGATCACACCGAAGGCATCAGAGCGTCCGCCCCCGACGAGATCTGGCATGCCGACGTGACACTATTTCGAACCCTCGACCATATCCTGGTCAACATCTATCTGGTCGTGGACAACTTCTCCCGGAAGATCCTCGCCTGGACGCTCTCCCGCACGCGTTCGGCGGAGACTCAGTTCCAGACGGTTCAGGACGCTTACCGTCGGTTCGCCAAACGGGGTGAGCATTCCACCGAGCCCATCTTGCTCACCGATGCAGGATCGGAGAACGCATCCCTGTTCGAGGTGCCCGTTAAGCACATCATCGCTCAGAAGGACGTCCGGTTTTCCAATTCCATGGCAGAGGCGACCAACAAGACCGTCAAGTATCAGTCGCCCTATCTCGCCGACCTTGCCGACATCGACGCGGTCCGGCGCCACCTGGAAAAGTTCATTCCCATCTACAACGACGTTCGGCCCCACGGTGCGCACGGCTACCTTACGCCGACGGAAGTCCATAACGGTGCGCTACCCGTCGCCAGACGGATTGCTAAGCAGTTCAAGCGGCCCGGCGGCGGAGAATCGAGGCAAATCGCAGCATCTCCTGTCCGCCCTGTGAGCCAATCAATGAATCGATGGAGTAAATCACCCACTGGCGGTCCA
>CAZUHK010000283.1:0-2785 GCA_964620345.1 uncultured Planctomycetaceae bacterium
GGCCGCCGAGCTGTTCGCCGCCGCCGCCGAGCAGGGCCAGCCCGTGGCGCAGAACAAGCTGGGCATCATGTACCACTACGGCCGGGGCGTGCGGGTCGACGCCGTGGCCGCCTATCACTGGTACACCCTCAGCGCCGAGCAGGGCATCGACGATTCAGCCAGCCGCCTGGCCACGCTCAAGCGCGCCATGACCGACACGCAGATCGCCGCCGCCGAGCGGCGCACCGACGCCTGGCGCGAGCAACACGCCCCCACCGTCGCCACCTTCGCGGGCGTCGAAGTCACGGCCGAATAGCACCGACCCGCACCTGGCATTTGCACGTTGCCGCGCGGGTTGGCGGCACCCGTGCCTGCCATCCTTTCCCCGCGTCGGGTCATGGTGCTCACCGGCGACTCGACACCCAGCGGCAAGCTCACGCTTGGGCCGGCGTCAAAACCTGGTGAGCCAGCGTGTGAGCACATTGGGCGACGGGGCGAGGTTGATTGCCGGCAGGCGACCGATCCGAGCGATCACCCGCACGCCGCGCAGGCGTTTCAATTGCGGGGCGAGCCGACCCAGCACGTGGCGCCAACGCCATACCTGCCCGATGCGATCGAACCTGACGACCACATCGCAGCCATCAGCGGTGATGGCCAGGGCTTGGCCATCGAGCGTGCCGTCGAGCCGGCCGGCCAGCGTTATTTTGGGCCATGGGTCCCATCGTTCGTGGTGATCTTCATCGTGCCGTTGAAGATCCATCGGGCGTGCTCGGCCTGCGGACCGGTGCCGCTGGGAATGGCGATTTCCATATTGTCGAACTCGTAGATGATCTCGGCGTTGCGCCCGGTCAGCCGGTCGTACAGCCCGATCGCGAGGTCCGGCCACGTCCTGGTGTGTTGGTCTGTCATGTTTGGTCCCTTCGGTTGTCCGACCCGCATACCCGTGGGATGGAAGCGGCCGCGTTCGCGACAAACCAGTGGGCGCGATCGTTTACCGGGTCGAGCGCAACACGTGCCGACAAAGATGCTCGAAGCGATTGCGATGCGCGCGGTAGTCCGACCACCAGGCGTAGTGGTTGGGAATCAGCCACTGCGGGCACAGGTGTTTGACCCGCTCGAAGCTGTGGGGGAAGTGCTGCGGGCAACTGTTCAGAAACGGCGGTGGGCGGTGGGCGTGCTTCAGGTAGCTGGCGAACAGGTCGCCGACGAATAGGGCATCGTGCCGCTCAGAATAGAAGCCGCAGTGGCCGGCGGTGTGGCCGGGCAGGTGGACCACGCGCAGGCCGGCCCAGAACGGCAGCTCATCGCCATCGTCCAGCTCGCCACCGACCGTCGGCGGGGTGTACCGCAGCGACCATCGCCCGACCCCTTCGAGCGCGCCGCAGACCCGGGCGATGCCTTCGTAGGGATAGCGGCCCTGGACGTGGGGGATGTCATCGCGATGGCAATGGACCGTCGCGCCGGTCGAGCGTTGCAGTTTGGCCGCCCCGCCGGTGTGATCGAGGTGGCCGTGGGTGAGCAGGATCGCCCGCAGGTCGCTCATCGGCCGATCCAGGCGTTGCATGATGCGCTTGACGCGCCCCGGCACGCCCATCAGGCCGGTGTCGATCAGCACCACGCCTTGCTCATCGTGCAGCAGGTGACAGACCACGCCCGGCATGCGGATCGGAATGTGGCCCGGCAGGGGTGTGTGCGCCATCGGCTTGGGCCTCGGCAGCATGGTACCACGCCCGCACGCAGCGGGGCGCCGGCACTCGGCTCGCTCAGCTTCGCGTCGCGTGCCAGACCAGCCAGCCCAACTCTTCTTCGAAGCACCGCTTCATCGGATAGACCGGCACCTGGTTGCCCGGCTCGATGAAGGCCGCAAAGCCGCGGCTGAACTCGGCAATGGTGGCTTTGGCCGCGATGTCGCGCAGCAGCGTCATGAAATTGATCGTCGAGCTCTGGGTGCGGCGGTGGCCCAGGTGGGCGTAGTTGAGCCGATGGCCGTCGGCCGTGATGCGCTGCGGCTGGGCGTCGGTGAGGATGTCCAGCCGGGCGTGGCAATCGCACAACGCTTTGCTGACCACCTCGACATCGCGGGCCTGGACGAACGGCGTGTGAACCAGCTCAAACGACCGCTGCGTGCGCGTGGTCTGAATCATTCCCGCCGCGACGATCAGCACCCGATCCCACGCGACGATCAGGCCCGTGCCGTACAGGTCGTACACCACCAGCCCCTCCTCGGCGACCTCGATCTTGTTGCACCCCCTGGCCGGCGGCGGGTCGAACAGGTCCCGCTCGTCCACCACCTCGGTCGCGTAGCCGACGGCCGCGAACGCCGCCCGAAGCGCCCGGGCCTGCTCGGCGGTCAGCCGCTCGACCAGCACGCCGTAGCTGTCGTTCACGATCCCCGGTGCGTCGGCCGGCACCACCGGCAGGCCCGCGTCGATCGTCCGCTTCAACGCCTCGCGCACCTGCTGAATCGTCGGCGGGGCGATGTCGCACTGGACCAGCGCGTAAGCCATGGCCGTGAGTTTACCACGCGCCGCGGCATCGGGCTTCGATTCGCTGCTCGCGCTAATCCAGGTTCATCGTCAGCAGGAACTCGGCGTTGCTCTTGGCCTTCTTGAGGCGCGACAGCAGCAGTTCCATCGCCTCGACGGGGTTCATGTCGGCCAGAACCTTGCGCAGGCGGTAGATCAGTTCGAGTTCTTTGGGGTCCAGCAGCAGTTCTTCGCGGCGGGTGCCCGAGGCCGCGACGTCGATCGCCGGCCAGGTGCGCTTCTCGACCAGGCGGCGGTCCAGGTGCAGCTCGCTGTTGCCG
>CAZUHK010000284.1:0-2760 GCA_964620345.1 uncultured Planctomycetaceae bacterium
GGGCTGCTGCACGCGCGCACGCGGGTGCCCATCTTTGTGGGCGCGATGATCATTGCGATCCTGCAGTTGCAGCGGCTGGCGGTATGGCTGGGGCATCACGATCGGTTCGACGAGGTCAGCGCCGGGCAGATCGCCCAGGCGTTCTGGGTCGGCTTGCGTTTCGACCTGGTGATCGCGGGCATGCTGGTGGTGCCGCTGTTGCTGCCGATGTTCGGCGCCCAGCCGGGGCTGCTGGCCAGGCGTTGGTTCAAGCGAACCATCGCGGCCTTCAGCGGCGCGGTGGTCGCGCTGGTTGTCCTGATGGCCGTCGCCGATGCGCTGTTTTTCGCCGAGTTCGGCCTGCGGCTGAATCATCAGGTGTTTAACTACCTGCCCTCGGCCGGCAACGCTTACATCTATCAGACCATCGCGGATCGCTATCCGCTGTGGCCGATGCTGATCGGTTTGGTGGCGGTCGGCCTGCTCGTGGCCGCGGCGGTGGTGCGGTGGGGCTTTGACGACCGCTACAACGTCGGCCGGCTCTGGCACGGCGTGGTCTGGCCCACGCTGTTCACCGCGCTGCTGGTGCTGGCCATTCGCGGCACGGTCAGCTCGCACGCGATCAACACCGGCCCGGCTTACTTCAGCCCGTCGATGCCCTTGAGCCAGCTTGCGCTCAATGGGCCGTTCACGCTCCGACAGGCCATCGCGGCGCGGCTGTCGGACAACGCCTCGATCGATGGCCTGTTCGATCTGCCGCCCACCGCCGAGATCGAACGGATCGCGCGCGACCGGGTGTTCGCGCCGGGCGATCGGCCCGTGGCCAACCCCGCCAACCCCTTGCACCGGATCACGCCCGGCCGCCGCCCGCAACGCGATCTGAACGTCGTGATGATCGTACTGGAAAGCATGCACTGGGCCTACGTGGGCCACTTGGGCGGCGAAGGCGACCTCACGCCCCACATCGATGAACTCGCGCAAGCCGGCGTGCACGCCCCGCACGCCTATGCGGTCGGTGGGCGGACCCAGCGCGCCTTCGCGGCGCTTCTGTCCAGCTTCCCCGACCTGCCGGCCAGAAGCGTGACCACCCGCGGCGAGTCGACCGGCCGATTCCTCACCCTCGCCCAACTGCTCAAGCAGCGCGGCTACCGCACCATGTTCATCTACGGCGGCCCGGGCCATCGCGACCACCGCCAAACCTTTCTGGGCAGCAACGGCGTCGACCAGTTCATCGTCGAGGATGACCTGCCGGTGCGAACCTACCGCACGGCGCTGGGCTACAACGATCGCGATCTGTTCCAAAGCGCCATCGAAGTACTCAACCGTCAACCCGACGACCGGCCGTTCTTCGCCCTGATGCTCACGCTGACGTTTCATCCGTCTTACCAGTTTCCCGGCTCCGACCAGATGGGGCTGGATACCGAGGACCAGCGGCAACTGCCCGCGGTGAAGTTCACCGACGCGGCGCTGGGCCTGTTCTTCGAGCAGGCCCGCGCCCAGCCGTGGTTCGACGACACGCTTTTCGTCGTCGTGGCCGATCACAGCGGCGGCGTGCGCATGTATCCCCGCGGCCCGGCGATGTACCGCGTGCCGGTCGTGTTCTACGGCCCGGGCATCGACGGGCTGGCGCCACGCGCCATCGACGGCGTGCGATCGCAGATGGACGTGCCGCCCACCGTCATGGGCCTGCTCGGCGGCGATTACGAACACTGCTTCTTCGGCCGCGACATGCTCGCCGACCCGGCGACGTCGGGC
This sequence comes from uncultured Planctomycetaceae bacterium, assembly GCA_964620345.1. Taxonomy (GTDB): domain Bacteria; phylum Planctomycetota; class Phycisphaerae; order Phycisphaerales; family Zrk34; genus CAZUHK01. The sequence continues at coordinate 1,735 of CAZUHK010000284.1, forward strand.
TGCGGCCTGGCGCTGACCGGCAACGATGAAATTCTCTATTTCACTCATCCCGACCGCGTCGTCGTCGTGCGGCCCGGCGGGGGGGGCCAAACGCTGCGCTTCGATCCACAATCACCGACGGCCCAGCGGCGCGCGACGCACGCCCAGGGCGAACGGCGAACGGCGTTGAGTCTGATGGGACTGGCCGAGCGGCTGTTCCTCACCGGCCGCTACCACGTTCAGCCCCCGCGCCCGACCGGCGATGCTGACCGCCCGTTCGGACAGGCGCCTCGCGCCAGCGCCCATCCAACCGAAGTTCTCCATTGAACGGCACGGTGCGGCGGCTTACCATCACGTTGACGCTCAGGGGCACTGAACCGCCCATCCCCAAATCGAGGGACGCCGCATGAAACGCGCGACGCTGTACGGTGCATTGAGTTGGCTCTGCGTCGGTCTGACGTGGGGCGAACTGTCGGTCACCGCCTATGCCCAACCGGCCGCGGCGACCGCGGCGGCTGCCGAGGACGCCACACCCGAGTCTTACAAGCAGGCGATTGAGCTGTTTATGACCGGCCGGGCGAAAGACCTCGACAAGCAGGTCAAGACCAAGGTCGCCGACGCCCTGCGCGACAGGCGCCACCTCGATCGCCATCAGCGCAAGGTTCTGGTCGATATGCGGCGCAGCGTCCACAAGCTACAGCCGGACTGGTGGAACCGCGTCAACAGTTCTTCCAACGTCAGCTTCAAAGCCGGCCGGGCGGACAAGAAGCCCGAGGGCGACCAGACCCAGAAGAACAAACGCACCGTCACGCTCACCACACGGGACGGCCGAAAGATCACCATCGAAGACGCCGGCGGCGGCCCCTGGAACGGCATCGTGATTCCCTGGTGACGGCGGTCGATCAATCAATTGGTCAACCCGTCCACTGGCGGATCGGTCCGGCCGATGAGCACGCGCCGATCTCAACACGATCTCTCCGATTAACCGATTAGAGCAGGTTGCAGCGTTGCGTCGCGTCTGTCGGGTGCCATCTATGAGCAAGCCTC
>CAZUHK010000285.1:0-2757 GCA_964620345.1 uncultured Planctomycetaceae bacterium
CATAACCCCCTGCCCCCTAAAGCCCGGCCGCCGCCGCGGCCGGGCTCCGCCCCCCCCCGGTTGGCCATCGCGACCCGCATTCGCGTTCGACAGGATCACCCGCGTGATGTCCAACGCCAACGGATCATCGTCGAGCCACCGAGCGCCATAGCCCGGGCGCCGTAGCCCCTGTCGCCGGCCCACGCCACCGAACACGCGATCGGTTCACCCTCGGCTCCGTGCAGATGTTCACCCGCACTGAACATCACCGCGAAGGCAGATGGGTCATGAACCCACTTGAGGCGAATCGCGGTGTTTCGCCGAATGCCCGGAGCGTGGCCGGGTGGCTGCGGCGCGGAGCGGCGGGCGGCGGGACGTTCGGCGGCGTGCGCGGCGTGGGCGGTGCCGGCGGGCGTGAGCCGCTACAATGCCGGCCCTGATTCGATCGATTCGAGGTACACGATGGCCAAACGCAGTCAGAAGCAGTCCGATGGCAAGCGGGTGGTGGTGCTGGGCAGCGGGCCGGGCGGGTATCCGGCGGCGTTCATGGCCGCGGACCGCGGGTATGACGTGACGCTGATCAGCGAGGATCAGAACCCCGGCGGCGTGTGCCTGTACCGCGGGTGCATTCCGAGCAAGACGCTGCTGAACGCCGCGAAGCTGATCCACGAGGCCAAGGCCGCGGCGGACATGGGCATCGACTACGGCGAGCCGAAGATCGACGTGGACAAGCTGGCGAAGTTCAGCGGCAAGGTCGTGCGCAAGCTCACCGGCGGGCTGGGCGCGCTGGCCAAGCAGCGCAAGGTCACCTTCGTTCAGGGCCGGGGCAGCTTCATCGACGCGCACACCATCGAGGTCGAAAAAGCCCAGGGCGCCAAGCAGCAGCTCAAGTTCGACCATGGCATCCTCGCAACCGGCTCGCGGCCCACGCAGATCCCCGGCTTCCCCCACGACAGCGACCGGGTAATGGACTCGACCGAGGCGCTGAAGCTCGCGGACGTGCCCAAGCGCTTGCTGGTGATCGGCGGGGGATACATCGGCCTGGAGATGGCGACGGTCTACGCGGCGCTGGGCAGCGAAGTCACGATCGTCGAGGCGCTGGGACGCATCCTCGCCGCGGCCGACGAAGACCTCGTCGAGCACCTGGAAACACGCTTGCGCAAAAGCGTGGTGAAAGAAATTCTGCTTGACACAAAGGTGACCGAGGTCGAAGCACTCAAGACCAAGTGCAAGGTGAAGCTGCTGGGAAACGACGGCGAGCAGCAGCGCGATTTCGACAAGGTGCTGGTCTCGGTCGGGCGTCGGCCCAACTCGCAGGACATCGGGCTGGACACCACGAAGATCAAGACCGATCAGAAGGGCTTTGTGGTGATCGACCATCAGCGGCGGACGGCCGAGCCGCACATCTTCGCGATCGGCGACGTGGCCGGCGAGCCGATGCTGGCCCACAAGGCCACGTACGAGGCGCGCGTCGCGATCGAAGCGATGGACGGCGAGCCCAGCGCGTTCGACCCGGCGGCGATTCCCGCGGTAGTGTTCACCGACCCGGAGCTGGCCTGGTGCGGGCTGACCGAGATCGAGGCGCGGCAGCGGGGGATCGACCATCACGTGGCGCGGTTTCCGTGGGCGGCCAGCGGCCGGGCGACGACGCTGGACCGCAACGATGGCTTGACGAAGCTGGTGATCGACCCGCACAACCAGCGCCTGCTGGGCGTGGGCATCGTGGGCGTACACGCCGGCGAGCTGATCGCCGAGGGCGTGCTGGCGGTCGAGACCGGCTGCCTGGCGCGGGACATTCAGCTTTCGATCCACGCGCACCCGACGCTCAGCGAGACGGTGATGGAGGCCGCGGAGATGGTACACGGTTCGAGCCCGCACTACATGGCGCGCAAGTAGCGCCCCCCGCCCGCCGACCGCGGGCGGGCATGCGGGTAGCCCCTCCCGCAAACCGGTGAATATCAAGTGAATCGGCCGGGCCGTTGAGCCGATGTTTACGCTGTATCCGTGCGTTAGGTTTTCCGGGCTTGGGACGAGCCGGTCATGTCGCATGCGTCTGTGCAGCGCTGGCGGGGGGTATTGGGTTCACGTCCAGCGTGGGCGGTGCTGGTGCTGGCTTTGGTGCTGACCGGCTGGGCGGCGTGGGATCAGTACACCGACCAACTGACGCTGCACGACGCGGTGGCGGGCACCCGACCGATGCCGCTGGAGCAGGCGAAAGTGGAAGCGCAGCGTGATTCGGCGTTGGTCGCCATCACGGGCCTGGCCGTCAGCGGGCTGCTGTTCGCGCTGGTCCGCCGGCTCACCGCGGCGCGGGCGGAAATGGAAGCGATCGCCCTGACCGATGAGCTGACGGGCCTGGCCAACCGCAAGCAACTGATGCGACAGTTGGAGGCGACGGTACAGCGCACGACGGACGACCCGGACTACCACTTCGCCCTGCTGTTTCTGGATTTCGACCGGTTCAAGGTCATCAACGACTCGCTGGGTCACGAGGCCGGCGACGAACTGCTGCGCCAGATCGCCGACCGGCTGCGCCGGCACACGCGCAGCGACATCAGCCACGGGGCGGACCTGCCGGCGCGGCTGGGCGGCGATGAGTTCGTCGTGCTGCTGCAAGCCCGGCGCGCGGTGTCAGACGCGATCGCCGTGGCCGACCGATTGCTGCACGAGCTGGGCGAGCCGTACAACCTCGACGGCCACGAGGTCGTGAGCACCGCGAGCATCGGCATCGTGACCAGCGACGGGCGGTACACCCGCGCCGACCACATCATCCGCGAC
>CAZUHK010000286.1:0-2733 GCA_964620345.1 uncultured Planctomycetaceae bacterium
CAAACTTCACGCCCCACGGGTTGGCGGTGGGGCCGGTGCGGTTTTTGTCGATCAGGACGCGGACCTGGCGGTAGATGCGTTTGGTAATGTCGGCGTCGCGGCGGGTGCGGAAAATCGGGCAGGTGCGCGTGTTGGGGTTGAGCAGCTTGATGTCTTCGCCGGACAGTTCAACGCGGCGTTTGGTATCATCCAGTTCCTCGACGCTGTGGGCGAAGAAGACGAATTTCGCCTGAGTGTCCTTGAGCGGCGCGCCGGCGAAGTTGAGGATGCAGAACTTGAAGGAAGCGTGAACATCCGGGAAGAACACCTTCTTGTTCTCAAAGTCGAACAGGCGGATGAGCCGGTCGGACTCGGCGATGGCGGCGAAGAAGTCGCGGGTGGTGTGGTCCGAGGCGATGCCCGAGGGCGTGAGCAGGCCGACGCGGCCGGCGGGGGCGATCAGTTGTGACGCGAGTTCGGCGAAGACGGCGTAGGTGTTGATGTCGCCCTTGCCGGTCAGCGGATACCGGCCGGACTTGCGGCAGTAGTCTAGCAGGGCCGCGGCGTCATCGACGGCCTGCTCGTACCGCTGGTGCAGTTGGGGTTTGTGTTCTTCGAGTTCGGCGACGAGTTTTCGGCGTTTGGCGGCGTTGGTCGCGGTGGCGATCTGCGGGGCCGAGAGGGAAAAGAACTCGCGCGCCTGAAGCTTGATCCGTTCCCATGGCGGGTTGCCGATCACACAATCGAAGCCGTTATGCGGCTCATCGCGCTCGAACACCTCGGGGAAGCGTTGTTTCCAGTCGAAGCCATCGGGGTGCGCGTCCTTGTCGTGAACGAGCGAGTTGCCGTGAACGATGTTGTGGGAGAGGGTGGCGAGGGTCTGTCCGCGCGTGGCCGAGCGTATCCACAGGGCGAGTTGGGTGATCTCGACGGCCTCGGCCGAGAGGTCCACGCCGTAGAGATTTTCGTGCAGGATGTATTCGGGAATCTTGGCGGCGATCTGGTCGGCCTGCTCATCGCCGAGGCGTTTGAGGTGCTGGACGATCTGGGCGTAGCGGTGTTCGAGGACTTCGTAGGCCTGGAAGAGGAACGCGCCCGAGCCGCAGGCCGGATCGACGATTTTCAGATCGCGGACGATCCGCAGCGCCGCGTGCCAGTAGTCGAGCGAATCGGGGGCGTCGCCGCGTTCGGCGTCGGAGCCGTTGACCCCGTGCTCGCGAGCCAGCGCGGCCAACCGTTGGTGGATGAGTTCATCGACGGTGTACTCGACGATTCGGCTGGTGAGTTGCGGCGGGGTGTAGTAGATGCCCATCTGCTTGCGCTTGGCGGATTGGGGCATCTGGGCGTACTGCTCGGCCTTGTCGGCGTCGCCGCCGAACAGGCCGGTCTCGCGCAGCTTTTCCAGTTCGGTGATCGATTGCTCGAAGAGGTGGCCGAGCACGTCGAGGTTGACTTCGTCGGCGAAGCCGTAGTTGCTCAGGGCGCGGAAGAACTCGGTCCAGGGCGCGTCGTCGAGGTCGAGGTCATCGACGGGGTGCGAGGCGAACAGGCCGCCGTTGTAGGGCGGGATGTCGTACTGGGTCGAGCCGGTGTCGATGAAGCGGAACAGACTCTTGAAGCTCTGCCAGCGTGGGTTGGTGACGGCGCTGAAGCCGTTGACCTCGTAGGCGCGTTTGATGGTGTTGGGTTGGAGCAGTTCGCGGTCTTCGCAGAAGGCGATGAAGATGAGCCGATCGAGCAGGCGCTGGGCCATTTCGATCGCGAGGGTCAGCGGGTGCTTGAGTTCCAGGTGCAGGTGGGCGATGAGCCGGGTTCGGTAGGTGGAGTAGGCCTCGTAGAGTTCATCGCCGACCTTGCGCTGGCGGCTGAGCGAATCGGCAAGCAACTGCTCGGCGGCGGTCGGTTGGTTGGGCGTTTTGAGAACCAGCCGGGGGGCGGCGAACAGGGCGTAGAAGCGGCAGAACTGCCCGAAGTCCCGCAGGGATTGGAGAGAGAAGTGCTGGTACTTGCGAGGCGTGCTGCTGCGCTCGTAGAGGCGGAAGCTGATGAGGTTGGACACGATGGCCCAGCGGCAATCCGGCGGGGTGTGGTTGAGGTATTCCCACGCCTGCTGCACGGCGGTGCGGCCGTTGGAGCGGTCGCGGTCGAGGTGGACCTTGGGCCCCTTGAGTTCGACGACGGCGACGGGCTTGCGCGGTTGGCCGGCCTTGAAGCGACCGAGGATGGCGTCGGGCTCGTGGCCGGCGATGGTGTGGTGCTGTTCGAGTGTCCAGTTGCCCAGGCCTTCGGAGAAGCGGGTGTAGCCCAGCGCCTCGCCGAAGACCGAGCCGAGAAACTCGCCCTGGAGTTGGGTCTCGTGCATCTGGGCCAGTTGGCCGGAGGTTTCGAGATCGGCCCAACGGACGAGCACGCCGTGGGCATCTTTGAGCGCGGGGTCGTCGCGCTGAAGCTCAAAGCCCAGGCCGGCCTTGTCGAGCTGACGACGGAGGATCAGCGGATCGGTCTTTGGCTGACGAACGGCAAGCGGGCTGTCGTCCGGGAAAAGCGAGTCGGGCATGAGGTGGATTGTCGCCGATGGCGCGGGGGCGTCAATGGGCGATCAGATGATGTGCCGGGCGCGGCAAGCGACCCTATGCTCGATGCGTTGGCGTTGGCCGGGGCGATCGCGGCGGGGGCCAAGTAAAAACCCCGGCGTGTGCCGGGGTTGGGGGGAGCGAGCGGGCCGGGCCGGGGGAGGCGTGGGGTTTACGCCTT
>CAZUHK010000287.1:0-2711 GCA_964620345.1 uncultured Planctomycetaceae bacterium
GGCCGGGCAACGTGCGCGAGCTGGAGAACGCGATCGAGCGGGCGGTGGTGATGAGCACGACCGACGAGTTCAGCGAGGAGCTGCTGCCGATTCAGATCCGCATGTTCGCCCAGCAGGGCAGGGACAAAGGCGGGGCCGAGTCGCTGGAGAGTCTGTCGCGCAAGCTTGCCGAGCAGGCGATCGAGGAGTACGCGATGCGCGAGGGCGAGCTCTACGACCTGGTCGTGGGCGAGGTCGAGCGGCAGTTGATCGGCCGGGCGCTGGATCGGCACGACGGCGTGAAGACCCGCAGCGCCGACTTCCTGGGCATCAACCGCAACACGCTCAACAAGAAAGTCAAGGAACTGGGCATCACCGCCGCGGACTGATCGCTCAGCAGTTGATGCGCTGCTCTACCGGCAGTAGCCGGTGGGCATCGGTGTATTGGCCGGCGCTGCGTGGCGAAGATTTGGCGGACGGCGGTGATTGTGGCCAGGAGCTTTCGCATGCAAGCGACGCGGGCGACTTTTTTACATTTGCCGGTGGCCAGAAGGTTGTGGTAGTGGCGACGAATGACCGGATTGCATCGTGGGGCGACCAGTGTGGCCATGTAGAGCGTGGCTGGGAGCCGGACGCATCAGCGCCCGTTGCCGGAGCGGCGGCGCGACGTTCGGCGCGTTTGGATTCAGCCGGCGGGCCTTACCAGGTCAGGGCGTGGACGGTGCCGGCGTAGTCGGCGATGAACAGCGTTCGCCCGGAGATCAGCGGGGCGGCGTGGATGGGGTGTTCGAAGACCAGCCGCCACCGTTCGGTCCCGTCGCGGGCATCGAGGCAGCGCACCCGGCCACCGGCGTCGCACACCAGCAGCCGTTCGCCGCACACCAGCGGGGCGGCATAGGCGCCGCGCGGCGGCTCGATGCCCCACTTGCTGCGGATCGCGCCGTTGAAGTGGTAGCGGGCCGGCTCCTGTTCCACCCGCCACAACTCCGCCCCGTCGGCGGCCAGGTCGTGGGCGGTGATCCACTCGTGGCACGACAGGTACACGCGATCTTCCGCCGCCGCGGGCGCGGCGCTGCCCGGGGCGACCGGGCGGTGGATCAGCGGGTGTTCCAAGTCTTCGGGGTCGAACACCGCCAGCCCGTCCGCCATCGCGATCAGCCGGCCATCGTGGACGATCGGCGAGGCATGGCGATACTGGTCGTGGACCTTCAGTTCGCCCGGCATGCTGGTGCGCATCTGCCCGCCGTCAGCCGCCTGGTAGGACTGGATCAGCGTCTTGGAGACCGCCCCGTAGGTGCGCAGGTGGTACACGCGCTCGCCGATCACCACCGGGGCCGCATTGCCGGCGGCGAAATAGGAGATGCCGTTGCGGGTGGCCAGTTTCCGCCACAACGCCTGCCCCGTGGCCAGGTCCAGGCAGTACGCCTCCCAGTTGCCCGCAATGTGCAGGCGCCCGCCCCCGCCGACGGTCGGCTCGATCACCGCCTCGCAGCCGATGGGCAGGTTGTCGCGGTTGTTGAAGCGCCACGCGACCGCCCCGTCCGCCCCTTGCAGGGCGTAGACCGAACCGGCGGAGGTACCGACGTAGCAGAATCGGCCGTGGGGGACGACCGGCCCCTCGACGCTGCCGTCCACCACGCGCGACCACTTCACCGCCCCGGTTTCCGCGTCCAGCGCGTTGACCGTGCATTGCTCGAATCGGCCGCGGGTCATCGCCCCGATCAGCAGCGTTCGCTCGTGCAGGGTCGGACCGCCCACCCCGCAGCCGCCGCCGCCCGGCATGGACACGCTCCACGCCCGGCGCGGCGCCTGCTCGGGCAGCGCGTCATCGCTGCGCCGCGAGCCGTGCGGGCCGCGCTGCGTCGGCCAGTCGCCGCCGAGGCGCACCGCCGGGCCCGGCTCGGGCAGGCGGGCGGGAATCGCGGGCGTGTGCGTGCGGTAGTACTGGTAGTCGCACGCCACCTGCCCGTCGTCGTGCAGGGTGACCAGGTTCCAGGTGAGCGGCCCGGTGTCGTGGGCGATGTCGTCGCCGGTCACGGTGTACCACGGCACGTTCTCGTAGCGGCAGAGGTAGTTCGCCTGCACGTGTCCGAACAGGTGTAGGCGGAAGTTGCGTTGCCGCAGACGGGCGAGCACCGCCTCCCCGCGGGCGTAACAGGTCACCCCCACCGGGTTCTCGTGGCCGATCAGGCACAGCGGCAGGTCGTCGGGCATCTCGGCGAGCATCGCGTCGAGGCGATCGAGCGTCTCGGCGCTGAGGTTGTACGCGTTGGGCGCCCACTCGTAGGTCCGGTAATACCGATCCAGGGCGACGAACAGCCAGCCGCGATGCTGGAACCAATAGTTGCCGCTGCCGTAGATTCGCTGGTAGTTCTCATCGCCCATGCCGCTGTCGTGGTTGCCCCGGACGAGGTGGATCGGCATGCCACTGTCGGCACTGAGCCGATCACACAACGCCTTGAACCGCTCGTTGGCGACCACCGACCCGTAGCGCATGTGCCCGCCGAGGTCGCCGGTGTGGATGACCAGTTCCACATCGTGTTCCAAGCATTCGTAGAATGCCTTTTCGAAAAAACGGTCGCAGCGTTCCAAGTCCGCTTCATCGCGAACGCGGTAGTACAGGTGCGAATCGGTGATGTGCGCGATGCGAAAGCTCATGCCGACTGCTCACAGCCAAAAGCTTGCACTCTAACACAAATCTTCCTTCTGTGTCCTGTGGCGAATCTTTTGGG
>CAZUHK010000288.1:0-2662 GCA_964620345.1 uncultured Planctomycetaceae bacterium
CCCGCTGGCCCCTCGACGAAACCGCCGAGAAACTGCCGGGGGCAGGGGTCAAGGCATGACCGTGGTCGGAAGCTCCATGCGCCGGATCACGCTGATCCAGGGCCACCCCGACCCGGCCGGTGGGCACTTGGATCACGCCCTGGCCGATGCCTATGCCGAGGGTGCCGTCGCCGCCGGCCATGACCTCCGCCGGATCGAGATCGCCACCCTCGACTTCCCGCTGCTGCGCAACATGGCCGAATTCGAGCACGAACTCCCGCCGCGAGCCCTCATCGAGGCCCAAGCCGCCATCGCCTGGGCCGACCACCTCGTCTTCGTCTACCCCCTCTGGCTCGGCGACATGCCGGCCCTGCTCAAGGGCTTCCTCGAGCAGACGCTGCGCCCGGGCTTCGCCTTCGACTATCTCGACGGCGGCAAGACAAAGATGCACCTCGGCGGCAAATCGGCCCGCATCGTCCTGACCATGGGCATGCCGGCCCTGGCCTATCGCTGGTTCTACGGCGCCCACAGCCTGAAGAGCTTCGAGCGCAACATCCTGAAGTTCGTCGGCATCGGTCCGATCGCCCGCAGCCTTTACGGCCAGGCCGAAACCGCCAGCGACACCGAGCATCGCGCCTGGCTCGACGCGCAGCGCGCGTTCGGCCGCCGGGGCGCCTGACGCTCGGATCTTCAGGAAGGTGAGCGACAGCGCCGAGCGGCGAGGCCCGCCATCCTGCTCTCGCTCACCGCGACCGTCGCGGCTGCGCCATCGGATCGGCGTGCAGGGTGCGCCAAAGGGCGACGGCGGCGGCGATCAGCAGGAAGGACATCGGCAGGCCGAGGCTGATCGCGGCGTTGCGGATCGCCGTGAGACCGCCGAGGATCAAGAGCGTGACCGCGACAGCACCCTCGGAAACCGCCCAGAATACCCGCTGCGCCTTGGGCGGGTGCGCGTCGCCGCCCGAGGTCACCATGTCGTCGACGAGCGAGCCCGAGTCCGACGAGGTGACGAAGAAGAGGGCGATGACCAGGGTCGCGATCACCGTGCTGATGCCGGCGAGCGGCAAGGCGGCGAGCAGCGCCTGCAGCGAGGTCGAGACATCGTCCTGGACCGCAGCAAGAATGGCCGTGTCGGTGGTCCGCTCGAGCCAGAGCCCGGTGCCGCCGAAGACCGCGAGCCAAAAGAAGGTGACGACGGTCGGCACCAAGAGGACGCCCAGGATGAACTCGAAGACCGTGCGGCCTCTCGAGATGCGGGCGACGAAGATGGCGACGAACGGCGACCAGGAAATCCACCAGCCCCAATAAAAGAGCGTCCAGGTGACCTGCCAGTCGGCGCCGGCCCGCGGGTCGAGAAACAGGCTCATCCGCGGCAAGCGCTGGACGTAATAACCGATCGAGGAGACGAAGAGCTCGACCACGTAGAGCGTCGGGCCGACCAGGAGCACGAACAGCAGCAGCAGACCGGCCAGCCCGATATTGAGCTGGCTGAGCCGCCGCACCCCCTGTTGCACGCCGGCCACCACCGAAATCGTGGCGAACGCGGTAATGACCGCGATGATGGTCACCTGCAGCCAGGTCGCACTCGGCCAGCCGAAGAAGACGTCGAGGCTGGCATTGATCTGCATCGCCCCGAGACCGAGCGAGGTGGCGACGCCGAGCAGCGTGCCGACCGTGCAGAGGATGTCCACGCCGTCACCGACCGGACCGCGATAGTGCCGGCCGATCAACGGCTCGAGCGCCGAGCGCGGCGCCAGCGGCAGATCGCGATTATAGTGCGCATGGGCGATCGCCAGCGCCAGCACGACATAGACCCCCCAGGCGTGCAGCCCCCAGTGGAAATAGGCGAGGGCCATCGCCTCGAACAACGCCGCGTCGGTCCGCGGCTCGGAACGCAGCGGCGTCGCGTAGTGGAACAGCGGCTCGGCGACGCCAAAATAGACCAGCCCGATCCCCATGCCGGCCGCGAACAACATGGCGAACCAGCCAAAGAGGGAGAACTCGGCCGTGGCCTCGCGCCCGCCCAGCCGGACATGGCGGACCCGCGACGCCAGCAGGCTCAGGGCGAAGAGCAGAAGGCCGGTCACCGCGAGAACATAGTACCAGCCGAAATACTGCGAGGCACCTTCCTGTGTCGCCTGAAACAAGCTGGCAGCCCGCTCGGTCGACAGCCCCCCGACCAGCACGAACAGCATGACGATCAGGGCCGAGCCGAAAAACACGGGCGGGTTCATGTGCGCCGTCAGGCGGGTCCAAGCGCCGTTCGCGCGTTCGTTCGTGCTCATGACGAGGCGCCTTCTGTCTCCGATTGGTCGCAATACCACCATGGCCGCACACCGAAACGCGCGTTACCCACGCCGGGACTTCGGGGCTGCGCTGCCGTTTGCAACAGCAAGCTGCGAAAAACGCGCGCTCGAAGAACCCGCAGCAGACCGGCACGGCTAGCCGATCATCTTGAAAACATGGCAGAATCGGAGAACCGGTCGTCCCGGGCCACCTGTCGGTCGTCTTTTATACCTTTTCACCTCAGAGAGCCTCGCTTCACCAATCGCGCCGCCCGCGGCAACCGCTGTCGCGCCTTGGTCGTCGGGCGTGCCGCGAGACCGCCAGGCCGAAGCGCGCCGGCTCAGCGCGCCGCCTCCTGCCACTGGCTCAGCCACTCGAGCGACAGCACCGGGTCGTG
>CAZUHK010000289.1:0-2646 GCA_964620345.1 uncultured Planctomycetaceae bacterium
GTCGGGCACATCGTGAAATCGGCCATGGTCGTGTTCGGCCGGTCGTACGGCCCGCCGCGGATGATGCTGTACCGCGGCCCGCAGTGGGTGCAGTTGATCAGCCCGTAGCGGTGGCGGGGGTCGGCCGGGTCGAACAGCTCACGCCGGCAGTCGTCGCACAGCGCGGTGTCGACCGTCACGTCGGCCCGTGGGTGTTCATCGGCCGCGCTGTCGATGATGTGAAACGCTGCGTCGGTCGCGTCGGCGTCAAGCTCGGCGGCGCTGATCGTGTCGATCTGGGCCAGCGGCGGGTGCTCGGTGAGCAGCACGTCGGCCAAGCGGTCGAGCGTCTGTTCATCGCCGAACGCTTGGATCGTCACGCCCCCGCCGTGGTTGGCCACGTGGCCGGCCAGGCCCAGCCGCGTCGCCGCACGATAGACGAACGGCCGAAACCCCACGCCCTGCACCTGCCCGGTGACGTGCCAGCGCCGGCCGGGGCGCTGCCTGCCACCGCCCTTGGGCAGCACAGGCCCGGTGCGCGGCGCACGCCCGCTGCCATCGCGATCCACGGACCGACCCTCACCCCGGCCCGCTCCCTGAGAGCGAGGGGCAGGCGTGAGGCGGTGGTCGATCTGTCGGGGTCCGGCGGTCATCCGTTGGAACCTTCGCGGAGGGATACCCAAAACCGATTCACTTCGGGTCTGCGGCCCAGGTTGTCGGCGGCGGAGCGGTCGGCCCGTCGCCCGTAAGCGAGCGGCGCGGTGCGCTTCACATCCGCCAGCTCATCAGCGTCTTCATGTAGTTGGCCCGTTCGTACGCCGAGGGGTCGGGGCAGCGGTGCAGCGACATGCTGCCGCGCAGCTCGGCCAGCGAGCTGTACTCGTTCTCTTCCAGCCAGGCCTCCATGCGGCGGCGAACGGTGGTCAGATACTCCGGCCCGTTGAGCAGCAGGGCACTGACGATCTGCACCACGTCGGCCCCGGCCATCAGGGCCTTGATCGCCTCGGTCGCGGTGGTGATCCCGCCCGACGCCGCGAGCGACCCGTCGAACTGGCCGTACAGAATCCCCAGCCAGCGCAGCCGCAGCGGCAGGTCGCCCAGGCCCACGGGGTTCACGCGGATCAGCTCGAGGTTTTCCACGTCGATGTCCGGCTGGTAGAGCCGATTGAACAGCACCAGGCCATCGCCCCCGGCTTTGTCGATCCGTTTGGCCAGGTGCGCCATCGCCGTGTAGTACGGCGCCAGCTTCACCGCGACCGGCACGCCCACCGCCTGCTTGACCGAGGTGGTGATGTCGATGATGCGCTGCTCGATCGCCGCGGCGTCTTGCTCGGCGTCCATCGCGAGCTGGTAGATGTTCAGCTCCATCGCATCGGCCCCGGCCTCGGCGATCAGCGTGGCGTATTCCAGCCAGCCCCCGGCCGACGAGCCGTTGAGCGATGCGATCACCGGCACGCCCACCGCCTGTTTGATCTTCTCGATCTGCTCCAGGTACTCCTGCGGGCCAAGGGCAAACGCCTCGGGCTCGGGCAGGTAGCTCGTCGCCTCGGCGTAAACCTCCTTGGGCTGCTCCGTGGCCGACCAGTTGGACAACTGCTCGCCGACCAGTTGCTCCTCGAACAGCGAGTGCATCACGATCGCGCTGGAGCCGGCGTCCTCCAGCCGGCGGACCATGTCCAGGTCGTCCACCAGCGGCGAGGCGCCGCTCATCAGCGGGCCGGCCAACTCCAACCCGAGGTATTGCGTTGAAAGATCCATGAGTCGCTTGGCTCCAATGCCGAAATCCGAATGACGAATTTCGAGTTTGTTTCACGCAGGTTTCGTGCTTACTCGTGTCCGTTGCCGTTGCCGTTGCCCGAGCCGTGCCGGGTCAGTTGCGACAGTTGCTGGTACAGCGCGACGCGGCGGTCGGCCACGCGCTCGGCCTGCTCGGCCAGACGGTGGAACCGCTCGCGGTCGATCTTCTCGACCATCTTGAACCGCGTCTCGTTGCCCATGTATTCCTGCACGCGGGCCTTGCCCGGCTTGGCGTCGAGCTGAAGCGGCGGCTGGCCGGCCTCGATCAGACGCGGGTCGAACCGGTACAGCGGCCAGATGCCACTGTTGACCGCCAGCGCCTGCTGACTCATCCCGTGTGCCAGGTCGTAGCCGTGCGCGATGCAGTGGCTGTAGGCGATGATCAGCGAAGGCCCGGGGTAGCTGTCGGCCTCGACCATCGCCTGCACCACGTGGTTGTCCTTGGCGCCCATCGCGACCTGCGCGACGTACACGTGCCCGTAGCTCATCGCCATCAGGCCCAGGTCCTTCTTGTTCAGCTCCTTGCCGGATGCGGCGTACTTCGCCGCGGCGCCCAGCGGCGTGGACTTGCTCGCCTGCCCGCCGGTGTTGGAATACACCTCGGTGTCCAGCACGATGATGTTCACATCCCGCCCGCTGGCCAGCACGTGGTCCAGCCCGCCGAAGCCGATGTCGTACGCCCAGCCGTCGCCGCCGAGGATCCACACCGATTTGGGAACCAGGTAGTCTGCAATTGACTCAAGGTGGCGGGCATCACTGCCTTCCATCTTCTTGAGGGCTTCTTTCAATTCGCCGACACGGGCGCGCTGTTCTTCGATCGCTTCAGTGGTGCCCAAGTCTGCATTCTTAATCGCGTCCACAAGTTCAGCA
>CAZUHK010000290.1:0-2645 GCA_964620345.1 uncultured Planctomycetaceae bacterium
GAGCCCGCCGATCAGTATGTCGCTGCCGAAGGTGAAGCGGGCGAGGCCCGAGACCGGATCGAGCCCGACCTGGGCGATGGCGAGCCCGAGAAGCAGACTCAAGGCACCCTTGAGCCAGTGGCCCTGGCTGACCGCGACGGCGGCGGTGAGTCCGAGGCAGGCGAGCCAGAACTTCTCGAAGCTCGAGAACTGAAGGGCGATCCGGGCGAGTGAGGGCGCCGCCGTCATCAGCACCGCCGCACCGAAGACCCCGCCGATGGCCGAGGCCACGAGCCCGAGCCCGAGCGCCAGCCCGCCCCGTCCCTGCTGCACCATCTTGTGGGCCTCGTCGGCATAGGCGGCCGAGGCCGGCGTGCCGGGGATGCGGAGGAGGGCACCCGGCAGGTCGCCTGCGAAGATCGCCATGGCCGAAAGGCTCATCACGGCGGCGAGCGCCGGCAGCGGCTCGAGGAAGAAGGTGATCGGGATGACGAGTGCGACTGCCATGGTGGCGGTCAGCCCCGGGATCGAGCCGACCAAGAGGCCATAGACCGCCGCGACCAGCATGGCGAGCAGCACCACGGGGTCGAGGACCAAGCCGAAGGCCTCGGCCATCACGGCCATGGCAGTCGGCCTAGTAGGGTCTCGGCGAAGCCGTAGGGCAGGGCCACGCGCATCAGCCTCGCGAAGACGAGGTTGACCACGAGGGCGCTGGCGAGGCCTAGCCCGGCCGCGCGCAGGAGCCCGACGCCGGCGCTTCGGGCAAGGACGGTGACGAGCAGCGTGGTGGTGACGATGAAGCCGAGCCAGGGCGTGGCGGCGACATAGGCGAGCGGCGCGAGCGCATAGGCCGCCAGCAGCAGCGGTCGCGGTGGGTGCAGGAACGCTGCCGCCGGGGCCGGGTCGCCGCCCACCCCGGCAAGCGCCGCGCGCACGGCCAGGGCGAGACCGCCCACCAGCATCAGCCCGCCGACGATCGACGGGAACAGGCCGGGGCCGAACTCGATATGCGCCAGGACCGGCATCGCCCGGGCCTGGGCGAGCATCAGTCCGCCCAGCGCCGCAAGGCCGAGGCCGACCAGCGCCTCGGAGCGGTGCACGATGCCGTTACCTGGTGTCGCGGCCGCGGGCTAGAGCCCGAGATCGACGACGAGCTGGCGCACACTCGCCTCCTCGGCCAGCATGAAGGCTTCAAAGTCGGCGGCGTTGCGCCAGCGCAGGCCGAAGCCACGGCTGGTCATCGCCTCCTGGAAGGCGGGATCGTTGTAGATCTCCTCGAGCGCCGCCTCGAGTTCCTGGGCGATGTCCTCGGGCAGGCCCGCGGGGCCGACAAGGCCACGCCAGGCACCGAGCTCGAGGGTGAGGCCGGCCGCCTCCTCGAGGGTCGGGATGTCGGGATAGGCGGCGAGGCGCTCGGTGCCAAAGACGGCGAGCCCCTTGACGAGCCCGGCTTCGATCAGCGAGCCCGCCTCGGGCACCGAGCAGGGCACCACGTCGAAGCCACCGGCAACCATCTCCTGCAGTGCGGCTGCCGCTCCCTGGCCACTGATCATCCGCACCTCGCCGAGATCCACGCCCCATTCGACGAGCAGCGTTGCGAGCGCGATCGGCCAGGAGCCGCCACAGCCGCCGCCGCAGGCGATATCGTAGGCAGCCGGGTCGGCCTTGATCGCGTCGAGCGCCTCGGGCAGCGTCGACCACGGCGAATCGGTGCGCACGTGGAAGCCGGCCGGGTCGAAGTTGAACTGGCCGATCGGCGTCATGCTGGCGACGTCGAACTCGCCCTGGCCCATCGGTCGGTAGTGGGCGAAGTTGTAGATCACGCCAAGCGTGTAGCCGTCCGGCACCGCCGTCGTGATGCTGGTGAAGCCGACCACGCCGCCGCCCTGGCCTTGGTTGACGACGTTGAAGGGCTGACCGAAGCGCTCCTCGAGCCCCTGCGCCACGAGCCTGGCCGTGGCATCGGTACCGCCGCCGGCCCCGGCCGGAACGATGATCGAGACAGGCCGTTCGGGCCAGGCGGCGTCGGCGGCACCGCCGAGTGTCACGATGGCTGCAACGGCTGCGACTGTGAGCCATGCCAGTCGATGTATCATGCGAGCCTCCCCTGTTCTGATATATCACAATATTGCACCAGGGCGGCGTCTAGGTCAAGGAAGTGGCCGCGCCCTTCGAAGGCCGTCGTCATCCCGCTCATGACCCAGCACAACGCCATGCTGCAGCGGAACCTGCTCTACACCGGCGTCATCCGCGGCAAACTGCTGGTCGTGCTTGTCGGCCAGAAGAAGGCCGTCGCCATCGCCGTCAAGAGTGTGTCGGGGCGGCGGCGCTGGTCGAAGCTGCGGGAGTGGCTGAGTCGCGGCGCGATCCAGACGGATTGATTTACGCAGCTCTACGCGCCGACTTCTTTGTTTGCGCGGTTCTACTCTAAGTAATTGTTTTTGCTGTTTTTGTTCGCCGGGTTCTGCTTCTGTTGGAGTGTTCCGCAGCTTTCGCGACACGCTCGAGCGACGCATGCCATCGCCTTCGATCAGTACCGACCACCTCACCGAGGTCGCCACCATCCTGGCCCTCGGCATCCGCCGCCTCCGGGCCCGCCATGGCGCCACGGGGGGCAGCACCGAAGAGACGGTTCGACTGGACTTCGCCGCCCATGGAAGCGGTCA
>CAZUHK010000291.1:0-2624 GCA_964620345.1 uncultured Planctomycetaceae bacterium
ATCTGGCGGTGGACGGCGCCACGCCCGACCTGCAGCAGGACAACGGCACCGGTTACGAAGAGGAGGTCGTGAACGATGGCCAGCTCAAGCCGGCGGGCGTGCCTGACTTCGGCGAGGAAAACGACACGCCGTTTTACAGCCGCATCCGGCCCGGCGGCGACGACAACATCGTCGAGTTCGCCATCGACTACGAGGCGTTCGGCCTGACGGCGGAACTTCTTGAGACGCTGCCTTATCTCGAATTCGAGTCCAACCGCGGCAATTCGTCCACGGAAAACCCCGACAAGTACCTGCTCAACCACCGGTTCAGCCGGCTCGACGCCGGCTCGCCCTACGCCGAGGACAATTTTGACGGCTCGCCGTGGGGCACGCAGGGGCCCAAGGACATCAACGAGATCGACACGCTGCGCGGCGGGGCGATCCCCGAACCCGCTTCGCTGGCGATGCTCGTCCTCGCTGGTGCCGGCCTGCTCGGCCGGCGTCGCCGCCACGCTTGATGGTCGCGGCGTTCGCCACGCTCCTTTCAAGTCCACGGAGCATCATGCTCGTCATTCACCAGGTCCGGCCCAATGGGTCGGACCTTTTTTCATGATGCATGCATGGCAGTCCAAGGGAGGCCAACGCCCACGAGCGACATCGCCGCCGCCGGGCGTCTATGCTGGCACCCCCCCGCCGAAAACCCGCCAGGGTTCAGTGCCCGATATCGCACGGACCACGGATTGCCATGCCACTCAACGCCGCCGGACGCGACATCCCCGACCACATCGCCGGCTACGGGCCGACCGCGCCTTACGCCGGGGCATTCGCCACCACCGATTCAGCCCATCGTGGCGCCCCGCTCAACCGCGGCGAACACACGCCCGGGCGCGACAAGCGGATGCCCGACCTGCGCGCCGCGCTCGAAGCCGCGGGCCTGCGCGATGGCATGACCGTCTCGTTCCACCATCACCTGCGAAACGGTGATGCGGTGATGAATCTGGCGATGCACACCATCGCCGAGATGGGCGTGGGCGACATCACCCTCGCGCCGTGCATCCTGTTCGACGTGCACGGCCCGCTGGTCGAGCTGGCGCGGCGCGGCGTGATCCGCACCGTCCACGGCTGCATGACCGGTCCGATGGGGCCGTTCGCCAGCACCGGCGGGCTGAACGACACCGCCATCCTCCGCTCCCACGGCGGGCGGGCCCGGGCGGTGATCCAGGGCGAGATGCCGATCGACATCGCCATCATCGCCGCGCCCTGCGCCGATGCCCGGGGCAATGCCAACGGCGTGCACGGCCCGGCGGCCTGCGGGCCGCTGAGCTTCAACCACGCCGATGCGATGCACGCGAAGAAAGTCATCGTCGTCACCGATCACCTCGTGCCCTACCCCGCCGTGCCGATCTCGATCGCCGAGCATCACGTGGACCACGTGGTGAAGGTCGATTCGATCGGCGATCCGGCGGGCATCGTCTCGGGCATCACGCAGGTCAGCGCGGCCGGGCCGCACCTGAGCATCGCGCGCACCGCCGCGGACGTGCTCTGGCACAGCGGGCTGGTGCGGGAGGGGTTCAACTTCCAGGCCGGCGCCGGCGGCATCTCGCTGGCCGCGGTCCGGTTCCTCGGGCGGATGATGGCCGAGCACTCGATCCACGCCGACTGGGTCATGGGCGGGATCAATCAGAGCGTGCTCGAACTGTTCAGCCAGGGCCTGGTGAAGAAGATGCTCGACTGCCAGGCGTTCGACCTGCCCGCGGTGCAATCGCTGCGCGACGATGCGGCGCACGTGGAGATCAGCGTCGATCAATACGCCAACCCGCACAACAAGGGGTGTGTGTGCCACCAGCTCGACGCGATCTTCCTGGGCGGCACGGAGGTCGATCTGGACTTCAACGTGAACGTGAACACGCACTCGGACGGCCGGGTGCTGCGCGCCATCGGCGGCCACCAGGACACCGCGGCCGGCGCCAAGCTCACCATCATCACCGTGCCCGTGGCCCGCAAGACCCACCCGATCGTGCTCGACCGCGTGACCAACGTCACCACGCCCGGCGACGCGGTGGACGTGATCGCCACCGACCTGGGCGTCGCGATCAACCCCCAAAGCCCCCGCCACGCCGACCTGACCGATCGGCTCAGCCGCACCGACATCCCCGTACTGCGCATCGAACAGTTGCGCGACGCCGCGCTGCAACGCGCCGGCCAACCGTACCAGCCGCCACGCACCACCGACCGCATCATCGCCGTGATCCAATGGCGCGATGGCACCGTGCTGGACGTGGTGCGGGCGGTGCAGAAGCGGTGAGGCGATAGGAACGGTCATCCGAAGCCACCATCAAACCCAATCGACTTACGGCCCCGCTTGCACCCGCGAATTCGGCACTGCGTGCCCGGTGTTTGCCGCGTCCGGCGGCACGGTCGCCGGTTCCCTCGCCCAGAACGAAGACAAAGTGTCCGCAACAAACGCCATCAACGGAGCAAGCGGCAACAACCAACCGGCCCTACCGGCTCGTCGTCGCCGCCAGTGGCGCGCTGGATAACCCGTCCTCGGTCCCGGCGACTTGATCCGCTTCACCCATGATGATGACTCTTAGAGCATCTTTCAGCGACCCGTAGCGGGTGCCACACCTTGTCCGCTTTAGCGG
>CAZUHK010000292.1:0-2623 GCA_964620345.1 uncultured Planctomycetaceae bacterium
CGTCAGCAGGGCGTAGCTGGCGATGTTGAACGGCACGCCGAGGAACACGTCGGCCGAGCGCTGGTAGAGCTGGCAACTGAGTCGGCGTCTGCCCGAGTCGCCCACGCCGCCGACGTAGAACTGGAAGAGCGTGTGGCACGGCGGCAGGGCCATCTGGTCGATCTGCCCGACGTTCCACGCGCTGACGATCAGCCGCCGGCTGTCCGGGTCGTCGGCGATGCGCTGGATCACATCGCTGATCTGATCGACGGTCTGTCCGTCGTAGGTCGGCCAGCTTCGCCACTGCTTGCCGTAGATCGGGCCCAGCTCGCCGCGGTCGTCGGCCCACTGGTCCCAGATGCTCACCTTGTGGTCGTGCAGGTACTTCACGTTCGTCCCGCCGGCCAAGAACCACAGCAGCTCGTGAATGATCGAGCGCAGGTGCAGTTTCTTGGTGGTGACCAGCGGGAAGCCGGCCGAGAGGTCGAACCGCATCTGGTAGCCGAACACGCTGAGCGTGCCGGTGCCGGTGCGGTCGGATTTCTCCACGCCGGCGTCGAGAATGTGCTGCATCAGATCGAGGTAGGGGCGCATGGCAGCGATGGTATCACATCCGCCGCGCCGCTTGCGGCTTCGCGCCAGCCGGCGATCGTCGACCGATCGCGCTCGCTGCCTTCCGCGATTGGCCGCAGGGGCTTGGGCGTGCGGCCGGCCGTGGCCTCGGCAGGCAAGCGGTTGGTACGCCGCGCGATGCTTGGCCGACCACTTGCCCGATGCATGGTGACAGGCCCGAGTCGATCACACCATCGGCCGGGCACGCCGGCAGAACTGAATCGCGAAGCCGAACGGGTCGCGCAGCATCAGGATGTGGTCTGCATCGGGCGACCCGTCGCCGATCTGTTCGACGACCGTGCAGCCCGCGTCGGTCAGCCGACTGGCCGTGCCGGGGATGTCCTCGCACCTGAACGCCAGGTGGAGCTGCAACGGATCCAGCGCCGCGTAGTCGAGCACCGGCACCCTGGGGTTGTGATAGATCTCGATCATCACCCGCCCCGATCCGTCGGCCAGGAAGTACGCCTGCGCTTCGTTGTCCACGTGCCGTTTGATCGTGAAGCCCAGATGCGCGCAATACCACTCCGCCACGGCCCGGGGCGCCTCGACCTGCCACGCGATGTGTTCGATTTCCATGGGTGCATCCTACTGCAAACCAGTGCTCGCTCGTCGTCGTTCTCCGGCTCGAACTTGTCATCGACGACGCTGTCCGTGTGATCGATTACGGTTACGAGGACGATCTATTCGTCATTCGTCACTCGTCATTCGTCATTTGTCCTTCCCTCACCCATGTTTCCACATCAGCCGCGCCATGGTCTGCAGACGATCGGCGTGGAAGCCGACCATCACCAGCGTCAGCAGCAGCCAGCTCATCAACAGGGTCAGCCGGACCGGGGCCTTGCTGCGCCAGGCGACGATCGTGAGCGAGCCGCTGCCCATCACGACCGCGATGAGCAGGTAGAACTGCCAGCGTCGGTCCAGCGCCCACAACTCGGGGACGTGGAACAGGCCCGGCCGATACCTGTCCAGCGCGAACACGACCGACAGCAGCACGTGCTGGGCGAGCACCAGCCACGTGGCGAACAATGCGACCTGTCGCTTGAAGTTGTTGCGGCGGCGTCGGGCCAAACCGTGCGGACTCCCTGGGGTTCAGCCGGTCTTTCGCAGGCCGTCGCGGGCGGTGACGGTGCGGTTCTCGCTCCACTGGTTGGCATCGGTACACGTGCGGCAGGGCGTCAGGTCGTTGCCGCAGCCGGTGCGGCCGCGCAGCGCATCGGCGCGGCGGCCGTAGTAAAGCGATGCGATCGAGTCGGTCATGATATTGCCCAGCGTCAGGTCCATGTTCGTATCGAGATTGCAGGGGCTTAGGTTCCCCGCCCAGTCGATCACGGCGTAGCGGACCTGCCAGACGTTGCACCGCCCGGCCTTGAGCTTGGGGTCGGCGATCTTGCCGCCGTAGCTGAGCACGTTCTTGATAAGGATCTGGTCGGCCGGGCCGAGCTTGGGCCGCCAGTGTTCAACGAACGGCTCGATCTGGCCGACGTTGTGCGAGCTGTCGACCACCACCAGCCGCGTGGGCCGATGGTCGGGCATCGCCAGCCAGGTCTCGATCTTCCGGTTCACCGCGGCGACGCGCTGAACGCCCTCGACCCGCCTGCCGGACAGGTCGCGCGCCAGGCCCGGCCGCACGCGGTTGTACGCCTCGGGTGTGATCGCGTCGATGCTCAGGCGCACCAGGTCCAGCTCGGCGTCGATCCACGCGCGCATCATCGGGATCGTGGCCAGCGTGAGGTTGGTGTTGGTCTCCACGCGGAACGGCCGGGGCCTGCCCAGCGCCGCGATGTAGGCCAGATAGTTCGGATGCAGCGTCTGCTCGCCGAAGAAGCCCAGCTCGACGGCGCGCGCCGCGCGCCGACATTCTTCGACCGCGCGCTCGAACACTTGCCCAGCCATCATGCCGTGCTTGCGGTTGTACACCGCGCCGCCGGGCTGGGGGGCTCGTGAGGGGCACGTCCGAGGCTCCGCCGTCCGCGCTCGACGACCCCACCTTCGGGTTCTGCCACCGGCCAGGCGCCGACGCAGAGGAGGTCCA
>CAZUHK010000293.1:0-2575 GCA_964620345.1 uncultured Planctomycetaceae bacterium
TCTAGCCCTGCCCACGCGGTCGAATCCACAGGTCTGCCCTCGGGGCGTCGCGCGAGACCGCGATGCGCTGCAGAGGCGTATTTCTTGTCACGTTGCGGAAGTGTCGTCATCCACTCGCTATAGTTCTTTCGGGTCGCCAAGGATCAACAACAGCAAAGGAGACCTCCATTGAGCACCGTGATTGCTGAACCTGCCAAGATCGACAAGGTCATCGACGAACTGATCGTCAGCTACTGGATGGAGATCGAAACCGTCCAGAACTACATCGCCAACTCGACCAACCTCGACGGCATCCGCGCCAAGGAAATCCGCGAATCGCTCGGTGCCGATGTGCAGGAAGAATTGGGCCACGCCCAGCGTTTGGCGATGCGGATTCACACGCTCGGCGGATCGGTGCCCGGCTCCAAGGCGTTCAAGGCCCGCCAGGACACGCTGCAGCCGCCGGACGACAGCACCGATGTGCTGAGCGTGATCATGGGCGTGATCGACGCCGAGGAATCGGCGATCGAGCAGTACCGCAAGATCGTCGAGTTGACTGACGGCGTGGACTTCGCAACGCAGGATCTGGCCGTCGAGCTGATGGGCGACGAACAGGAGCACCGCCGCGAGTTCATCGGCTTCCTCGCCGAGTACGACAAGCAAGCGGCGAAGGAGAAGCTCACCGCCCGCGCCTGATCGTGTAACGTCCGGCCGGGCACGCGAATCCAATCAGGCGGCCGGGCATAGCGGCCTGCGCCGCCTTTTCACACCCTCTCGGCGGGAGACGCCTCATGCCGACGCTCGCGTCATCGGGTACACCGCCGGACACCCAAGCGCATCAGATGCGCTGCATGGAGATCTGGGGTAGCTACTCCGCGGCCGACCAGCGCCTGCAGACTTCGGGGCTGGACGTGCAGATTCTGGCCGAGCCGCACCGGGCCGATGAAGCCGGCGGGGATGTCCACTTCGTCTCGATGTGCGGCGCCGGACGGATCACCCGCTTCCTGCTGGCCGACGTCGCGGGGCACGGCGGGGCGGTGGCCGAGTTGGCCGGCAAGTTCCGCAAGCTGCTGCGCAAGCACATCAACCGGATCGATACCTCGGCGATGGCCCGTGCGCTCAACGATGAGTTCGCCGCGCTGTCGCGCGACGGCCGCTTCGCCACGGCGCTGCTGGCCACCTACTTCGCGCCCACCCGGCAGTTGATCCTCGTCAACGCCGGTCACCCAAGGCCCCTGTGGTATCAGGCCGACCGCGGGCAGTGGCGGCCGCTGGAGGCCGACATGACCGAGGCCGAGCACGGGGGCCCGAGCAACCTGCCGCTGGGTGTGATCGAGGGCACCGGGTACGAGCAGTTCGCCGTGACGCTCGGCCGGGACGACCGCGTGCTGCTGTTCACCGACTCGCTGACCGAGGCGGCCGACCGCTCGGGCAACATGATCGGCGAACAAGGCCTGATGGATTTGGTCCGCGGGGTGCCGATGGCCGACGTGGACACGTTCTCCCGCCGGTTGCTCGAGGCGGTGCGCGACCACCGAGGCGGCGCGGCGCCGGACGACGACGTGACCCTCCTGGCGCTGCACCACACCGCCGAGGATCCGCCGGTGGTGGGCCTGGGCGAGAAGCTCCGCGTCATGGCCAAGATGTTGGGCATCCTGCCGGCGTGAGGCCCGGTCGGCCTACCTCCCCAACGCGACGCCTCGGTTCGGTCGCTTCGCCGCCGCGGCCGGGCCAGCTCGGGCCGCCGGGCCAGGGTCGATCTTTGAAGCGTCAAGTCAAGCCCCACGCGGCTCACCGGCGACGACGCAGCACCATATCTTGACACCCTTTCTGGCCTCTGTCGCGATAGCAGACACCCGCGCATCAATCTTCGATCAAGCTCATCGTCAGCCGGCTGTAAGCATCCTCCGCCTTGGGATGGGGCGTCAACGCATAGGTGTACCGTCCGCCGTCGAGCGGCTTCTCGCCCACATAGTCGGTCGGTTGGATCATGACCGGCCGACCGGCGATGGTCGCCTCGATCTTCGCATACGCATAAGCCCCCGGCGCGGGGCGATAGTCGGTCGTGCCGCCCGGCGGCAGGTCGCCGTAGCCGACCGGGCCGGGCGGGAAGGTGACCCGGACGCCTTCGATCGCCACGTCGCCACGGTTGGTCAGGCGTATCCGCGTGTCGTCCGGGTCGCCGCAGCCGATGAGCGGCAGGCACAGCGCTGCGATCAACAGGACAAGGGCGAGGGGTTTCATGTCGATGGCTCCGTTTCATCAGAGGGACTGACCGGTTCGACGCACGAGCACCGCCCCGGTTCCACGTAAGCTCCACCCATGCCCAAGCGCCAAGCGGGCAGAAAGGGGGGCGAAGCATAAACGGTGTCGGATATCGTGTGATGGTTTTGCCTCCTGTCGCGGGCGGCCGGGGCGGCGGCTTGCTGAGACCAGGTCGTACTGTTCGATCACCTTCTTGGGACAGAATCGGTGTCGGATCGTCCCCGTTTTGTGGCCGCCCTTGGGCGCGCCAGCCCGTCGCTGTCCGCCCCCCCCGGCCCCGCCGCGCCGCCGCACCGCAAACCCCTTGCCCAACGGCACTTGCATCCTGGCC
>CAZUHK010000294.1:0-2565 GCA_964620345.1 uncultured Planctomycetaceae bacterium
CTTGACAAAAGAGGCTTGCTCATAGATGGCACCCACTACGGGTCGCCGAAAGATGCTCTAACGGACGGGCGATCCGATCGTGGCGACCAGGCCGTCGATCTGTTCATCGGTGTGATCGGCCCGGACGGTGAGGCGCACGCGGGCGGCGTTGGACGCGACCGTCGGCGGTCGGATCGGCGGCGCCAGATACCCCGCCGCGTCGAGTCGCGCGGCCAAATCGATCGCCGCGTCGGCGGCCCCAACGACCAGCGGCACGATCGGCGTCGGAGCTTCCGCCACCGCCCAGCCGGCGCCGCGCAGGCCCGAGCGCAGGCGCGCCGCGTTCGCACGCAGCCGATGCCGCAATGCCGGTTCGTCGGCGATCACGTCCAGCGCCGCGTCGATCGCCGCGGCCTGCGGCGGCGGCGCGGCGGTGGTGTAGATGAAGCTCCGCGCCGCGTTGACCAGTTCATCGATCACCAGTCGCTCGGCGGTGACGATTCCACCGAGCGAGCCCAGGGCTTTGCTCGCGGTGGAGATGGTCACGTCGATCCGCCCGGCGACGCCTTGATGCTCGGCCAGGCCGCTGCCATCGTCGCCCAGCACGCCGGTGCCGTGCGCTTCATCGACGATGAGGATCGCCTCGTGCGCGTCGCGCAGCGCGACCAGCCGCGGCAGGTCGGCCCAATCGCCGTCCATGCTGAACACGCTGTCGGTGACGATGAGCTTGCGCCCGGTGTCGATGCGCGACAGCAGGCGTTCGAGTTTGTCGTAGCCCAGGTGGGCGAACACGCGGACGGTCGCGCCGCTGGCCCGGGCCGCGTCGATGAGCGAGGCGTGGTTGAGCTTGTCGATCAGCACGGTGTGGCCGGGGCCTGCGAGTGTGGTGAGCACGGCGAGATTGGCCATGAAGCCCGTGGGGCACAGCAGCGCGGCCCGGGCGTGCTTGAACGCGGCGAAGCGCTGCTCGATCCGCTCGTGCAGGTCGAGGTGGCCGCTGACCAGGCGCGAGGCCCCGGCGCCCACGCCCCACCGCCGCGCCGCCTCGGCCGCGGCCTCGATCAGCCGCGGGTGGCCGGCCAGGCCCAGGTAATCGTTGCCGGCGAAGTTGACCCGCCGTCGGCCGTGGCGCTCGACCACCGCGGCGCAGCGATCGACCGCGGCCAGCGATCGCCAGAGCCGCGCGTCGCGCCGGGCCTGTTGATTGGATGCGAGCTGATCCCGCCAGGCGGGCATGGGACTACAACAACTTGGGCGGGCTGTTGTTGTCCGAGGCGCCGGTGAAGTCCAGCGCCGCGGCCTGGTCTTCGTCCAGGGCCTTTTTCATCATGTGCCCGGCCTTGAACTTCACCGTCCGCTTGGCCGGCACGTGTACCTGCTCCAGCGTCTTGGGGTTCTGGGCCCGGCGGGCGGCGCGCTGCTTGACCTCGAACACGCCGAAGTCCCGGAACTCCAGCCGGTTGCCCTTGCCCAGTTCGACGATGATGTTATCGAGAAAGCCCTGGACCACCCGCTTGACCGCCACGCGTTTTTCGCCCGATGCCTCAGCGATGCGGTCAATCAATTCCTTCTTGGTCACGGTCGCCATGAGCCAATCCTTACCAATTTAATTTGCCGTGAAACAGTCGGACGTGCCTCGCGTCGAGCAAAACGCCCCGCCCGACACGTTCGCCCCCAAACTCCACCGGTGGTGAGTATCGCAGCGCCGCGATACCGCGTCAAGGTGGGCATTTACAAGTGCTTATGAGGGATAGCCGGACGACTCAGTCCACGTAGGAGCCGAACTCGGCGCTGCGATGGGTCCGGTGATAACGGTTGCGGACATCGCCATCGTGGCTGGTCTGGCGGTCGTAGATGCGGGTGACGAAGGCGGTGACCGAGGCGTTGGCCCCACCGGGCCGATGGCTGAGGCGGGCATCGTTGCGGCTGGCGTACCAGGGTCGGGCGGCGGGCTGCTCATCCGAGGCATCGGGCCGCGCGTTGCCGGCGAACACCGCGTGAGGGGCGCGGACGGTGTAGGTTTCGTACGCCGCGGCCGGGCCGTAGGCGACTTGCTTGGGACCGCAGCCGGTCAGCGCGATCGCGAGGCCGACGAGCAGGATGGCGATCGGGGTACGGTTCATGGCGTCACGTCATGGTTCAACCGCCGTGCCGGGCCGGCCGCGGCACTACTCAGGTGTGCGGCAAAATATTTATCAGCAGATACTTACCAAGCCGGCACGCGCCAGAGCCGACGCTTGGGCCCGTGCGGCATGTTGCCCGCAGGCAACGTGGGCGGGCCCGGATGTGGTCCACCCGCCTCGGCGTGTGTCGGGCCAAAGGCGGCGGCTGTGATAGCGGGTTCGTCGAGCCGATGGCTTGACCCGCCGCGACACCCGATCCGCTCGCCGCCGGAGTACGAGGCGGTGAGGCGACCGCTTCCTGACCGGCGGGGTTCGTGGCGGACGCTTCGTCGCGCCATGCGGTTTGAGCAACGATATCACCGCCTCTACCATAGGCCGTTCGCAACCGGAGGCACGTTTTGGCACTGCCGGTGTATCAATACGACGACGCCGGCGACCGCGCAAAGATCGACGCGCTGCTCGG
>CAZUHK010000295.1:0-2518 GCA_964620345.1 uncultured Planctomycetaceae bacterium
CTGGCAAGCCCAAAGACAGGCCGCCTGACCCCGCCAAGATTTATGCTCGCACACTCGCCCTTGGGCAAAATATTTTTTGTTTGTGAACCCCACCATGTCCAATTGCATCGTCCTCGGTAAGCAGCGTTTCACTTGCCTTACCCCCAGTCTCGTCCGCTTCGAGTATTCGTCCACCGGCTCATTCGAAGACCGCCCGAGCATCGTCGCCAGCGAGCCCCGCCAGCCCCGCCCCTTCGTGGAACAGGCCCAGCGGGAGTCCGAAGGCAAGACCTACACCGTGCTCAAAACCGGTGAGATGGAGCTCTGGACCCGCGACCATGAGCGCCCCTTCCACCGGCTGAACCTCGAAATCCGCTGGATCAGTGGCGGCATGGTGCAGTTCTGGCGACCCGGCGACCGCGACTATCAGAACCTCGGCGGACCGCTCCGCTCGCTCGACCGCTACGCCGGCCCCAACTCCCGCAT
Organism: uncultured Planctomycetaceae bacterium; assembly: GCA_964620345.1. Taxonomy (GTDB): domain Bacteria; phylum Planctomycetota; class Phycisphaerae; order Phycisphaerales; family Zrk34; genus CAZUHK01. The sequence goes on from CAZUHK010000295.1 coordinate 466, forward strand.
GCCCGGATCTCATCCCGCCACCATGGAGTCGCCCGACCCCTCGGGCACCAACTGGGCCGCGTGGACCCAATGCGAAATCGAACCGGTCTACGCCAAGCTCCACCCCGACCCGCCGAAGACGAAAGCCGGCGGCTGGCTCAACCTCGCCCGCTCGGGCACCAACAACGGCTCGATCACCCACCGCTCCTTCAACTGGTACGTCGACGCCACGAAGTACAGCCCCGGCCTGATCTCCCGCAGCGGATACTACTTCCTCAACGACTCGGACTCGGCCGTGCTCGACGGCGACGGCTTCCCCGTCGAACGCGACGGCGAGGGCGCGCAGGACCACTACTTCTTCGCCTACGGCCGGGATCTGCAAAAGCCGCTGCGCGACTGGCGCACGCTCACCGGCCCCGCCCCCCTGCCGCCGCACCAGAGTCTGGGCGTCATGTTCTCCCGCTGGCCCGCCTTCACCGAGGACGAGGTCCGCGAGATGAACCGCCGCTTCGGCGCGGAGGGCTACCCCCTCTCGGTTATCATCCTCGACATGGAGTGGCACAAGGAGGGCTGGGGCCACTGGGAGATCAACCCCGACCTGCTGCCCGACCCCGAGAAGTTCTTCCGGGAGTGCCGCGACGCGGGGCTGCATGTCGTGTTCAACGATCACCCCCTCGACGTCCGCAGCGACGACGTGCACCAAAAGGCCTACCTCGAAAAGGCCGGCGACGAGGTCTGGGTCCGCGACATCACCTACAACGGCAAGACCGTCACCGCCGCCAAGGTGGACATCACCCACAAGCAGCAGAACCGGGCCTTCGTCGAAGTCTGCCACAAACCCATCACCGACATGGGCCTTGACTTCTGGTGGAACGATGGCTCCCGCGGGCAGATGATCGGCACCAACGGCCAGCTCGTCGCCAATAAGACCTTTTTCGAGGAAATCGAAAACCTCGGCCGCCGCGGCATGCTCCTCGCCCGCTACGGCGGACTCGGGTCCCACCGCTACGGCGGGTTCTTCACCGGCGATACCGGCGGCGACTGGGACATGCTCAGCACACAGGTCGAGTTCAATATCCGCACCGGACACGTCGCCCATTCGTGGGTCTCCCACGACATCGGCGGCTTCATGGCCAAGGGCCGGCCCGAAAAGATCAACCCCAAGCTCTACCTCCGCTGGCTGCAGTTCGGCGTGTTCAACCCCCTGCTCCGCTTCCACAGCGCGCCCGGGGCCGGCAGCCGGCTCCCCTACGATTACAACGACGATGTCGACGGCGCGTGCACCCACTGGCTACGCCAGCGGCACGCCCTGCTGCCTTATCTCTACACCGCCGGACGCATCGCGTACGACACGGGCATCCCCATCACCCGCGGCTGCTTCCTCCACCACCCCGAGGACGAGAACGCCTACCGCTTCGACCAGTACTTCTTCGGGCCCGACATGCTCGTCGCACCGGTCACTTCCGAGGACGGTTTCAAACGGCTTTACCTCCCGCCGGGGCTGTGGTACGACCGCACCACGGGCCGCACGATCGACGGCGGCGTCGAGATCGCAAAGGACGTGCCGCTGGCCCAGGTGCCGGTGTTCGTCAAGGCCGGCTGCGTGATCCCGACCCGCAACCCCGATCGGCCAATCCACGAGCCGTTCATCGACCCGCTCGTGCTTGAGGTCTATCCCCCCGCCGTCGGCGAAACCGGCGAGAGCGAACTGTACGAGGACGATGGCCAGTGCCGGGACTACGCCACGGCCAACCACTGCCTCACACGGTTCGAAATCCGTCGCGAAGAGACCGGCCTGTCCTTGCGCGGCGAGGTGATCCGCGGCGATCCGCTTGGCGATCGACGGCGGATTATCGCGCGCTTCGCCGGTTGCCCCAAACCAAGGCGCATCCATTACGGCGACGAGTCATTGACCGATGAAGCCATTGAAGCTGACGAATCAGGTGTTCAAGTGATCCTGCCTGAACGTCCAACCGACAGGGCCATTGAACTGCGCCTCGACTGGTAATAAATAGACGGACACTCGAGCGTCCTCAGCCCAAGCGTAGCGCGTTCGGCGCTTGTTAGGTGTTGC